>JAPOOS010000285.1 GCA_026713305.1 Paracoccaceae bacterium
CGGCGAGTATCCCTTTCAGCTGTCCGGCGGGTTGCGCCAGCGCGTGATGATTGCGATGGCGCTGGCCTGCGACCCTGCGGTGCTGATAGCCGATGAGCCCACCACGGCGCTCGACGTGACAATTCAGCGCCAGATACTCGAACTCGTGCGCGACCTGCAGAGGGAACGGGGATTGGCCGTGCTGCACATCACTCACGACCTTGGTTTGATCGCCGAGCATGCAGACCGGGTTGTTGTCATGTACTGCGGCCGCATTGTCGAACAGGCGGCGACCGGCCGCATCCTCCAGGAGTCCCAGCACCCATACACCTGTGGACTTTTGAGTTGCGCACCCACGCTGGGGCTCAACCGGAATCTTCGCCTAAGCGAAATTCCGGGAACTGTACCGCCGCTTGATCAGACTCCGCCTGGATGCAGTTTCGAACCCCGATGCAACCGAAGCATCGCCATTTGCCGCACAACCGTGCCGAAACTGACGCCGCATCGAGACCGTCACGATTTGGCTTGCCACAACCCGAGTGTCGCATGATGCAGACCGCAACCCTGCAAGCCAGGCAGCTCACCAAGCACTTTGCGATCGGCGGCGTTCTGTCGGGCGGCCTGCGGCAAGTGCGAGCGGTGGAAGAAGTAGAGTTGAGTCTGCACCCTGGACAAACGCTTGGGCTTGTGGGCGAAAGCGGCTGCGGCAAGTCAACGGTTGGGCGGCTGCTTGTCAGACTGCTGTTGCCGACAAGCGGCGCCGTCTACTTGCATGGCGAGGACATTGGTCTGTTCAGAGGAGACAAACTCCGGCAGCTGCGCCGCAAGTTGCAGATTGTGTTTCAGGACCCGCTTTCATCCCTCAATCCCAGGCATCGCGTGTCGCGCATTCTGGGTGCGCCATTCCGAATTCACGCTTCCTGCCCGTCCGAGCAGATAGACGGCCGCGTCGCCGAACTGATGCAAGCCGTAGGTCTCGACCCAGGAATGCGGCGCAAGTATCCGCACGAGTTTTCGGGTGGTCAGTGTCAGCGCATTGGCATCGCCCGTGCCATTGCCCTGGAACCTGAAGTCATCGTCTGCGATGAACCCGTTTCGGCTCTGGACGTTTCGGTGCAGGCGCAGATCATCAATCTCCTGCGCGATCTCAGGCGGGAGTCGAAAGTGGCGCTGCTGTTCATTTCGCATGATCTCGCGGTTGTGGAAAATCTGTGCCACCACGTTGCCGTAATGTATCTGGGCCGCATCATTGAACTGGCCGACCGGGACTCGCTCTTTGACAAGCCCCATCATCCATACACCGAGGCGCTGCTGGCTTCAGTGCCGAGATTGAGGGCAGTCGGAAAGGGTTCGCGCCCGCCGGTTCTGGCCGGTGAAATCCCAAGTCCCGTCAATCCTCCTTCAGGTTGTGCCTTCCATCCCCGCTGTCCGCTGGCCAGAGACGTTTGCAGAAGAGAGCGCCCCGTCCTGTCGGCGCGAGCCGACAACCATTCGGTGGCCTGCCACCTTCGCTGATCGGCTTCTGGCAGTTGGAGCCGGCTCCCGAGCGCCCCGCCGCCGGTGTTCAATCAAACGCATTGAACGAACTCGAACATCCGCATTGTCCCAATCGCCTGGCAGCCCTTCTCTCCGCGACTAGGCATTGCAGTATTTGCCGACAGTTGCAGGTTGGCGGAAACGGACCAAGGCATGATCGCCCAAACCGCGCGCTTTGCCGTCAATGATAGAAGGATCGCTTTGGCTTAAGCTCGTTTTCTGCTCGAACAACAGCCGACCGGTCCAGAGCATCCTTCACGATGCAGTGGAGGCCTGCAAACCGAGACTCGGGCAGGACGGCGAAGGTCACAAAACCGCCTTCCGTGCTTTCCATACAGAAAACAAGAGCTGAAGCAGGATTTCCGGACATTGGGCAACGACAACGCAACAGGGAGCGAATTTCGACTAAGTCTTCACTACACCTTTCGAAAGCAAAATCCAATCCATGCCGCCGAGAGGATAAGCGGCACTACGATCGACGTGCCGAATAGTCCAATCCAGGTGAGAAAAACGTAGGCCGAGCCCAACAGTCCAATAAACAAACGGTCGCCACGCGTGGTGGTCAGACCAAGCACGCCGTTGCGTTCGTTGCCGCCAGGGTACCTGAGTTCGATCAGGGCCATGATTGCAATGAAGCCAAAGATGAATACAAAAAACGCCAATGTTGCACGGGTCCAAGCCATCCAGAACCCGCCAAACAGTGGTTCGATCCACCATTTGGTCCAGGTAAACTCCTCTTCCTTCGGTGTGCCGACATTTCCCCAACCTTGAGCCATGGCGACGGCCGGGAGTGTCAGGATCAGGTAAACAGTTCGGCGCATCACACTCTCCCGAGAGCAAAGCCCTTGGCGATGTAGTTGCGGACGAAATAGATCACAATGGCCCCCGGGATGATTGTCAGAACACCGGCAGCGGCCAACAGTCCAAGCTCATAGCCCGCGCTCGACGCCGTCCGTGTCATTGTAGCAGCTATGGGTTTTGCCTCGACTGCAGTAAGTGTCTTTGCCAACAGCAACTCTACCCATGAAAACATGAAGCAGAAGAAAGCCGCCACACCGACACCGGCCTTGATCGAAGGGATGAAGATCGTGATGAAGAAACGGGGGAAGGAATAGCCATCGACATAGGCCGTTTCGTCCAGTTCCTTGGGTATGCCGGACATGAATCCTTCCAGGATCCAGACCGCCAGTGGAATGTTGAAAAGGCAATGTGCCAAGGCAACAGCGAGGTGCGTGTCGAATAGGTTGGCAGCGGAATAGAGTTGGAAGAACGGCAACGCGAACACTGCCGCAGGCGCCATCCGGTTGGTCAAAAGCCAGAAAAACAGGTGTTTGTCGCCTAGAAAACGAAACCTTGAAAAGGCATAGGCCGCGGGAAGAGCGGCCAACAGAGAGATGATCGAGTTGAGCGATACGTATATGATCGAGTTTATGTAGCCCCAATACCAGGTTGGATCAGTGAAGATCGCTTGGTAGTTCGCAAGTGTCCATCGCTGTGGAAACAGGCTGAAGCCTCCCAGAATCTCGTTGGTGGTCTTGAAGCTCATTGCCAGCAGCCAATAGATGGGCAGCATCAGGAACAGGATGTAGATGAGAGGAACCAAGCTGCGCAGTCTCACTGTTCGTTCCTTGTCATCAGTGTGTAGAAGAGCCAAGAAACCGCAAGCGTGATTACAAAATAGATCAGGCTCATCGCGGCAGCGGGACCAAGATCAAACTGACCCAGCGCCACCTTGACCAAGTCAATGCTGAGCAACGTCGTCGAATTGCCAGGGCCACCTCCCGTCAACACAAAGGGCTCGGTGTAAATGTTGAAACTGTCCATGAAGCGGAGGAGGATAGCGATCGTCAGCACACGTTTCATCTTGGGCAACTGGATGTATCGGAAAACAGACCAGTTGGAGGCGCCATCAATCCTGGCGGCCTGGTAGTAGGCTTCGGGGATGGATATCAATCCGGCATAGGCAAGAAGGACGACTAGCGAAGTCCAGTGCCAGACGTCCATCATGATGACCGTAATCCACGCTGCAACGGGGCTGACGGTCATGTTGTACGGAATGCCAAGCCAGTTGTTCATCGTCCAGCCCAGAAGTCCGATCTTGGGCAGGGTAAAGATATTCCACATCGCGCCAACGACATTCCAGGGTATCAGGAGCGGCAAGGCCATGAGGACAAGGCAGACCGACACCCACAGGCCCTTGCGTGGCATTGCCAACGCGATGGCAACTCCAAGCGGGATTTCGATGATAAGGATCGTGAAGGTGAAAAACAGCTGGCGGCCTAGGGCGGCATGAAAACGCTCGGACTGCAAGATTTCTTCAAACCACCTGAGACCTGCCCAGAAGAACTGGTTGTTTCCAAACGTTTCCTGCACCGAATAGTTGACCACGGTCATCAATGGCACCAGAGCGTTGAAAGCAACAAGAATCAGCACTGGCAACACAAAGATCCAGGCCCGTTGGTTCTCGGTCTTCATTCTGACGCCTCGGTTGAGATCCAGTTGTCGGAGTAAAGCCGCGTCTTGTCGGCAACGAGACTGAGATACACCTCTGTCCCTTTCGCAGGCGGGGGACCATAAAAAATTGCATTGACGGCTATGTCGGCAACCATGGCCTCGACCACAGTGTGCCGGCCAATATCGGAGGCCTTCCGTATGACAGCGGGAATGCCGGTTTTGTCAAGCCGAACAAATTCAGGACGTACTCCAATCTCGGTACGGCCCTCGGGTTTCAGGATTGCGCCCTCCAACTCAACCTTGTGTCCCCGGAAAAATGCAGCGCCTTCGACGACTTCGCAGGGGAGAATGTTCATGCCGGGTGAACCGATGAAATGACCGACAAAAGTGTGATGCGGGCGTTCGAAGAGTTCAACTGGAGTGCCAATCTGCACAATTTCTCCGTCCTGCATCACCACCACTTCATCGGCGAATGTCAATGCCTCGGTCTGGTCGTGGGTGACATAGATCATTGTCACTTCGATTTTCTGATGGAGCTCCTTGAGTTTCGATCTCAATTTCCACTTCAGTTCCGGGTCAATCACCGTCAACGGTTCGTCGAACATGATGACGTTGACGTCGTCGCGGACCAATCCACGACCCATCGAGATCTTTTGCTTGTTGTCTGGCGTCAGGTTTGAGGCGCGCGTCGTCAGGCTGTCTTCGAGTTCCAGCATGGTGGCAATTTCATGAACCCGAGTGTCAACTCGTGACTCCTTCACACCGCGGTTGCGTAACGGAAACGCCAGATTGTCGTAAACCGTCAAGGTGTCATAAACTACGGGAAACTGGAACACTTGCGCGATATTGCGCTGATCGGGGGGAAGACTGGTCACGTCGGCATCGTCGAATCGCACCCGGCCCCTGCTGGGCGTCAACAGTCCTGAAATGATGTTGAGCAATGTTGACTTGCCGCAGCCGGAAGGCCCCAACAGCGCATACGCACCTCCATCCTTCCATGAGATTTCGATTTCCTTGAGAACATAGTCCTCGAGACCGGCAGGATTGGGCAGGTAGCTGTGGTACAGGGATTCCAGGGTAATCTTAGCCATGTGCCGTGCCCCTCGCTGCCAGTGCTCCCGTTCCGTCAAAATAGTAGCAGTGGTCCGGGATCAGATAGAACTCATGCGGTTCGCCTACCTGGCATTGATGTACACCCGGAGAAAGGCTCACCCATATCCGGTCTCCAATAGAGAAATGCGCAATGCTTTCTGAACCGCTGAGTTCAGTAATCTTTACCTGGCCATGCACGGGCACCGAGGGTGCGTTTGGCCGGGTTGGCGTTATGTGTTGCGGCCGAATGCCGATGGTGTAGCGCCCATCGCCAAGTGTCGCGGCGTCTCCCCGGACTGACCATGTCAAGTTGTCGAGATGAATTTGATCCGCCCGCTTCTCCACCGGTGCGAGATTGATTGGCGGGTCAGAAAACACTCGTGCCGAGACCAAGTTCGAGGGGGAGCGATATATGTCCGTGGTGCGCCCGAACTGCGTGACATGACCCTGATGCACCAATGCCGTATGGCCACCCAAGAGCAGCGCTTCGGTCGGCTCTGAGGTGGCGTATACAACAACCGTGCCGCGCTCATCGAGAATGTCCGGAAGTTGTTCGCGTAATTCCTCGCGCAATTTGTAGTCGAGATTGGCCAATGGCTCATCGAGAAAGATCGCCTTCGATTGCTTCACGATTGCCCGCGCCAACGCGGTACGCTGCTGCTGGCCGCCAGACAATTCCTGCGGGCGGCGCTTGAGCATAGGCCCAAGTTGCAGGATGTCTGCCGTCTCACGCACTCTTCGGTCAATCTCCGGTTTGGCTACACCGCCTACGCGCAAAGGCGAGGCAATGTTTTCGTACACGGTCATGTGCGGGTAGTTGATGAAAAACTGGTGGACCAGCGAGATGTTGCGCCTTTGGGGGCTTTCCCCTGTGACGTTCCTGCCATCGAACCAGACTTCGCCTTGTGTAGGTCGCTCAAGGCCGGCCAGCAATCTTACCAGCGTGCTTTTGCCGGCATTCGTGGCTCCCAAGAGAATGTTGAAACCGCCTGGTTCAAATTTAAGCGACGTCTCGTAAATGTGGGTTTCCAAGCCGACGTTCTTCGTCACGTTTCTGAGTTCGAGCGTCATGTTGATTTCCTTGGCACACCCTTTACCGCTGAGTATCTCCAGTGGCAACGATCGGCGAGTCTTGGGGTGGCGGCGGGGCACACCAGTGTGCGCCCCGCCTGAGGGATCAGATTACTGATTCCAACGGGCGACTATGTCCTCGTAGCGAACAGTTTCACCCTGCGGTTTCTCGTTGGCGAGTTTTGCCTTCGGCGCACCGGGCTGGCTCAACCAGTAGTCGGGGTCACGTTCCTCGTTCAAGCGCGGGCCGCAACCACCGTAGACGTTGGCGGCTTCGTCAGCAGCCTGCATACGCGCCATCGTTGTGTCCATTTCGCCGGCAAGACGGTCCATGGCTTCCTGCGGAGTGAAGGCACCCGAGTTGACGTCACCAATCTGCTGCCACCAGATCTGTGCCAGCTTGGGGTAGTCAGGCACGTTGATACCGGTCGGTGACCAGGCGACACGGTCAGGCGAGCGGTAGAACTCGACCAGGCCGCCAAGTTTGCCGGCGCGCTCGGAGAAGCTCTCGTGATTTACCGTGCTGTCGCGGATGAAGGTCAGACCAACATGTGACTTGCGTGTGTCAACAGTCTTGGACGTCACGAATTGGGCATAGAGCCAAGCGGCTTGTGCGCGATCAGATGGCGTCGACTTCAGGAAAGTCCAGGAGCCAGCGTCCTGATAGCCAACCTTCTGGCCCTCGGTCCAGTATGGGCCATGCGGAGAAGGCGCCATCCGCCAGAGCAGGTTGCCTTCGGAATCGACGGTGTTGTTGCCTTCTTCGATCGACTTTACCATGTCGGCCGTAAATGCGGTGTACCAGAAGATCTGCTGTGCCACATTCCCTTGGCTGAGCGCCGGAAGCGACTGATAGAAGTCATAGCTTGCAGCTCCCGGAGGCGCATAGTTACGGAGCCATTCGTCCCACTTTCGGATGGCATAGACCGCAGCCGGCCCATTTGCGGCACCGCCGCGGCTCACGCTGGCGCCAGCCGGGTTGCACGAATCCGCTTCCATGCGGATGCCCCATTCGTCAACGGGGATGCCGTTTGGTTCGCCAACGTCACCGGCACCAGCCATCGACAGCCAGGCGTCCGTCATTCGCCAGCCGAGGTCCGGTGCGCGTTTGCCATAATCCATGTGGCCGTAGACCTGAACGCCGTCGATCTCCTTGACATGGACCGAGAAGAATTCGGCGATATCCTCGTAGGCAGACCAGTTCACTGGCACACCAAGATCATAGCCGTAGATTTCCTTGAACTGGGCTTGAAGATCTTCCCGGTCGAACCAGTCCTTGCGGAACCAGTAAAGGTTTGCAAATTGCTGGTCAGGCAATTGATATAGCTTTCCGTCTGGACCGGTGGTGAATGATGCTCCGATAAAATCGTCGACGTCAAGCCCCGGATTTGTCGTGCCGGCCCATTCGCCTGCCATCATATCGGACAGGTTGTAGGCGAGTTGTAGCCTGGCATGCGTGCCGATCAAGTCAGAGTCGTTGACGTAGCCATCATACAGGTTACGTTGCGTCTGCATCTGGGTTTGGACTGCCTGGACGACCTCGCCCTCTCCCAGGAGCTGGTGGTTAACCTTGATGCCTGTGATATCTTCAAACGCTTTTGTCAGCACTCCGGATTCATAGGAATGTGTCGGGATGGTCTCCGACAGCACATTGATTTCCATACCGGCGAAGGACTCGGCAGCCTTGATGAACCATTCCATCTCGGCCAGCTGCTCTTCGCGAGACAATACCGATGGTTGAAATTCTTCATCAATCCATTTTTCCGCCGCGGCCATGTCGGCAACTGCCGAACCACCTGTCGCCAACAAGGCAAGCATGGCGACCGCGGAGAGAAGATACTTGGACATTTTTCCTCCTTCCATTTTCAATTTCGGGGAAATTCCCGCCATTGCTTCAATAGACGAACATTTGCGAAAGTAAACGCAAATCACATGGAAAGTCCGCGAGGGCCGACTTTGCTGGAGCGCTGCGCAAAGGAATGCAGAGAATGACACTCACAGAACGACAAGAGCAGATCTAGGCCCACCTCAGGGAACAAGGACCTGTCAAGGTCGATGCGATTTTCGCCGAGTTCGGGGTGACCAGCCAGACTGTACGACGCGATCTTGGTGAGCTATGCACTCTTGGCCCCGCGGGCCGCATCCGCGGCGGCGCCAGCCGGCTGGCGCCGGTGGCCAACCGGGAATGCCACGACCGGAGGCGCATTCATGCTGCAAAGGAGACGACAACGCGCACTTCAGCCTGCACCAACATAGCCGGACTGGTCACAGCGACACCACGGTACGCGCTGCGCGAGTTTCACCTGTCACTGTTGTGGGAGGCAGCGCACTCGAATTCGTGACATTGCCGAACCGATGCCTTGTCGCGCGACATCAGCACCCTTCTGTTGCTTCGGGCCGGCTTGCGGTTGAACACATCCAGCTTCCGCTCCCCATCGTGTTGACCACCTATGCGAACCATGGTCTTGCAAGAGGCTCCTTGGCCATGACATGTTCAGTGCCCGATTCGAAAGTCACCTTCCCCTGTTTCATGCACACTCACGCCGGAACATTGTTCTCTTTTCGCTTGACCCTGGCACGGGCAATTCGGCGCACCATGTTCCGGCACGCCGCCAGCTGCGTCCACGCCAGTGAACTCGCCACTGTGCTCTCGTAGTCCTTGGACAGTCGGCGGCACCGGCCCAGCCA
>JAPOOS010000290.1 GCA_026713305.1 Paracoccaceae bacterium
AGAAACGGCAACAGGTAGAAGCGGAACATGTAGAAGAACCACGCCACATACAGCGGGATCAACGGCTCAAGCAGAAAACTGGGCGTGACGGGCCGAAACGCGCGAATGATCCAGTCCGTCATGCGAACAAATGCGCGCATGAAGAAAAACTTGCTGTCTTGAGGAAGGAACAGGTTCATGCCGAAACGGCCGATCAAGGTCCACATGGCCATTCCCAGAACATAGTCCAAGATGAGAATCGAAAGCGGGAAGGCTGCGAAGGGGTTGTCCACCGATCTGTTCCGAAAGAAGGCGGAAAGGGCGGGCAATTCATTGCCCGCCCTTGTCAAATTTAAGCCTAATTCAACTAGGTGCGCTCAAGAATGGTCGTTCCACTGGGATCTCGAATGTCATCAACCATTTGCTGAACTTCAGCGGATGGCGCTTCGGTCATCAGACTCACCACAACCATTGCAACAAGACTGACTGGCATGCCGATAATGGCAAACCTCAGGTGGTCTATTCCCAACCAGGGCGTTCCGCCTGTGTAGACGTACCAAAGGTAGATGGTTCCAGCAAGGAAACCGAGCACCATTCCGGCCACAGCTCCCTGTCTGTTGGCCCGCTTCCACCAAACGCCAAGCACAAGCGGGAAGAACAATCCGGATGCCGCGAAGTCGAATGCCCACGCGACGGCCCCCAATATTCCGGTGAGCCGCAAGCTTGCAACAAGCGCCGCCAGAATGCCGATGCCGATCAGCAAGACCCGGGCAACAATCAGCCGGGTTTTTGTGTCGGCATTTGGATCGATGATCTTGTAGTAAAGATCATGGCTGAGCGCATTGGCGATGGCGAGCAACAGCCCGTCCGCCGTCGACATGGCAGCAGCCATTCCGCCGGCAGCAACAAGACCGGAAATCACGTAGGGCAAGCCGGCGATCTCCGGCGTTGCCAACACGACGATGTCGGGTCTCATGAAGAATTCGTTGACCTGAAGCAATCCGTCGCCGTTGCCATCGACAATGGCAAGGAAACCGACGTCGTGCCAATTCTGTATCCAGGCCAACTGATTGATTTCCTCAATCTGCTTCCCGATGATGCCGGTGGCAAGATTAGGATCAAGCACCTGGAGCTTGGTCAGTGTGGCCAGCGCTGGCGCCGTGAAGTACAGCAGGAAGATGAACAGGAGTGACCATGAGACCGACTTGCGGGCTGCCCGTACCGATGGGGTGGTGAAATACCTCATCAAGATGTGTGGCAGCGACGCGGTTCCCGTCATCATGCAAAACGCCAGCGTCATGAACTTCCAACTGGCCATTCCAGTTCCAGGTTCATTGTGCAGCGTGGTTAGAATGCGAACGCCCCTGACCTCTGGATCGCCAGCGGGAGCCATACCGACACCGTACAGCTGTTCGAGTTCGGCAATTCGGCTGACGGCATCGCCGTAGCTGAAGTGCGGAATTATCCCAAATCCCTGAACGTTCGACATCCAGATGACCGGGACAAGGTAGGCGATAATCAGCACGATGTACTGCGCTACCTGTGTCCAGGTGACAGCCCGCATGCCTCCAAGCATCGAACAGAGAAGAATGCCCAGCAGCCCAAACCAGACGCCAACCTCAAACGGGATCAACAATGCGCGGGACGCAATGGTGCCGGATGCGTTGATCTGCGCGGTCACGTAGGTGAAGGATGCCACAAACAGAATGACCGTGGCAACCAGCCTCGGCAGATTGCCGCCATAGCGCGTGCCGATGAAATCCGGCACCGTGTAGCATCCAAACTTGCGCAGGTAGGGTGCCATCAGCGAGTTCACCAGCACATAGCCGCCCGTCCATCCGACGACAAATGCGAGGTATCCGTGACCCCCAAAGTAAATGCCTCCTGCCAACGCAACAAATGAAGCTCCAGACATCCAGTCTGCAGCGGTTGCCATGCCGTTGAATACCGGGGGGACCTCCCGCCCCGCCACGTAGTAGGCGTCAACCTGCATGGTCCGCGAAAGCCATCCAATGACGGCGTAAATTACGACCGTGAATGCAACAAACAGGACGCCGATCGTTGCCGCCGACACCCCGAGCTGTTCAAGCACGGCCATGAGTAGAATGAAAACGATAAACCCGCCCGTATACAAACCGTATATCTTGGGCAGATTCTTAATGAATTGACTTCGTTCGCTGCTCTCAGCCATTGCTAAACTCCTTCAGTCCCCAAGACCGGCTTCTTCGTCGATCTTGTCCTGCAGATAGTTCTGCCCAAAAATCAGAATCACGAATATTGCCAATGAGCCTTGCACAGCGAAATAGTACCCTAGCGGAAATCCGAGAAAGGACATTCCGTTCAGGCCCTTTGCAAATGCGTGCACCACAAACGAGAAGATAACCCAGAGAATAAGGACCCAAATCGTGAGATTACGGGTTTTTCGCCAGTGTAAATTCCTCCCTTGCGAACCAATACCGTCGGCCATCGATGCCTCCCTATGCTCTACAAGTAACTTGAAACCCGGCAAACCAGCTACGGTTGCTTTTGAGCGTTCCTGCAGCTATCTCCAAGCCTCAGTTCAAGGCATCACTATCAAATGTCTACATTGGTTGCAATAGCACTTCCCCAAAACATCCTTTATTCATGAACATCATACGTTTGACAAAGCTTTCCAAGTTCCTGCACATGCTGCGACTGCGTTTCGACAAGTCGCCCATCGACAGGATGGACTCATTTGTCGAATTCGTTCACACCCGCTCTGCATATGTCGCGCAAACCTCGCTGTACGGGTACTTGAAAGCAAGAATGGGGCGGCAGTATGTGGAAATCTTCAAGGACGAGAAGTTTGCTCCGTCGCTTACCATGTCGAAGTGGTCAGTCTACACGGCCTGTCTGTCGGACCTGTCCATTTACGCGGTCGCAATTCTCTCACGGCATGGCGGCCTGTCGCGCGAGGATGCCGAGGCATTGGGCCAGTTCTGCATAGCGCAATGCGTCGCGGCGACCTTCAAGGGCACGCACGCCGCGAGCATTAGGGACGAAGCACTCCAGGAACTGCTTGACCGCAACGGAAAGACAGTCTGGGCAAATGCCGCAACGGGAGAACTGGCGTTTGCGAAAAGCCCGGAAGCCCTCGCAAACTCGTCTCCCGTCAGCGAGGAGTTTCAGGAGCTTGACAGAGAAATCGTCATGAACTCCGTGCGCTTCCGATGGAACAACATTCGTGACGAATTCTCGCGCCGCCTGGACCCTGTGGCAGTGCTGGAAGACTGGAAGCGAATCAGAGTTGCGATGCTGCCCAAGACCAAAGCTTCCGACAGTTAGGTCTGGGCAAACCGTCAGGTTGCGAACGAAGCCTTTTGTGGCAACCGCTCCTCGGCTGGGTTTGTTCCATCCGATTCAAGCTTGCAGGTTGGAACCGTCTGCAAATCTCAATTGGGCAAGCCCAGCCTCCACAAATGGAGAGACTGTTGGAGCTGCAGCGATGCTTGTCGATTCGCAGTTGCATTTGTCAATTCGACATTTCCCTCGGCGCATGAATTGGCCAGCGCCTCCGCTCCCGCAATGTTGGCCCTGACGGGAACTTCGAGCTTGTTGAGCTCGAATGCGCGGTGAATTGCCACCGGCGGCTGCATCCCGGGAGTGGGCATCACATCGTCGGACAGCCGAAGCCATCCTGTGCCGTGTCAACTACCTTCCACGAGAGTGGCGCCAAAGTTCCATGTAGACTGGCGAGTTGGCGGCCCCATGACGCTCGGGCCAGTTCAGTTGCCGGATTTGCATTGACCTTTGCCAAGTGTCGGCTCTACGCTTCCCGCTGAACCTTATCTGGGCAATTGCATGTTGGATTGCCAATGTCCGTGGAGCGCAAAAGCGCCAACACAGGACTTCGACCAGGAACTCGATGGCATCTCGCCGGCGTCTTGCATCTCCAGGCGCACATGCCATTGAGAAGGTCAAGCGTCGCCAAGGCGAACAGTCAAAGCGGCAAATGGGAAGCGGCGGATTTGCGTCTGGAAACTCAAGCTGCGCAAGCCATGCAATTCCGTAGTCTGTGCTGTCCTGCACGCACATTCCGCCAAGGGTTGGAAAGGGAGCATGAAGTCATTCAAGCAATCGCCCCGCGACTTCCGATTCGTGCAGTCGCCTTACGGCTTCTACCGGCGGGCGCTCCAGCAAGGCGACCTCTTCCATTGGGAGAACTACGACAGGATCTGTGCAGTTTCCTGGCGGGCGGTCAATTTCTTTCTGCGGGACCGCCGCTGGGGACGCGAAGACCAGAGTGGACAGAGTCAACAGTACGGCTCGCATCTTGAACCGTTCATGCGGCTTGAACGAAACTCAATGCTGGAGCTTGATCAACCCAGGCACACGCGACTTCGCAATCTCGTTTCCCGAGCGTTTACAAGCCGCAGCATAGCTGCGTTGAGGCCGGACATCGAATGCATCGCGGCGAACATCCTCGACGAACTCGGCGCCGGCACGATCGAGCTGCAAAGGGGATTTGGCGAGCGTCTTCCCGTACTCGTCATCACCCGCCTGCTTGGCATCGCCGAGGACATGGCTGATCAGCTTCTGGCGTGGTCGCACGACATGGTCACCATGTACCAGGCGAGGCGAAATCACGCGACCGAGCTTCAAGCGGCAACCGCCGCGAGCGACTTCTCCGATTTCATGAACGATGAGTTCAATCGGCGCCTGAGGAGACCGGGCGATGATCTGATTTCCCGACTGCTGGTCGTTGAGACGGAGGGGCAAAGGCTGACCCGCGACGAAATGATCTCGACCTGCATCCTGCTGCTGAATGCCGGCCATGAAGCGACTGCCTACACGATTGGCAACGGCATCAAGACGATTGTCGAATCCCGCCTGCCGCCGTGCCAGGTCTTCGCAGCAGAAAACGTTGCCGGAGCCGTTGAAGAAATCCTGCGATTCGATCCTCCGCTTCACATGTTCGAGCGGCATTGCAAGGAGGACATGGAAGCTTTCGGACATCGGTTCCGCAGGGGCGATCTTGTGGCGGTTCTGCTGGCGGCAGCCAATCGCGATCCTGCCCACGTCAGCGATCCCGAGAGCTTTGACCCCATGCGGAAGCCAGTTGCGAATGCTTCCTTTGGAGCTGGCATTCACTTCTGTGTCGGCGCACCGTTGGCACGTATGGAGTTGGCGGTCGCACTGCCGGCGGTGTTTCGGCGCCATCCCAAATTGGCCTTTGCCGAGCCGCCCCGATATGCCGACCGCTATCATTTCCACGGTTTGGAGCGTCTGCTGGTCACGACCGACTGAAAGGCTGAAAGCAACTGTCAGCCGGCTCGCTGCCGAGCGCTGGTTTTGGAACTTGGCAGCTGGGAGGCCTTTCGGGATCAGGCGCTCCATGAGCATTCAAGCGCCGTGTGTCCGGCCATGAGGACATCGACGAGGGAGGTTGGACTTTCATGGCCTGAATTGGTGGAGCAAGCCTATTCGCCGGTGGGGCTCAACGTTCTCAAGCGAATTCCAAGTCGATCTGCAAGTCCCCAATGCCTTTGGATCTCCCGCCGCCGAGCTACAGCTTCTGGTTGCGGACCGGCAAGCCAGACCGCAGCAGGCTGGCCGGCTGCAGCTTACTTTGGCACGCAATTGACAAACTGTCTTGCGATTCAGTGTCTATGACCGGGAGCTTGGAATGGCTCGAGGATCGGTTTCGTGGGTGAACGACCTAATCAGAATCATGCATGCGACTATCATTAGCGCTGCGAGCAGAAACGGCGCTCCTGGCAGGTAAATGAAGAAGTCAGGGCTCACAAACACATAGAATATTCCAGTCATCACAAGTGGAGACAAAAAGAAGGCCAGCGAGGTCAGACTGGCGTTCACACCGTGGAGTTCGCCCTGCTGATTGTCGAGCGCAGCTCTCGACATCATGCCCTGCAGGGCAGGTGTGGCAACCGAACCGATCGAACTAATGGGTATGAGCACGAAGGCCATCCAGGTTTCCGTGGCAAATCCGTAGCCCGCCAACCCTATCAGTTCGAAAAACATGCCGAACAGCAGCGTCTGCCTTTCCGAAAGGTATTTCAGAATGATGCGAATGAACCAGCCCTGGACAATGGCGATCATCACACCGTAGGCAGCCAGCGAAAGCCCAATCATGGCAGGGTCCCAGCCAAACCTCTCAATCGTGTAGAAAGACCAGATTGCGGGGTAAACGGTGAAGGCAACCTGGAATATCAACATGACAACCATGAAGATTCGAAGACCTGGAAGCTTTGCCAGGTGATAGATGCTTCCAACTGGATTGGCGCGCTTCCATCGGAACGGACGCCTGATCGCGTCTGTCACGGTCTCGGGCAAAACGAACCAGCCCAGAATCAAGTTGCAGCCGGCAAAGGCCGCTGCGGCATAGAAGGGTGCTCTCGTCCCGAACTCGGCAAAGAACGCTCCAAAGAGCGGCCCAAGGACAAAGCCTATTCCGAACGCCGCTCCGATCAGTCCGAAGTTCTGGGCCTTTTCCTCCGGCTTGGATATGTCGGATATGAACGCCGTGACAGTCGCCGGCGTCGATGCGGTGATGCCTCCGACCACTCGACCAAGAAACAGCAGCCACATGACATGCGCAATTCCCAGCAGGATGTAGTCGAGCGTCATGAAGAACAGTGAAATCAACAGCACGGGACGACGGCCGTAGCGGTCGGACAAACTTCCAACCGACGGGCTGCAAATGAACTGCATGAGCGAGAATGTGGCCGCGAGAGCGCCGCCCCAAAGAGCGGCATCGGCAAGATCGGCAGAGCTAACCTCACGGATCAGATCAGGCATCACCGGAATGATGATGCCAATGCCGATCGAGTCGATGGCAACTGTCAGCAACACAAAGACAAGCGCCAGCTTCCTGTTCATGCTTGCCTGGCCTGGCCTGAAAGAAGGGAAGAACTGCCGAGAAGCAATTCCGCTCCGTTCGCAGTTCCCAAGACCACAATGCAGAAGGGCATTGAGTGAACGGGAGCATATGATTGTGTGAAGGAGTAGAGCAACTGAATTCCGATTTTTCCCGCAAGGAGGAGAAGTGCCTTTCAATAGGAGTTTCGACTACCCAAGACTAGGCAGTTCGGACACGAACCGGCGCAAAAGACCTGCCGTTTCGTCGGGCCTCTCCACGCAGGGCAGATGACCCGCTCCCTCGATTGTGATGCAGACTGACGCGTACAGCGATCTGGAACCGGCGATCACGACGTCCGGAGGTGTCGCCACGTCCTCGGATCCTCCAACAACCGCGATGGGACAGGAGACATCCATGACCCGGTCGGCAAGGTCCGTGTCTCTCAAAACATGGCAACATCCAATATAGCCTTCATTGGAGGTCCTACACAGAATCTCGGTCCATTGCCTTGCCTCGCGAGGAAACTCTGCACGATATCCGGTCGAAAACCACCTCCGAATCACGTCGTCCGCCATTGAACGCAAGCCGGAAGCTCGTACACGGTCGATGCGATCATTCCAAAGCTGCACGGTGCCGATTCGCGGCGCAGTGCTGGACAGGAACAGTCCGGCAACAAGATTCGGGCGAACAAGTGCGAGCTGTTGGCCCACCAGACCACCAATCGACAATCCGACCACCAGGCATTTCCTGACATTTAGCGCCGAAAGCACATCCACCGCGTCCTGAACCAAATCGTCGAGGAGATAGGGAGCCGGCGGCGTGCCGGAATCGCCGTGCCCGCGCATGTCGTATCGGATGAGGCGCCAACTGGAGGGAAGCAGGGACACCACACGGTCCCATACTGTGAGGTCTGTTCCGAGCGCGTTGACAAACAGGACTGCCGGGCCTTCCTTGTCGCCCTCGGCGACAACGTGCTGGGAGAAACCGCTGACACCCCTGATCTTCATGCAGAACCAGCCGATGAGCAAGTGTCGTTTGTAGGCGGTTTCGATTGCAATTCAGGGCCTCGCTGTGGCTGCGCAAGCGGACATGCCAGCGACCTGTTGGTTCGTTGTGGGACCGATCGCGGGACTGGCCGCCTTGAAGCGCGGCAACATTCGAGTCCTTCTGGGGCTGCCCAGGAATGCGCAACTTGGCCCTGCACGGGGCCATCAATGCTTGCATGTCACTCAGATCATGTCCGCCCATTGGGCGATATACATGGGTGTTGCCAGTTTGGGAAGGCACTGGCCCGGTAAAATCTTCTTGTCTTCCGGCAGCCGTTGTCCGCTTGTCGGCGCCAATCTGGTCAGTTGCCTGTCACCGGCATCAATTCCCTGGAAGTGTGTAAATTGACGGGATGCTTCAGGTCGTGCAGGCATTGCATGTCGAGCACGAGGATCACTTGCGTGGAGATCAGGCGGGGCAGTTTCCGCAACGGACTCTCGTTGGGGTCTCATGTCCATCGTCTTCTTGGGCGCAAGTCGGCAGATGGAATTTCGGCAGTCAGACCCTGAGAATGTGATTGGCTCAAGAGCTAAAGTTCGCGCCATTCGGGCTCGTTACATCGGGAATGCCGCTCATTCTACACTCGAAGCGGGCGCTGTCAGCGCTGCGGTGACCCGCTGCAGCGACATGGTCGGCGCGCCCACTGCATTGCCCTACGAATCAAAGGCGGTAGAGGCGATCTTTGGAAGCGGTGATGCCATCGCAGCATCCTGTTTGCCACTCGCAGTATCAGGGCATCGCAAAGAGAACAAACTACAGCATCGGTTCGGACGATCTTCCAGGAAGAAGACTGTGAGCCCGGAAATCGATCCACAGACCGCAAATGTACACTGGCCCTGTTTGTGCGCGTGTGGAGAAACTCCAATGGGAGACGCAGCCTCCTTCTTCCTGACCAAAGTTTCAGGACAGTCAGACCTCTGGAGAAGATTCCGTTCGGAGGCAAAACTACATCGACCTTGGCTGCAGCTCATGTCCTCTCCTCTGGATGCGACCCAAATGGTGGCGTTTCCACGAGGATGTGTTGGATGAGAATCCGGACGCCTCGCAGTCTCCGGATTGAGCGTTGCATTCGGCTACAACCGTAGGCAGGGCAATCTCGCTTGCGGCTTTGGGGGAGAGCGCTCAGCAATGGCGGAATTCAGTTTGGCGAGAGTCCTCGATCCTGCCTCTGCTCTGCATCCACATGCAGAGTGCAAGCTCTAGCCGATGCTCGCGAAGGAATCCCTGTTTGTCGAAATGGCGACCCCTCGAGGACTCGAACCCCGAACCTGCAGATTAGAAGTCAGCTGCTCTATCCAGTTGAGCTAAGGGGCCGCGCTATTTCAGGTCCGGCAGCGATCAATTCGTCGGCCAACAGCTAGGCTGTGCAGCCGAGATGCACTTGATCGCCGCCGGAAATTGGCGACCCCTCGAGGACTCGAACCCCGAACCTACAGATTCGAAGTCTGTTGCTCTATCCAGTTGAGCTAAGGGGCCGTTGCCGCGCGGGTATTGTTTCATTGTGCGCTTGTTTGCAAGAGTGTTTCCGAATTCAGACTTCAGCACGCCAGAGGCATTGCAATTCGAAGGCGCCTCGGCCGAAGTTGCACAATGGAAAGCGATTTGCGGCGCTGATCCACATTCCATGAGAACAACCGTGAGGCTGACAAGTCCATAAAGCTCTTGCCAGGCAATGGATGCTGGCTGCGCCTCAAATCAAATGCACCTGTACATCCTTGCAAATCGGCGACGGACTGCACCTTGCCTCCGCGGTCAGTGGGTCCAGGAATCCTTGCGTTCGTAGGCGAAGTTCTCGCCGTACCCGCGAGGACGTATAACCTGTTTCCTGCGCTTTGGATTCACCACGACGTACTGAATTCCGTGTTCCTGAGCGTATTCGACGGCAGCCTGTTTGCTGCCGAAGGTCAATCGCACCTGTGTTTGCGTGTCGCCCGAACTCGTCCAACCCATAAGCGGGTCGATGTCGCGCCTGGCTCCTGGCGCGAATTCAAGGACCCAGTGCCTCGACCGGCCCACCCCTGACTGCATTACAGATCTTGTGGGCTGAAATATTCTTGCCTTCATTTTCCGCTCCGCAAAAACTGTCGCTGCTGCATACCCGATGCAAACCATCTAGTTCAAGTTTGAGAGTCCTGCAAGAAGCGCCATTCGCGGCAACCAGCTGATCGACCCTTGGATTGCTTGCAGCTCACTGTCCACAGTCGGGTGAGCAAGCGCTGTTCCCGCAAACTGGAATCTCTTGATTTTTCGACGAAAAGTTTCAACCCTGCCTCTTGAGAAAAACACAAGAAATCGTACGCATCGTCCGCACACAGCTTCCTCTTGAGCGCTCGCCTCTCTGAACTTCGTTGCATTGGAGAAGCACATGAAGCTGAAGATTGGGTGTTCCTCGACCATCGACTCGCAGATGCACGGCATCCGCGGGAAACGGCAGCGTTGCAGGCAAGCTCCCGATCAATGAACCGGGTCGTGCCCATACAGAAAGCGACGGCGGAAGCAGCGCCGCGTTTGGCGCTTGCGGTCCCCCAACGGGAAAGTGCATTGGCAAAGGGCAGCCAATTCATACAAGGAAGATGTCACGATTCTCTGTCCAGGGCAAATTCACTTGGACAATTGGGATTGCCGCGATCTGTTTCCCCATCCAATGTCAGCGGAAAGGTCATTCATGCCAAATGCTCTTGTTTCGGATCCGGTCAGCTCCGTCATTCCCCCTAGGCAAAAGCTGGAAGGTGGAATACGGTTTGAGTTGCACAGCGACTTCAAGCCAGCCGGAGATCAGCCAGGGGCCATAGCGGACCTGACCGAAAACC
>JAPOOS010000291.1 GCA_026713305.1 Paracoccaceae bacterium
GTTGAAGGTGGACTGCCTGGCTGTGTCGGGAGGCTGGAACCCGAACCTGCAACTGACCTGCCACCATGGCGGGAGGCCGCAGTGGGACTCCGATCTGGCAGCCTTTGTTCCCGGCAGGCACATTCCGCGCGGTATGGCCGTGGCAGGCGCGGCGGCAGGCAAGTTCAGCCTCGGTTCGGTGTTGAAGCATGCCGTGGACGTCGTTTCGGCAGTGCTGGACGACTTGGGCCTGACAACAGCCGATCTCCAGTTCGGCGAATCCGACGAAAATCCGTTCGCCATCGAGCCGTTCTGGCAGGTCAAGCCGAGCCAGGGACGCGCCTGGGTGGACTTTCAGAATGACGTAACCACGAAGGACATTGAGCTTTCGCATCGCGAAGGCATGCGCGCCATGGAGCATCTCAAGCGCTACACGACGCTTGGAATGGCCACCGATCAGGGCAAGGCTGGCAACGTTCCGGCCATTGCAATCATGGCGGAGTTGACTGGCAAGTCCATCCCCGAAACTGGAACCACCATTTACCGGCCACCCTACACCCCGGTGGCGATTGGCGCCTTTGCCGGCCGCGCCAGGGGGCGCGGGTTCCGCCCCGTTCGCAAGACGCCAAGCCATCGCTGGGCCGAGGAGCACGGCGCCGTGTTCGTCGAGGTGGGCGCCTGGCTGCGGGCGCAATGGTACGCAAGGCCAGCCGAGACCCACTGGAGGCAGAGCGTCGACAGGGAGGTCATGACCACGCGCAGTTCCGTGGGCGTTTGCGACGTGACCACTCTGGGCAAGATCGACATTCAGGGAACAGGCGCCGCAACGCTGCTCAATCATGCCTACACCAACGGCTTCTCAACCTTGCCCGTTGGCAAGGTGCGATACGGCCTGATGCTGAGAGAGGACGGCATAGCCTACGACGACGGAACAACCGCACGCCTCGGCGAAACCCACTACGTGATGACCACAACCACCGCCAACGCCGGTCTGGTCTTTCGTCAGCTGGAATTCATGCGCCAATGCCTGTTTCCGGATCTTGACGTTCACATCATCTCCACAACCGACGGCTGGGCGCAGTTCTCGATCGCCGGCCCGAATGCGCGTCGGCTGCTGCAGAAGATCATCGATCCCGGCTTCGACATTTCGAACGAGGCGTTTCCTTTCATGTCGTGCGCCGAAATCAAGATTTGCGGAGGTTTCGCCGCGCGGCTGTTCAGAATTTCCTTCTCCGGCGAGCTGGCATACGAGATTGCCGTGCCGGCGCGTTTCGGACACTCGTTGATGGATATCCTGATTAAGGCAGGGAAGGAATTCGACGTCACGCCATATGGCACCGAAGCGCTTGGCGTCATGCGAGTGGAAAAGGGGCACTTTGCGGGCAACGAACTGACTGGACAAACAACTGCGCTGAATCTGGGCGCCGCCCGCATGCTCTCCAGCAAGAAGGACTTTCAGGGTAGCATTCTGGCCCGCCGCCCTCACCTCAATGACGCCAATGCCCTCAAGCTGGTTGGCGTGCGCCCCGAGGACACCAATGCCAAGCTCCGGGCAGGGGCGCATTTCCTGAGCACGGGCAACAAGGCTGTGCTCGAGAATGACGAGGGATGGATTTCGTCCTGCATCTACTCGCCGACATTCAAGAGCTACATCGGGTTGGGCCTGCTCAAGCGCGGCGACGAGCGGCATGGCGAAACGGTCACCGCGGCGGATCCGCTCTACGGAAGCATGGTTCCGGTAACGGTCTGTTCGCCTCACTTCTACGATCCAAAGGGGGAACGCCAGCGTGGTTGAGTGGAAACTGCACAGCGTCCCCTTTCTCGGCAAGGCGCATGTGGAATTTGAAGAGACGCACATTGCGGAAGTTCCCGATCTCAGTCTTGTTTCCATCGCATTCAGTTCGAACAGGCGGGGGGAGTTGGAGCAGGCCCTGCAGGACAGCCTCGGGTTGGCATTGCCGAGTCCAGGGCGGTCGGAAATGGCGGCAGATGGGAGCATTGGGCTCTTCTGGATGGCGCCGGACCAGTTGCTTGCACTGGCGTCCGGGCAGGAAAGCGATCAGACTCTCCTTGATCACGTTCGGAATGTCACTGGCAATGCAGGCTACTATACGAACCAGACGGACAACTGGTGCGCTTTGCGGCTTGGCGGCAATCTGGCAATGCCAGCTCTGGAACGCGTTTGTCCGTTGGATCTGCATGTGTCTGTGTTTCCGATGGGAAGCGTGGCTCGCACGGTGATGGAGCACATCCACACGGTCATACACAGGGAGAATGAACGGCAGTTTCTGTTGCTGTCGCCAAGTTCATCCGCGCAGTCGTTCATGCATGCAATAACGGCCTCTCTTCGAAACGTATCTGTCTGAGCCTGATCAACAGCTGTTTTCAGATGCAGGACATTGGCGCCGAATGCTCCGCATCTGGCCCGGCCTCCTCAAACAGTCGCAGGTGTGAAGCGCGGGCAACGATGCATGCATATCTTTGAAGATTGGACCATCCTCTTTCGGACGTGAGTTTCCTGCTGCGGCGCATTGCCGAGATTGTTGCCGAGGAGTAGCCTTCCAGGGCTGCCGGTTCGCTCAGCGACGTATGGTCCCAGGATGAAATGCGCCACGGGCAGATTTGCGAGCTTGCGCTCATGTGGACGACCAAGGGGAACAGGACGATCGTCGTGTGAGATTTTCGCTACGGCAACAGTTGGTTGACGGGTGCGGCCTATGCGAGCAAGGGCAAGGCCGTGGACAGCGGCCGCCATTGCATTTTCGTGCTTGACGACGTTGGTTGGCATCGTGCGAAGTCACTGGTCGCTCCCGAAGAGCTGACACGGGTGCGCTTGCCGCCCTACAGTTCCGAGTTCAATCCGATGGAGCAGGTGTGGAACTATCTGATGTCCAATTGACTGCGCAACCGGATGCATGCGACGGTTCCAGATGTGCTGGATGCACTGAAGGAGGCGTGGCAGCGCTATGCCGACGACCGGGATCGCTTAAAGTAGATCATGACCCGGACATGGGCCAGAGTGTGTTCGCCAAGCAGGCGATGAACCGAGTGCAACTTATGATTGCGCAATTGCTTCATTGCTTCCTTGCCTTCGATGTCGCTCAGTTGTTGAGCAAAGGACGCCGTTGACTTTGCCGACGCGGTGATCAGTGCTTTATTTCAGTCTCCTGTATGGAATGATGGGTTGGTGATTGAACGGGATACAATCATCATGCTCGAAATGCACATTTCCTATCACGGAGATTGGATTGCTGTGGTTGGACATGCGGGCCGGCATTGCCATTCGACTGGCATTGCGGTGACCGGAGTTGACCATCGGAAGGCGTCAGGCGCAGAGCCGGCGCTGCCAAGCATTGTTGAACAAGAAGCCCATCGAAATGACCTTGCCATCTCGGCCGTTCAGGGTAATTGCAGTTGCCAGTTTCCTTGAATTCTTGCGGCGCTGCGACCGCTTTCATCCCAGGACATTTGCGAGAACTGGCTTGCGGATGACTTTGCCAAGCAGCCACGGAGGCTTCGACAAAGCTATGCATTGATGCCGGCGCGGACCCGAATGCAATTTATGATCGCTAAATCGCTGTAGTGTCAGTTAGCCATCGTAAATTGGCGAGTGGCTACAATAGACCAACACTTGCGTAACGATTGTGAACGAGCATAGCCACACCTCATCGTCATGAATCAACAATGTCTCATACCCGTCAGTGGTTCTCCTAGTCTCTAGGATTGTATCGGCCCTTTCAATGAACCTCAGTGCCTGCTTGCCTTGGATGACGTTCTGTTGTTGAGCATGGGCTGCCGTTGACATTGCAAACGCAAATGACAGCGCGGTGATCAGTGCCTTCATTTCAGTCTCCTGCATGGATTGATGGGCTGGTGATTTAACGGGCTACAATCATCATGCTCACAATGCAAATGTCCCATCACGGAGATTGAATTGCTGAGGTTGGACATGCGGGCTGGCTTTTGCTGTTCGACTGGCATGGCGGTGACCGGAGTTGACCATCGGAAGGCGTCAGGCGCAGAGCTGGCGCCGCCAACAGCACTGCCAAGCATTGTTGAACTAGCAGCCCATTGAAATGACCTTGCCATCTCGCCCGTTCAGGGCAATTGCAGTTGCCAGTTTTCTTGTATCTTTGACGGCGCTGCGACCGCTATCATCCCAGGACACTTGCGAGAACTTGCTTGCGGATGACTTTTTCCAAGCAGCCACGGAGGCTTCGACAAAGCAATGAATTGATGCCGGCGCGGACCCGAGTGTACGTACGTTGTGGGGTGAAACCCCACTTCACATAGCGGCAGGCGCTAGCCACTTGCCGACAGTCGTGAGGGAGCTGCTGATTGCCGGCGCGGACAATGCGGCTCGCAGCAACCACGGTAGTGCGCCATTTGACGTTGTCCCTGGAGAGCCCCCTGCATCGGACCGATCTGTCTTGGCGGTTGAACGACGGGAAATTTGAATGGTCGATACGATTGTCGAATTGTCACAGGGACCCTTCCGGGCCTTCGACATGAGACTGAACCGCGACTATTCGGACTCGCAAGCGGCGCAATGTTGAAGAGTCTGTCCGAAGTCCATCCGGAAAGTGAAGCAGATTGGCCTTCGGAGTGGCGATGGCGAATTCGCTACGGAGAGAATTCTTCAGCAAGCCATCGCTGCATCCGGAGCCTTCGGAAACCAATTACTCGGGACGAATTCCGCCGGGAATTCGATCGACCGGCAGGTGACACTGCCCACTCGTGGAGCGACGTTCGCCGCGCCGGCATTGCAGAGCGCCAAACTGGTGCGGACTCTTGCCGCTGTCTGCTCGCACAGCGGCTTGTGCCCACGAGGGAGGGAAGGAACACTGCGAGTTCAAGCTTCAGACTGGTTCCGGTGACGGGACAGGACACAAGCGCCATGCTTTGGAATTCAAGCCTTGACCCTCGTTGGCTTGATCCCAAGCGCCGGTGGC
Source organism: Paracoccaceae bacterium (assembly GCA_026713305.1). Taxonomy (GTDB): domain Bacteria; phylum Pseudomonadota; class Alphaproteobacteria; order Rhodobacterales; family Rhodobacteraceae; genus MPNP01. The sequence goes on from JAPOOS010000291.1 coordinate 4,932, forward strand.
CCCACCGCAACTGGATCAGCCGTTGAACTTCTCCGCTCGCGCTTCAATCCAGTCCGCCTGAACTAAGCCCGCCAGAATCTCAACGACACCAGCGCAAACACCGCCAA
>JAPOOS010000142.1 GCA_026713305.1 Paracoccaceae bacterium
GCTTCCGACGGCGACGAGCTGGCCAGTTCACCGGATGACGACCCAAACGATCTTGTTGCCCTGGATCGCAGTTGGGAAGATGAACCAGTAACGTTTGGCCCTGGATCCGCCGGCGCCAGTCCCGGGGGCAGTTGTCCAGCAGCTCGCAGCGTTTTGGCCCGCATGGAACTGAACGAAGCGGCTGTTCGGGCGCCGAACAATGATGAATTCTCAAATTCATGGGAATCCGAATCATGAACGAAGTCCTCAACTCCGCATTGTTCGGAGTCTACCCGTATGTTGCAGTCGCCGTCTTGGTTGTCGGATCGGTAATTCGGTATGATCGAGAACCGTTCAGTTGGCGGTCGCAGTCAAGCCAGCTGTTGCGGCGTCGACTGTTGGTCATGGGTTCGGTGCTGTTTCATGCCGGAATTCTCGTTGTGTTTTTCGGGCATCTGTTTGGCCTGCTCACACCACTTGCGCTTGTTGACCTGATGGGGATCGGCCATTCATTCAAGCAGATTGCCTCGATGGTTGTTGGTGGAATTGCAGGGTTGATTGCGCTTCTTGGCGGGTTGATGCTCCTGTGGCGTCGGATTGGCGATCCGCGCATCCGCAAGACTTCCTCGTTGGGCGACATCTTCATCCTGGTTTTGTTGAATCTGCAATTGCTGATTGGCCTGTCGACTATCGCCGTGTCGGTGGATCATCTCGACGGTTCGGAAATGGTCAAGTTCATGGCTTGGTCCCAAGGGCTGTACACATTCGACCTGTCTGCCCACTCACATTTGCTGGATGTGCATTGGATCTACAAGTTGCACCTGTTTCTGGGCTTGACGATATTCCTTGTGTTTCCCTTCACTCGCCTCGTGCACATGCTTAGTGCGCCGATACGATTCATCTGGAGACCGGGGTATCAGCTCGTGCGAACGAACGATTCGGGACCACGGGCACGGTGAGGTCTGGGCTGGTCAGGTGGCGTCAACAGGTCCACAGGTCGTCACCGTAAACGGATCAGTTGTATCCGCCTCGGCGATTGCGGCAGAGGCACAGAATCACCCCTCGGAAACGCCAATTGAAGCATGGCGCAGCGCCGCCCGCGCACTTGTGGTGCGCGAGTTGCTGCTGCAGAGGGCTCGCTGCCTCGGCATCAGGCCAAAGCCGATCAGGAACGATGAAGGTCAACGGGAAACAGAGGAGGAGGCAGTCGTACGACAGCTTCTTGACGCCGAGATCAAGACGCCACGGGCCGATGAAGCGGCCTGTCTTCGCTACTACCGAAACAATGCACAACGTTTCCAAGGCCCCACATTGTACGAAGCTGCGCACATCCTCTTCGCTGCCAGCCCAAGCGACGAGTCCGCTTACCGTGAAGCAACAGGCAGGGCCAAGCGGATGATTTCCAGCATCGAATCCAAGCCAAGTAAATTCGCGGGTCTGGCGCGAAAGCATTCCGACTGTCCGTCGGGTAGAAGCGGCGGAAATCTTGGTCAGGTCGCCAAAGGCGACACCGTGCCGGAAGTGGAGACCTATCTCGACGCTCTTGAGGAAGGTCAGCTGTGCCCTGTTCCGGTCAAGTCACGATATGGCGTTCATGTCCTGCGTCTTGATCGTCGCATTGAAGGTCGAACGCTTCCCTTTGAAACTGCCCAACCCAGGATCGCCCGTTATCTTGAGGAAGCATCATGGCGCCGGGCAGTGGCCCAGTACATGTCGGTCCTTGCCGGACGAGCGTCCATCAAGGGGGTTGATCTTCCAGCCGCCAGTTCGTCATTGGTCCAGTAGGGTCTCTAGTTTCCTTGCACGGTGATTGTGGCGGTGTGAGACCTGCTGTCTTCAGAATCGAGAGTTTGTTCGGATTGATGAATGCCCGGATGCTCCCCCGGTTGTCCAGGGATTCGTTCGATGAATCCGGCTTGATCAGGATTGAGAACCATCATGTGCATGCTCGGAGGGTAGCGGTTGAATTGCGAACTGGCGTGAATGAAAGTCGGCTGCCGGCGCCGTGTTCAAGCAATTCCGGCTGCCGGAGGGGATGACAAGGCGCATCATTTCGATCCATTGGGGTGTCCACAACAATGGAGGCGCCTATGCCAATCCGCTTTGCATTTCATTGATGTCTTTGTGTACGGATCTTGGCTCGGCGATCGCGCATTGGCCCATTTGCGGGCCGTGATTGAGGCAATCCGCTCCGGGCCGTCGGCAAAGTTCCTCCACGCCGTATTGGTAAACCGGTTGACAATCCGGCGAAAATTGCCCCATTGACATTGGCGGGGACGGACGGACGCGAAAGTTTCGAATGAAATCCGAAACCAATGGACACCGAATGCCGGCAAGTCCTTACGAGCCGATTGCAGCGAGCATCGCTGGAACGAGCCGCAATGCGGAAAGGCGGCACGGTCGGTGAGCTTGCTTGGCCAATCAAGGCTTGAAGACAATGCCAGCGATTGCTCTGACATGGCAACATGGTTCCAACAGCCTGCAGAAACGAACTCCAACCAACATGCGTGGGAAGCCGCGCGTTCGTCCGGTGGCAAGTGCGGTCCGGGCGAGCCAGATTGAAGCCTGAGACAGGGAGACCAAGATGCCGGACCCGAAGCGATTGAAAGCGATTCCGGAAGCAAATGGCCTAGACGTTGTAGTTGCCATGAGTCCCGAGAATTTCACCTACGTGTCTGGCGCATTCGTCATTACCGTGGAAGCGATCAGGCCGCGCCAGGCCTTCGCCGTCTTGCCGCGCGCAGGAGATCCATTCGCGGTCTTTTGCTCCATTGAAACCGCTACCATGCGCGACGAGAGCTGGATCGAGGACCTCGTGGAATACACCGAGTTTGTTCACCGTCCAGTCGACAAGCTGGCTGAGGCGTTGACGGAGCGCGGATTGGGAAGCGGAAGTATCGGCATCGATCTGAAATACCTTCCGGCCCTCGACTACAACCGGCTTATGGAACTTCTCCCGGATGCAGTTCTGGTAGACACGACACAAGCAGTCGCAAAGGTGCGTGCGATCAAGACCGAGGAGGAAGTGGGCATCCTCGAGCATGCGGCCAAGGGCACCCATTCAGCCGTGCTCGATGCGATCGGCGCAAGCAAAACCGGCGATACCGAGAAGCAAATTGCCGCGAAGATCGCCGACGGCATTACGCGGAACGGCGCCGACACAGTGCTTTTCATGTGCTTCGGCTCGGGGCCGCGCTCAATCCTCACCCACGGCGCCCCAGGCAACCGCGAGACTGAACTGGGCGACATCATCCGGCTTGACACAGGAGGACGCTACGGCGCCTACTTCAGCGATTTCGCGCGTACCTACTCCGCGGGCGACCCGACGCCTGGACAGCGTGAAATCTACCGCAAGCTGGTCGAGGTGCACAAAGAGACGATCGGCGCAGTAAGGCCAGGAGTGACGGCCGAAGAGCTTTTCTTCATTTGCAGGGATGCATTCGACAAGCGCGGGCTTCCCTTCCACATGCCTCACATCGGGCATTCGTTCGGCGTTGAATTGCACGAGAGCCCGATGCTGCGCCCAGGCGACAAGACTCCGATCAAGGCAGGAATGGTCATAAACATAGAACCGGTGGTGGTCGACCATGCCCGAAAGTCGCTGTACCATGTGGAAGACCTGTTCGTCGTGACCGACGAAGGCTTCCGCTTGCTGACACATGGCTACCCGCCGGAGGAGCTGCCGGTCCTCGGGGAGCGGCCGGCCACCTGAACTACACAGGCAACAATCAAGGAGGAGAAACACCTATGTCTGGACTAAAGAAAATTTTGGCCGGAGTCGTCCTGGCGACATTCAGCTTGACGGCAGCGGGGGCAGAGACTCTGCGTGTCGCCCACCACCACACGGTCGGCGGCCAACTCGACAAGACCGCCAACTTCTTTGCTGAGGAAATCGCGCGAATCACGGGCGGAGATCTCGAAATTCAGGTCTTCCCGGCCGCACAGCTCGGTCAGCAGCAGGAGGCCTATGACCAGCTCGATCTTGGCGTGATCGACATGACGCTCTCGCCAGCAAGCCTGATGGACAAGAAGTGGCCCGCCATTCGACACATGGATCTGCCCTTCCTGTGGGAAAGCTTCGAACATTTCGAACGTGCGAAGAACGGCGCCTGGGGCGAGGCGGTTGTCCAGGGCATGATTGACAACTCCAACACGCGCATTGTTGGCTTTTCCGGCTTCGGCTTTCGCGACATGATCTTCCGCGGCGAGCCGGTGACCACGGTTGCAGGGCTCGAAGGCATGAAGATGCGCGCCCCGGAGGCAAGAATGTGGATCAGAATGTTCGAGCTTCTCGGAGCGCGGCCGACGCCGGTTACGTGGGGCGAGGTCTACACGGCCATGCAAACGGGCGTTGCCGCAGGCCTTGAAAGTCCGGCTGTTGCAGCTCTCGACATGAAGTTCGACGAAGTGACAGAGAGTCTGGTCAGAACCCAGCACATGTTCGGGATCATGGTCATCAACATCAATGAACAGCGATTCGACAGTCTGTCGCCAGAGTTCCAAAGCGCCGTAATAGAGGCGGGTTGGGCTGCCGGAGACTACTTCGACACGATCACGAAGACGGAGATCGAGAGCGCCTATGCTCAGATGGAAGAACGTGGCGTCACTGTCGTCCAGCCTGACGATCGCCAGGAGTGGGTCGATGCGATGGCGCCGCTCTGGGGCGAGGTCCAAGCTGATCATTCTGATGTCGAAGGGTTGATCAACCTCGTTCTTGAAGCCCGCTAAGGGCATCTGTTTGACACATCACGAGGAAGAATCAGGGGCTTCCGCACCGCGCGCCGCACGTCTGGTGGCGCGGGTCGCCTCCCTGTTTCTAGCCTGCGCGGTCGTGCTGATGGCCGCGCAGGTATTCCTGCGCTTTGGGTTCAATCGCCCGCAGGCGTGGGCTGAGGAAGTCGACCGCTACCTGTTCATTTGGTCAGTGTATCTCGGAGCGCTCGTCGCGCTTCAGCGCGGCTCGCACATTCGAGTCACCTTTGTGATTGATGCAATGGGTTCCGCCGGGGCGACGCTTTCCAAGTGGTTGACAAGGATCTGTGCCCTTGGCGCATTCGCGTTTACCGCTTGGCACGGCTACGGGCTCGCACTCGTCAATCTCGAATCAGAATTCTACACCATTCCGGGAATGCCTCAGATACTGTTCTATCTTGCAGCACCCGTTGGACTGACACTGATGTGCCTTGTGCTGATCGCCGACAGTGTTGCGGATCTCATGGACGGAGGCTAGCGCAATGGCGATCATTCTCTTGCTTGGCACCTTCGCCGTCGGGCTGGTGCTTGGCATTCCGGTCGCCGTGGCGATGCTGGTGGCGAGCATCTTGAACGTGCTTTACCTGCAGGCAACGGGAATGCCACTCCCATCGGTGATCGTCTCTGAGCGCATGCTCTCTTCGATCAATTCCTTTCCACTGCTGGCGGTGCCGTTTTTCATCTTCGCTGGCGTAATCATGAACCGCGCCGGGTTGACCGCCCAGCTTGTCAATGTCTCGCGTGCCTTCGTTGGGCATTTTCGTGGCGGCACGGCTCAGTGCAACGTGCTCGCTTCGATATTCTTTTCCGGAATATCCGGCTCCGCCTCGGCGGACGCGGCTGCAATCGGCTCCATGCTGATACCTTCGATGAAACGCGAAGGATACCCGCCAGGATTTGCTGTTGGCATCACTGCCGCCTCCGCCACCATTGGACCGATCATTCCTCCGTCGATCGTCATGATCATTTACGGCACCATGACCAATCTTTCGATCGGCGCCCTGTTCCTGGCCGGCGTCGTTCCGGGTTTCCTGATCGGAATCGCCCTTATGGCGACCGTGGCGCTGATGTCTCGCGCCAGAGGCTTTCCGCGCCTGCCGCGAACGCCTTGGCGGGAACGTGCCTGCATCTGCTGGCGTGCATTGCCGGCTCTGTTTGCGCCTCTCATCATCCTTGGCGGGATCATTTCAGGTCTCTACACGGCGACGGAGGCAGGCGTGATCGCCTGCGTGTACGGGCTCGCCGTCGGACTACTTGTCTATCGAAAGATGGGAGTTCGAGATTTGCCGGCCTTGCTTGCCGAGGCAGTGGAGACGACCGCCATCCCCGTGTTCATCCTGGCAGCTGCTTCGATTTTCGGTTGGCTGCTGACTTTTCACGGCTTTGGGCGTCAGGTGGTGGGCGCGTTCGAAAGTCTGTCGCTTCCGCCCACGGGAATGCTTCTCGCGCTTGTCGTGATGCTGCTTGTTATCGGTCTCTTTCTGGAAGGGCTGGCGGCATTGATAATCTTCGTTCCGGTGTTCATGCCTCTGATTCCTGCATTCGGATTCGATCCACTGCATTTCGCGCTCATCATCATCGTGACGATCCTGATTGGTACAGTCACGCCGCCTGTTGGCCTGCAGTTGTACATCGCCGCCGCGATCGGTGGCACCAGACTGCAGGAGGTCGTGATTTGGCCCTTTGTCTTCTCCATGATCGCGGTTGTGTTTCTGATGGTGCTGGTGCCGGGCCTGACGACATTCCTGCCACGGGCCTTCGGTTTCGGCTAGGCTTCAAGTCCCTAAGCTGAACACGGCAGGCTCCTTGACGCATTACCAGCAGCGAAACGAGCCGTCCGCGTTCCCAGCTAGCCATGTCGGTGAGATCGCAATGGCGTGAAACAGCATAACGCCTGTGGAGTTGACAGGTCGCTCCATATCAGTGTCTCTTCACAGTGGTTATGAATCTGTGGATTGCGGTTTGGAAGCTTCGGGTTTGAGATAGGCCTTGCCCAATTTGTCCCTGGCCTTGTCGACGGTGAACATCCAGCTTGTCTGTCAGTTGCCTTCATTTCTCTGTTTCCTTTGAGCCGCGACCTCCGTTTCAAGAGTCTTCCTGTCGAGCATGCGTCGATTGAGACACAGACCCTGCAGAACGCTGATACCGAAGCGACTTTTTTGACGGCAAAGCGCGGTTTGGGCGCTCACGCCTTGGCCCATGTCCGCGTCATGATCGAAGCTGTCCGGTCCGGGTCGTTGGCAAACCTCTGCCACGCCTGCGTCATCGCCGTCTGCACGTCGTCCTCCGTCCTGTGCACACGGTTGCGCAGGAAGTTGGACTTGAGCCAATCCCACACCTGCTCCATCGGATTGAGCTCGGGACTGTAGGGCGGCAAGTGGATCAGCGTCAGGTTGTCGGGCACGACAAGCCCCTTCGACCGATGGTAGCTGA
>JAPOOS010000292.1 GCA_026713305.1 Paracoccaceae bacterium
GGCTGCAATGGACATGCTGCGCATTGAGGCAGGTCTCGCCTTTGCCGGGCAGGAATTCAACGATCAAACCGATCCCTACGAGGCGGGCATCGGATTCACGGTTGCGTTGCGCACGAAGAACGACGATTTCATCGGTCGCGAGCAACTGGCTGAACGAAAGGCGCATCCGAGAAGGAAGTTGGTTGGCCTCGAAATGGAATCGAAGATGGTTCCAGCGAATGGATCCAGTGTCAGGCGGGGAAAGGCGCAGGTGGGCGAAGTCACCTCGGCGGTCCGATCGCCAATCCTCGGGAAGTCAATTGCCCTTGCACGCGTCGATTCGGGATATGCAAAGCCGGGAACCGAATTGGATGTAGGACAGTTGGATGGGCTGCAAAAGCGGCTACGTGCACAGGTAGTTCCATTTCCACATTTTGATCCCAGGAAGCGGCGCGTTCGAGGTGACTACGGCACATAGCGAAATTCACGGTCACTCCCTGGCAGGGATCCGCCCTTCATGACCGCTTCAAGACAGCCAGCGAACTGTCGGGAGCGAAAGCGGGACGGCCAGACTATGCCACACCGGTGGTCGCCGATCATGGCTGCCCTTCCGTGACACGCATGCAGATGTCGCTGACGTGAATTGCCGTTGCCTTTCATTGCGATGTAGCGGCAAGCGTTGCCGAAACGAACGGAAACAAATGGAAACTGCGATCAGGCGTTGCGGCATTGGAGCGAGGGGCATAATGCCCGACGCTGGATCGGAATTGACAACTCAATCGCAATGCAAAGGCGAGGATTCGGGAGGAAAGCGCTTGCGGACAGGTTGGAATTTGCAATTGTGTGCTGGAAGTTTTCCGGCCAGAATCTTAACTTGGCTTCCGTGCTGCCGATAGTTCGCGCGTGAACTAGGTCGCAGCTAGTTTTCTTGCAGCGGGATTTCGTGTGGAGCGTGATTTTTCCACTGGCACACCGGGCCTCTCAATATGCCGGTTGACACTGGCATGGTAGTGAGCGCGAGGGTTCTCCGGTGCCCGGAACATCGTCCGGCGTCCATCCCTGCGTTGAACGGACCGCATTGCGTTGCCCACTGCGTCGGGGGAGATTCGGCAACGTGACGGAATCTCTCGGACTGACCTGCTACCTGCTGATCTCGCGAAATGCGGCAGGCGTGGCAAAATTCGTGGCTAGTTCGCGTCTTCGACGCGGGAAGGAACACTCAGAACGTTTTCAGGAGCGTTTGGGGCAGCCGTCGCGAAACCGTCCGCCTGGACCGCTGGTTTGGTTTCATGGGGCGAGCATTGGCGAAGCAAAGTCTGTAACCGCGCTGCTTGAAGATCTCAGAAACGCGCGGCGGGACCTGAGTTTCCTGCTGACCACGGGAACCGTTTCATCGGCACAGATACTGGCGAAACAGATGCCGCCCTATGCCATGCATCAGTTTTTTCCCTATGATGTGGTACCTGCAATTCAGAATTTTCTGGGTCACTGGAAACCTTCGGTCGGAGTCTGGCTTGAAAGCGAATTCTGGCCTGCCCACATTTGCGAGGCGCATCGCTCCGGCGTTCCGTTGGTCTTGCTCAACGCCCGCATCTCAAGCAACACGGTGCGCAAGTGGAAGTTTGCTCCACGTTTTTCGCGGTCCATGCTTCGTCGCTTCCATCGAGTGCATGTGCAAAACGAAGAGACATGGAATTCACTTTCAGCGATGGGGCTTGACGTCTCGAAAATGGAAGTCACCGGCACCCTCAAGAAAACTTCCACCTCTTTGCCATACGATAGCGGCGAGTACGAAATCCAAAAAGAAAACCTGAAGAACCGGAACGTGTGGGTGGCAGCGTCGACGCATGCGGGGGAAGAGGAAATCGCGCTTCGGGCGCAGCTGTTGCTGCGGAAAAAACTGAAGGACACGCTGCTCATCATTGTTCCGCGAGACATAAAGAGAACCGAAGAGATCGTGGTGACCGCCAGCGAACTGGGATTCAGTCCATTCGTTCGCTCAAGCGGTCAATCGCCAGGGGGCAGCACCGACGCATACATTGCAGATACCTGGGGAGAACTCGGCTTGTGGTACAGGTTGAGCCGGGTCGCAATGGTTGGCGGTTCGATGGTGCCGATCGGCGGTCACAATCCGTATGAACCTGCAAGCTGCGATTGTGCGATCATTCACGGCAAGCACACCAAGAACTTTCAGGAAGTGTATGCAGAATTGCATTCGGGCGGCGGTTCGGTTCTGGCTGGCACGCCAAGCGAATTGGCATGCGCGGTCGAAGCTGCCTTGGACCCGGCAGTTCATGCTCAGATGGTAGAGGCGGCGCGGCAGATTTTTGTCGGGAGCAACGAGCCCATGACTCGTGCAACCGAACTGATTCTGTCTTTGCTGCCGAACCAACCCGCTGGCATTCAGAACATGGCCAATGCGGTGGGCCGATAGGTTTTCCACCCTGCGCCACCGTTAAGTGTCCGTGCATGCGGAATGGAAGCATCGCTGGGCAATGCAACTCAAGGTGCATGAGATCAAGGGAAACCCGGCACAAACCCCGGGTCCGCTGCTCCGTTGCGGCGGCACGCGGAGACGCAAGCATGATATCGCACCTGAGCACCAAGTGATGCGGATCGGCATGCGCGCCTTGTCAGCGCTTCCCCTGTGCAAAAGATCGGCTTTTGGGCCGACTCGGCATGCCCTTGGACCAGTCGAATTGCCGGTGAGTCCGGTAATTCATCATTGGTAGGCAGCCCAAACCGCAAGCGGAAGGCCCCGTTGCTTGCGGTCAGGAACACACATCAGCAATCACCGCGAGTGTCTCGGCGCGAGGTGTCTGGCTTGAATGGGCAGTGGGCGAAGGCTTCGAGGAGTCGCAACACAGCAGCGATACCTTCGAAGCTCCAACACACATGGCTGCCTTATCGTGGTCTTCCGGTCCTCTGATCAACCCGCTTCATCGACAGCTGCATCTTGCCGCGATCGTCGATCCTGGTCAACTTGACCTTTACCGTCTGACCTTCCTTGAGAACATCTGAAGGGTGCCTCAGGCGCCTGTCACATATCTGGCTTACGTGGACCAATCCATCACGCTTGTCCATGATGTTCACGAATGCACCGAAATCCAGTATGCGAACCACTTTGCCGGTATAGATTTTGCCAACTTCGGGTTCGGCCACAATCGAGCTTATGCGTTCAAAAGCCTTGTCCAAGGCTTCCGAATCCGGCGAAGCAACCTTTATCGTTCCGTCATCCTCAATATCGATCTTGGCACCGGAGTACTCCACGATCTCGCGGATAACCTTGCCTCCACTGCCAATCACTTCGCGAATCTTGTCAACTGGAATCTTCATCGACCTGATCCGCGGGGCATGGGCGGAAAACTCTCCGACGGAAGACTGAACCTTGGCCATTTCCTTAAGGATGTGAAGTCTTGCCCCTCTGGCTTGTGCCAAGGCCTTGGACATGATCTCGACAGTGATTCCGGGCACCTTTATGTCCATCTGAAGCGATGTTACGCCCTTTCGCGTTCCAGCCACCTTGAAGTCCATGTCTCCCAGATGGTCCTCGGCGCCGAGAATGTCGGTCAGTACGGCGTAGCTGCCGTCAGGCTCAAGAATCAGGCCCATTGCCACGCCGGCCACGGGTGCCTTCAAGGGCACGGCCGCATCCATGAGCGAAAGCGAAGCGCCACAAACAGTGGCCATTGAAGACGAACCGTTCGACTCCGTAATTTCCGATACAACCCGAACGGTGTAGGGAAACTGGGAAGAATGTGGCATGACTGCCCGCAACGCCCGCCATGCCAACTTGCCGTGCCCAGTTTCGCGCCGTCCCGGAGGACCTAGGCGGCCAGTTTCTCCAACGCAGTAGGGCGGAAAATTGTAATGAAGCAGGAACGGTTCCCTGAAGTTCCTGTGCAATGCATCCACGATCTGCTCGTCCTCTCCCGTGCCTAGCGTGGTCACTACCATGGCCTGTGTTTCTCCACGAGTGAACAACGCCGAGCCATGGGTTCTGGCAAGAAATCCGACTTCGCACTCAATGTCTCGAACTGTCGTTAGGTTGCGTCCGTCTACGCGTGTTCCATCGGTGATTGCCTGACCGCGAAGAACCTTGGCTTCAAGCTTCTTGGCCGCAGCAGCTACGCTTGCGCCGTTGCGGTCTCCGCCTCCGATTTCCTCGGCGATGGACTCATACACTTTGGCGATGGCATCCTGTCGCTCCAACTTGTTCGAAATCCTGTAGGCCTCGCTCATTGCGTCCAGCCCAATCTCCTCGGCTTGCCCAGTCACTGCGGATAGGTCAGGGACCGAGAACTCGAAGGGTGGTCTGCCAACCTCGTCGGCGAGTTCCTTGATCATCGAGATTACAGGCTGCATCTTGCTGTGCCCGAATGAAACCGCTCCAAGCATTTCCTCTTCGGTCAGCTCGTAGGCTTCGGATTCCACCATCATCACCGCTTCCTGGGTGCCGGCCACAACTAGATCCAGCCTTTCTTCAGGACTGTCATTCAGGTCGTTCAATGACGACATGTACGGGCAAAGCACATACCGGCCACGCCTGAAACCGACCCGAGCCGCGCCGATTGGCCCCTCAAAGGGCAAACCTGAGATTGTCAGAGCTGCCGACGCAGCGATCATTGCCACGATATCCGGGTTGTTCTCGTTGTCGTGCGAGAGCACAGTGCAAATAACATCAACTGGATACCGAAATCCCTCGGGAAACAGTGGCCGGATGGGCCGGTCTATAAGCCGAGACGTGAGTGTGCTGGTTTCCGATGGCCGCGCTTCACGCTTGAAGAATCCTCCGGGAATCTTTCCCGAAGCGTAGTAACGCTCCTGGTAGTGTACCGTCATCGGAAAAAAGTCTGCGGTCTCGTGTGGCGACTTGTCGTAGGTAACAGCCGCCAAGACCGAGGTTTCACCCAATGTCGCAAGGACGCACCCGTCAGCTTGGCGGGCAATCTTGCCGGTCTCGAGAGTAAGCAAGTTTCCTGCCCAGCGGATGGATTTCGTTGTAACGTTAAACATGTAGTTCCTTTCAGTGGAGCGTCTCCCTGACGGAGGCACACCTAATGTGATTTTCGGAGGCCGCGCAGTCTGTGATCGCCTGTCGCAGGTACATTCTGCAAAGCGCCACTCCCAACAGGGGAATGGAGAATTGAGGCTGATCAGCCAAGCGGCGGGAAGTTTCTAGCGGCGCAGGCCCAGTCGCTGTATCAGCGAGAAGTATCGCGCTTCGTCACGCCGCTTTACATAGTCCAGCAGTTTGCGACGTCGGGCGATCAGATTGAGCAGACCTCGCCTGGAGTGATTGTCTTTCTTGTGAACCTTGAAATGCTCGGTTAGCGCTTTGATGCGCTTCGACAGAATTGCGACCTGCACCTCAGGTGAACCAGTGTCGCCTTCGCCTGTTGCATATTCGGCAATCAAGGCCTGTTTTTCGGCAGGAGTTATCGACATCGTTTGCTCTCCCATGTTTGTAAAGGAGACAGCAAGCCGGGATGTCGTCCAGCAAGCTGCCTGTGTAAGTTCCGCTTGGAATGTCGGATTAGGCTGGTGCTCGTAGAAACTGGCAATTGCCCTGAGCAAGCCAAGAAGCCATGTCTATGTTGCGCGCCCACTTGTCAACCTACATATGTGCAGGGAATTGGATTTCAACCTGTTATACCAAACCGTATTACTCTTGACTCATGGCAAATGCTCCGCTCCTGGTCGTATTCAACACTGGCAGGGAGCGAAGGAAGCGTCGGTTTTTTGGGTGCAGTCGGTTCGGATCCAGTCCA
>JAPOOS010000294.1 GCA_026713305.1 Paracoccaceae bacterium
GGGCAGCGCCACCAGTCCAAGCGGTTTCCGCAAGGATTGGCCTTCTTGCAAGCGGCGTGTCGTCGGGAGTGAATTCGAGGCGCCCTCTTGCATCGTCTGAAGTGACCGCACGCTGTCGAAACTGCTCGTCGGGCACGCCACCGCTAACCGCGTTCAATCAGTTTCAACTCTGCACCATGCTCGACTCCGGCGATCTTGCAGGCTGTCTTGATGTGCCGCCTGATTTGCTTGTAGCTCAGATGGGACCCAAGCCACCAACCGTTTTGCAGATCAATCGAATTCTTCTCAATCCGGTGGGCGTGCCTGTAGAGTTCGGACCGTTCCCTCGAAACCAACTTCCGAACTGGCCCGGTGGTTCTCCTTTCAAGCCGAGGCATGAATTCAGGATTCATTCCGTCAAACAGCATCACAATTCTCACGAGCGTCCGAACTCCACTCGTTGTTTCATATCTTTCGCCCTTGAACTCAAACCCGACGATGCGGCCTTTGTGTGGGTGTACTGGTGGAGGCAAAATGGGATGAGGAGGTTCAATCACATCGGGAAGGACGGTCTTTGGTTCCTTCTTCCCGCGTTTTCTGGGAACTACGATGCTTGAAGCTTGAGCGTTCAAGAAATCTCTGACATCGCTCAATACCGGCATTGACCCGCAGTCGGCAACAACCTCATTGGAAATCAATGCTATCAGCCGTTGATCAGCACTTTGCAGGAACTGGCTCCAGACTCGCGGAATTGCGCTTCTGGCCCGTTCGCGTAGCCGTACGCTCTCAAGAACCCTCTCGGCGCTTTGCCTTGACTGACCGGAAACCACGCGATCTCGTTGTACAAATCTTTCGAGAAGTCTTGCATTCTCCGAGATGTCCCGCCTGTTTGATAGATCCATGCGAAAGAACCGACGTTGATTGGGCACACCTGGCGCCATGCTGAGATAGAAGTCCCACCTTCGACCGTCAGTCAGTATGAGAATGGGCACGCCCCTGTGGGCTGCATATCCAAACAGCTGCTCCTCGCCACTGGCCAATGCAACGCCAACACGCTTGGCTTCCATGAAGACATGAGGCGTGCCAAGATCCAGCAACGCGTAGTCCACTCTCCCCTGGTCGACGTTGTACTCGGGCTTGACCATTTGGGGGTTGGCGTCATCCCACCCCAATGCGCGCAAGATTGGGATAAGCACGTATTGCTTTACCTGCGCTTCGTTTTCCAACTGGCCCGAGTTCAACAGGTCAGATGTCTTGGCCAGAATGTGTTTGAGGTCCATTGTCTTGCCGGTTCGAGATGGTTCAGTGGTCATGGACTCATGGGTCCAAAGTCTCGGTCACCGATAAGGAGATTGGAGAAACTGGTCAAGCAAGGCATGCTCCCAGTTTCCAACCGAAGTGGTGCGACCGGAGAACTGCCGGCACAAGAACAGCAATCCCGAACCAAGAACTGGGAACCTGTGGAAACACTCCTGCCACCTGCGAGCACGGCCAAGGGCACTTGGAGCGAAATCAACTCTCCCAATGGGAAACCTTCAGAGAGACGCCGCCGGCACAATTTGGATTTTGCCAACCCCAGGTGAGCCGACTGCTGCCACTCCAAGCACGACACCGGCCGTCACGGACACGCTGGAAGTGGATTCCTAGAGTTCATTTTGGCATTGAGGCTGCTTGCAGAAAGAATTGCGTCATGCACATGCCTGTCGAGACAGCAAATTGATCAGTCGCCGTCGCGCAGGCCCAACTTGGGACTATCGTCCGTTTCACTTGGCCGCCGTGTCCATCACTGCGGTCGCTTCTTTTCAATCAGCGTTAACTCTGTGCCAAATTTGACCCCTGCGACCTCACACGCGGTCTCGATGCGTTGCCTAACCATTGGCAAGCTCATGTTGGTTCCCAACCACCAGCCATTTCCCAGGTTTTTGGAATACTTGACCAGATGGGAAAGCTCGTAGAGCTCAGAGCGCTCCCTCGCTACCAGCTTCCGTGTACGACCGATGGTCCTTCTCTCCAGTTGAGGCATGAATTCGGAATTCAGTTCATCAAATAGTTGTATAACTCTTGCGAGTGTATGTACTCCCGCCCCTGTTTCATATCTTTCGCCCTTGAACTCGAACCCGACTATGCGACCATGGCCAGGGGGCGGAGGTGGTGGCGGAGGAGGTGGTGGTGGTGGTGGATATGTTTTGATCTCTTTGGGTACCACGATGCCTGTGACTTGGGCACCCAAGAACA
>JAPOOS010000205.1 GCA_026713305.1 Paracoccaceae bacterium
AGCCGGAGATCAGCCACGGGCCATAGCGGACCTGACCGAAAACCTTGCCCATGGGGTAAGGGACCAGGTTCTCCTGGGTGCAACCGGCACCGGCAAGACCTTCACGATGGTCAAGGTCATCGAGGAGCTCCAGCGTCCCGCGCTGATCATGACACACAACAAGACTTTGGCAGCGCAGCTCTATTCCGAGTTTTCTTCCTTCTTTCCAAACAACGCCGTCGAGTACTTCGTAAGCTACTACGACTATTATCAGCCAGAGGCCTACGTCCCCCGATCAGACACCTTCATCGAGAAGGAAGCCCAAATAAACGAGCACATCGACCGCATGCGGCACGCCGCAACACGGGCGCTGCTGGAACGAGACGATGTCATCATAGTTGCCTCTGTCTCCTGCATCTTCGGAATCGGTTCGGTCGAATCATATGGCGACATGGTGCAGGACATTCGCATCAACACGTTGCAGGACATGAGAGAGCTGACCAGGTCCTTGGCGCAGTTGCACTATCGCAGAAACGACCATGGTTTCGCCCGAGGCTGCTTCAGAGTTCGCGGAGACTGCCTGGAAATATGGCCGGCTCACCTTGAAGACCGGGCATGGCGCATTTCCTTCTTTGGGAACGAGGTTGAGCTGATGCATGAGTTCGACCCGCTGACCGGCCAAATCGAACGTCAGCTTGACCATATCAGGGTTTATGCGAATTCGCATTACGTGATCCCGCGTCCAACCGTTTCCCAGGCGGTCAGCAACATCCGCCGGGAACTGGCGGTTCGGCTTCGGGAACTTCAAGGCACGGGCAAGTTGCTGGAGGCGCAGCGACTCGAGCAACGCACGAACTACGACCTCGAAATGCTCACTGTCATGGGCAGCTGCGCCGGCGTCGAAAACTACTCACGCTATTTGACCGGCAGAAACGCCGGTGAGCCACCGCCGACGCTGTTCGAGTACATTCCCAGCAATGCGCTCCTGTTCGTCGACGAGTCGCACGCGACCGTGCCGCAGATCGGCGCCATGTATCGAGGTGACTTTCGGCGCAAGTCCACATTGTCCACGCATGGCTTCAGGTTGCCGTCCTGCACCGACAACCGTCCGCTAAAGTTCGAGGAGTGGGACGACATGCGTCCCCAAACAATCTTTGTTTCGGCAACGCCCGGCGATTGGGAGCTTGGGCGGACGCATGGCGAATTCGTCGAACAAATCGTCCGGCCAACCGGACTTCCCGACCCAGTCATCACCGTCAGTCCGGTGTCCAGCCAGATTGACGAGCTCATCAACGAGGTGCGCAAGGTAACCGCAAGTGGATATCGGACTCTGGTAACGACCTTGACCAAGCGCATGGCCGAGGACTTGACCGAGTATCTGCACGAGCAGGGCATTAGAGTGCGCTACATGCATTCCGACATCGAAACACTCGAACGAATTGAGATTCTGCGTGACTTGAGACTGGGCGTTTTCGATGTCCTTGTGGGCATCAACCTGCTTCGAGAGGGACTGGACATCCCTGAATGCGGTTTGGTCGCAATACTCGATGCCGACAAGCCGGGTTTCCTTCGCTCCGAAAGGTCGCTGATACAAACGGTGGGACGCGCCTCGCGGAATGTCGACGGGAAGGTGATCATGTTCGGCGACAAGGTCACCGCCGCCATGGAGGCGGCGATTGCCGAAACCAACAGAAGGCGGGTCAGGCAGATTGCCCACAACGAGAAGCACGGAATAGTTGCGAAGACTGTCCACAAGAACATTGAGGATGCATTCGCCAATTTCTATCAATCCGATTCCGATTCAAGCAAGCGTCAGGAAGCCATCCCCGACGTCAAGATCGGCGCCAACCTGGCAACACACCTGGAAGCGCTCCGCAAAAGGATGTTGGAGGCTGCGGACAACCTCGAGTTTGAGGAAGCGGCCGAGATACGCGACGAGATAAGGCATCTGGAAACGCTTGAGCTGATGATAGCGGACGACCCGTTGGCGAGGCAGAAGGACGTTTCAAAGCGTGTCTCGGCAGCTGTCGGCAACAGCGGACGTTCGACTGCGGGCAAGCCGGGAGTTCGGCCTCGCAAGCGCAGAAAGAGATAGGCAAAGCACTTCCTTGCCAGAGTCTTCCAACATCTTCCGCGCCTCGGTGTGGTCGCTGATGGTGCCGGCCGTCAGTACATCCAGACCGGTCTGCGGCGTCCGTCGGCAAACATGTGCAGTTTCGAGTTGAGACCCTGCAACGGTTTGCCTTGTCCGAACGCCATCGGCCCGGTCACTCCCTGGCATCGAGGCGAGAAGTGGATCTAAGGCGGTTTTCAATCAGCCGGGCCGTTTCCAAGTGTCCAAACATGGCGATGAAACCACCAAATCTAGGCCCCTGACTGGCGCCTAGCAGAACTTCGTAAATTGCGCGGAACCAGTCACGCATCGGCTCGAATTCAACCTCCCTGCCGATTTCATAGACTGCCTTCTGATACTCCTCGGCAAGCGCATCGCCGCCCCAGGTCGCCAGCCGGTCACGAAGGCTCTCCAGTGCCGCCCTTTCCCTGTCATCCGGATCTCGAAACTCTC
>JAPOOS010000160.1 GCA_026713305.1 Paracoccaceae bacterium
CGCACCGGCGGAAGAGTCGCGATTCGGACTGTCCGTCGGCGACAGTCGATAGTCCCACAACGGAACCCCGTCCTCCGGAAGACTGCCACAAACATGGTCCGCCATGGCGGCGGCGGTGTCCCGGTAACGCTCGATTCCGGTTTGCAGATAGCTTTGCGCAAGACCGTGAATTGCCCAAGCCTGTCCACGCGACCAGCAACTTTCATCGCTCCTTCCCTGATGCGTGTACCCGCGAACCGGCTCGCCTGTTTCACTGTCGAACTCAAAACAGTGGAAGGAGCTGAAGTCATCGCGCATCAGGTGTCGGATCGCCGTTTCGTTGTGCATGTTGGCAATGTCGGCAAAGGACCGCTGCCCCGTTTCACGGCTTGCCCAGTAGAGCAGCGGCATTCCCTGCAGGCTGTCAATGTTCAAGGTTCGCGTCTTTTGCGCCGCAAACCCCGGCGTGTCTCTCCGCATGGGATTCCAACACATCACGAAGGGCATCGGCTGCCGCCAGCGCGCCGCGAGAAAGTCGGCGGCCCTGAGCGCCATGGCACGTGAACGCCTGTTGCCGGTCAGCTTGAAATCCGCAACGCAGGACAGGATGAACAGGAATCCCAGATCGTGATCGTGCCAGGCGGGGCTCTCCAGAACGCGCTGAAAGTATCCTCGTCGCGCTCGCGCGCTGTTCTTCAGTCGCTCTTCACCGGTGAGCGAATATGCAAGCCACAGCTGTCCGGGCCAGAAACCCGCCACCCACTCGTCGTCGGTGCAGAAATCGTAGAGAAATGTGCCCGGGATTCCCATGCGCGGATTGCGCAAGCCAAACTTCGGAACGAGCGACTGGATCTTCGACAGGGCGCGGCCAAGCGCACTGGCGAACAGTTCCCTGTTTGCGGTAGGCGGCTGAAACAGCGCCATCGCCGAATATGGTTGGCCCGTGTCGGCCGGGTCGTGCAATGTCATCGCGGTCGTGCAGGCGCCTAGGAGAACAGAGCGCCGCCATTGATGTCGACGTTGGCGCCCGAAATGAACGCCGCATCGTCCGATGCCAGGAATCCAACCAGATTGGCCACATCCTCCGACTCTCCCTCGCGTTTCACCGGCGTTGCGTTGGCGACATTGGCCCGAACCTCGGGCTTGGTGAACGTGTTGTGGAAGTCGGTGTTGATCATGCCTGGGCATACCGAGTTGACCCGGATTTCAGGGCCGAGTTCCTTGGCGAGTCCACGTGTCATCGTCATTACGGCGCCCTTCGACGCAGCATAGGCCATCGCTCCCGGTCCGCCACCGTCGCGGCCGGCCTGACTTGCAAACCCCACGATCGAGCCTCCCCCGGCCATGTGCGGAACCACTGCCCTCACCATGCGGAAGAACGATGTGGCGTTGAGATCCAAAACCCTGTTCCAGTGATCCACATCCATTTCTCGAATGGTCTTGCGCGCGATCAGACCGCCCGTGACATGAACCAGAATGTCGATCCGGTTGCCAAAGGCTTCGCGTGCACCGGCGACCAGCCGCTCGGCATCGGCATCGGAGGTCATGTCGCCCTGAAGGGCCAACGCATCTCCACCGGCATCCTTGATTTCGCGCACGGCGCTTGCCGCGCCTTCCGCCGAATTGAAGTAGTTGATGGCCACCTTCGCGCCCGCTCCCGCAAGGCGCAGCGCACAGGCCCTGCCGATGTCGCGTCCGCCGCCGGTGACGATCGCAACCTTGCCGTGCAGGTTGACGTTGCTGGTTGAAGGTTCAATTATCGATTGAAGCATGTTGTATCCTTCAGTGTGTTGAGGGACTTCGGAATGGCGACCTTGAATGTCCGGTCCTTGGCGTCGGTGAAGTAGAGTTCGCAGTCGTAGCCCTGATCATCCAGAAAGTGGAAGACTCGCCGCGGAGCGCCGGCTGGGTAGGGCACAAGCAGCGTGGCGATTCGGTGACTGCGTGACGAGGGAAACGTGGCGCTGACATGGGCGCCTTGTTCGAGCCCTTCGATCTCGGAAGCCTTGACGCCCGGATACCCTTCGATCTGGGCGATGTTCGGCGGTCCGGCCTCGGACCAAAGGAACTTGCAGTAGACGCCGGCCCGCTGGCCGCTGTATCGAAACGATGTCCTGCCCACTTCCATCCGTTGGTTGGCATGAAAGAGCCAGTCGAGCGTCACCGGTTCCTCGGCGTCGACCTGGTCGACGAACACGAAATAGCCGTCCCGAACAAAATAAACGTCGCGCAGCGCCTTGTGAACTTCGGGAGTCAAGCTCCTGTAGGCCGCGGTGGCGTCGCCGCGAATGAAGATGTGATCTTCGGACTCGCGGACCTCGACAATTCGGCCCGCGGACATCATGGCCCTGGCTTTGTCGCGTCCGGCATACTGCCCCTTGCCGTTGAGCAGAATCGCGTTCTTGGACCTGGTTTGCCGACGCCAGTCCCGGTGCATCGAAGAATTGAATGCGACGTAGTGACCCGACTGAACCGCAAGATCTTCGCCAAACGCCGATAGGCAGAACCCGTTCTGGTCGCCATGACTGTGGCTGATCGAGCCCCATGGGCTGGACTTCATCACGAACTGGATGTGGCGGGCGGCGTCTCCCATGTGCGACTGGATTGCAACCCAGCCAATGCCCCTGAACCAGCGCAGCCGGTCCGTGACGGCGGACGGTTCGGCATCCGCCTGCTTGAAGTCATGGTGGAACACGAGATCGTCAAAGTTCAGATCCCACCATCCCCAGTTGTAGAACTCGTGCTCGGTGCCCGGGTCGTTCCGCCTGACCTCCTCGAAGTACCACTGGTAGGCCGGATTGCCCGTGACGGCGCCGAACTGGCGCAGGTTGTAGCCGATCTTGAGGCAGGGCAGATCGCCCATGGTGCTGTCATCGCCGAAAGTGGCGCGACGCGTGTCGGGAGCCTTCGTGTATAGCGGGAAATCACCGGTCTTCCGGAAGAACGGCCTCCTGTACAGATCGATTCCGCAGGCGCTGCGCAGAAGATTCGCCGCCTCGATCAGGCATGCAAGACCCGTCATCCAGTAATGCGGACCTTCCGCCCAACCACCGTCGCTGTCGGCCCAGGGCGAGTACAGCGTAAACAGAAACTCAACCGAATAGTGCAACCAGTCTTCAACCTCCGGCTCCTCGCCCAACATGCTCAGGCAGGCAGGCACAAGCGCCGAAGAAACCGAACGCACGGCATGGCTGTCGAACGGAAACAGGTGGATTCGCGCCTTGCGCATCGCGTGGTCGGCGATCTGGCGCGTGCGGGCGAGCAAGACGCGTCTCACTTCGGCACGCTCCTCCGCGGACAGATGGTCGTGCAGCCAGTCGTATCCCCATGCCAATGCCACCGCGACCCTGAACGCCCACTCGTCCGTGTAGGATAGCGACGTTGTGCCATCGGGGTCCCAGCCGGCGGCTTCCAGCAGCCAGCCCCTTGCGTTGGCAATCAGTGTCGGATCTTCCAGAATCACCCCGGCGATTGCCTGGTGCCGGATTGCATACAGCAACTCCTGGCACTCGATGTACGTCTTCCGCCAAATCCCGGCGACTCTCCTGTTTCCGGGATAGGGCGATGGTTCGCGCATCGGCTCGCGCCCCATCCAAGGCTTGACCGAGCGCTCAAGGAATTGATCCCAGCCGCAATGGCCGGGGTTTGTCTTCAGTTCGGCTCTGAACCTGGCAATCGCGCTGGCGTCCAGCCAGAGCCGCGGGTGGGTTGACGGAACTCCTTCGAACCGAACAGCGCGCCGCGCAAGTGCGGTTGTGGGCAATCCGGCAGCAACCGTGAATTTCCTCTCGCGACTCCAGGCGCTGGCCTGCCTGCCATCTTCCCAGACGCAGTATCGCCAGGTGTGGCTGCCAGCCGGAAGCGGCTCTGGAAGCGTCATGAAGTTGACCGGAATGTCCGCATGGAGGCGTTCCACACCGTCGCCACCCCTGATCAGCAGGGCATATGAAGCTTCGTCCTCGATGTCCGGTATCCAGGAGAACCGCGGCGGATTCTCCTGGATGTCCGTGTCGGCATGCGGCGCATACTGGATCATCAACCGCCCGGCGGGCGGCTCGTCGATGGCACGCAATCCGGAGCCGGGCGACACGCTTTCGTTCATTGAAGAGGAACCCCTACGAGCCGTACTGGCGGTTGTAGGCGGACTGCATGGCTTCGAGCACCTTGTTCAGGCCCATCTTGTCAAGATCAGCCAGGTAGTCGTCCCATTCCGCCTCGACGTCGCCGCCGCCCAGGATCCAGACCTGTTGGCGTTCGAGCATGTAGGTGCGCACCGACGTCCAGTGCTTGTCGTAAACCGCCTGCTCCTCTTCGTTGAAGGCAACGCCCAGGAACTGGTCGATCAGGTAGTCTCCCTCGTCATAGAGCGCGATGCCCTCGAGAGCGTAGGAGTTGGACCATTGAATCTCATAGCCGTAGTCCTGGTAGTAGCCGCGGGCATGCAGCTGGGCGCCGATCTCGTAAAGCTGTGAGTTGACCGGTCGGCCGCTGCCAAGAATGACGTCCGTGAAAATTGCCTTGCCGTCCTGCATTTCCCAATGAACGCCCTCGACGCCGAAGTTCACGACGTTGCGGCCTTCCGGCGAGAACCAGAAGTCGAAGTACTTTATGGTCTCGACGGGATGGCTGTTGGCGCCGCCGATGGCCCAGCCATCCGGCTTCACCGGTATCCGGCGATGCTCTTCGATCCGGGCTCCCGAAATCGAGGCCGGTGGCGCGAACGCCTTGAACACGAACCCGTCAATCTTGCCCTGCAGCGTTGTGTTGTACCCGCTTGTCGACGCGAACCAGTCATGCGTCATGCCGCCGAGATTTTCCGACAGCAGATATTCCCTGGCGCTTGAGCCGCGAGTGAAGACTTCCGGGTCAATCAGGCCTTCGGCGTACCACTGCGCCAGATTCTTGATGCCTTCGCGGTATCCTTCGCCCGCATAGGGGTGGCGTATTGTTCCATTGTCGACATAGAAGTCGTGATAGGTGTCCGACCCTGACGAGCGGCCGTCCCACAGCGTGACCAGCCTGATCAGTTCCTCCCACTGGCGCGCGAAATAGGGCACCTCGTCCTGCTGGCCGTTGCCGTTTGGATCCTGGTCGCGGAATGCCTCGAGCACCGACTTCACTTCGTCGACGCTTTGCGGAACTTCCAGGCCCAGCTTGTCCAGCCAGTCGTGGCGGATGAAGTAGGCGCGGCCGTACTTTCCGTCCGGCAGGTACGGGATGTAGTAGATGTTGCCGTCGGCCGCGGTCATCGCCGACTTGATGTCGGGGAACTTCTCGAAGAAGGCCGTGATGTGCGGCGCGTGCTCGTCGATCAGATCGTTCAGCGGCATGAAGGCGCCCTGCGGACCATATTGGTTCACGACGTCCTTGATGCGCGAAGTCCCAACGATGTCGGGGATGGAGCCCGAGGCAAGCAGCAGGTTCATGGCCTCGCCGCTGTTGGTGGTGTTCGAGCCGATCGTGGCGTTCTTGAGGTGAATGTTTGTCAGGCGGCGGGCCTCCTGTTCGACCGGCCAGTTCTCGTCATATGCGGGATATCGCTTGTGGTGCATGTGCACCGTGAGCTCAAGGGGTTCGTCGACGATTTTCAGATGGCCGTCGGCGAAGGTTGGCGTGGACATCGCCATTGCAGCCAGAAACGCTGCCAGCAGTGCAAAGATTCGCATGGTTTCCTTCCTTTCTTGCACAAGAATCATTCCTTTACCCCGCCCAGAAGGATTCCCTTGCTGAAATGCCTCTGGACGAACGGATAGATGATCAGGACCGGTATGATTGAACAGACAATGATCGCCGCGGTGACGGTCTCCACGCTGTAGGGAGCGTCGAGAAGCGTGGACGAGAATTCCTCGTCGTCGGAAAGCCTCTCGATTGTGTGGCGAAGATAGACCTGCAGGGGAATCTTTCCCTCGTCCGTCAGCAGGACCATTGCCCAGAAGAACCCGTTCCAGCGCGACACAATGCAGAACAGCGTGATCGTTGCGATCGCAGGCTTGGAAAGGGGAATGAAGACCTTCCACAACACCTGGAACTCGTTGGCGCCGTCCATGCGTGCCGCCTCCTCGAAGGACCTCGGTATGCTTTCGAAGAAATTGCGCAGGAGGATGATGTTGAAGGCGTTGCACGCAAAGGCGATGATGATGCCGAAGTAGGTGTCCAGCAGCCCCAGATCGCGGATGTTCAGCCAGAACGGGATCATGCCGGCGTGAAACCACATCGTGAAGGCCACCATCAGGTTCCAAAAGCGCCTGCCAAGCAGTTTCGGCCGCGACAGGGCGTAGGCCCCTGGGATGATGATCAGCAGACTCGTGAGCGTGCCGCCAAACGTGTAGATGAACGTGTTGCCGTAGGAATTCCAGAACAACGGCTCGGAGAGCACGCGGGCATAGGCCGCGAGTGTGAGATCGACCGGGGTCAGCACAACCGTTCCCGCCCGGGCGGCAAAGCCCGAACTGAAGGACACGGCAGCGATGTAGATGAAGGGATACAGCGTGCTGATCGTGAATATCCCTATCAGCGCCATGTTGATCCGCACGAACAGCTTGTCGCCGCGTGAATACAGGTTCATGTTCGCCATGATCGCCTCCCCCTCACCACAGCGAAGTGCGCGAATAGCGCTTGGACAGCGTGTTCGCGATCATGACGAGAATGAACGCCACGACGGCGTTGAAGAATCCGGCGGCGGCGGCAAGGTCATACTGACCGCTTTGCAGGCCCTGGCGGTAGATGAAGGTGTTGATCACGTCCGCGGTCTGGTAGGTGGCCGGCTGGTACAGAAGAATGATCAACTCGAAGCCGACCTCCATCAGATTGCCGATGCGGATGATCAGCATGATGATGATGGTCGGCATTATCGACGGGATGGTGATCCTCCACATCATCTGCCAGCGGGAGGCGCCGTCGACAACCGCGCTTTCGTAGAGCGACGGATTCACGCCGGCGATGGCCGCAAGGAACACAATGGACGAGAATCCGGCCTCCTGCCAGATTCCGGACCCGATGAAGATAGGCCGGAACCATTCCGGCTTTATCAGGAAATAGATCGAGTCGATGCCGAACCAGCCGAGCACTGTGTTGACGATGCCAGCGCTGGGCGAGAACGCCGTAATCACGATCCCGGCAATGATGACCGTCGAGATGAAGTGAGGCAGATAGACAATCGTCTGCGCCGTTCGCTTGTAGAATTCGTTCAGAATCTCGTTGAACATCAAGGCCAGAAGAATCGGAACGGGAAATCCGAAAATCAGGCTGAGCGCGCTGATGTAGACCGTGTTCTTGACTGCGCGCAGGAACTGCGAGTTGGAAAACAGGGTTTCGAAATGTTCCAGCCCAACCCATGGGCTGGCGGCGATGCCACGAAAGACCGAGTAGTCCCTGAAGGCGATCTGCAGCCCGTACATCGGCTTGTAGAGGAACACGATGAACCAGATGATCATCGGGGCCAGCATTACGTAGATCTGCCATTCGGCCCGGAAGTGGTCGACGAGCCACTCCACGCGCTCGCGCCAGCGCCGCTTCGACGGCGCGGCGGCGTCCGGTTGCATGGCCGCTGTGTCCTCCAATGCTGGACGGTCTGTCATTGGACGCGGTTCACCAACTTTCCCGCAGGAGCGATCTGCCCGACTTGGCGTCGAACACCTTCACCTGCGCCACTGGAACATGAACTTCGGCAACCCCCGAGAGATGCGACAGATCGCCATCCGTATTGGCCTTGACCACAAAGGGTTCACCGCCCATCGCAGTGTGCAGCAGCGCCTCGGAACCGAGCGGTTCCACCAGGTCCAGCGCGACCTTGACGGGAGAGGAATTCTCGCCGGGAGCAAGCATGACGTGCTCCGGCCGAATTCCCAGGATGACCTCGCGGCCGGGATCGTTGTGAACCGAATCCGGAATTTCAATCCTGGCGCTTCCCAGCATGACCGAAGGCCTGTCTCCCCCGTTGGCGATGATGCCCCGGAACTGGTTCATGGGCGGAGAGCCCAGGAAGCCGGCGACGAACGTGTTGACCGGGTTCACGAACAGTTTCATCGGCGTGCCGATCTGTTCAATGCGGCCTTCGTTCATGACGACGATTCGATCAGCCAGCGTCATTGCCTCGACCTGGTCGTGGGTGACGTAGATTGAGGTGACGCCAAGACGGGAATGCAGCCGTCGAACTTCCGCACGCATCTGCGTGCGAAGCTTGGCATCGAGGTTGGAAAGCGGTTCGTCGAACAGAAACACCTTTGGATGGCGCACGATGGCGCGGCCCATCGCGACCCGTTGCCTCTGTCCCCCGGACAAGTCGGCTGGCCGCCTGTCAAGGTAGTCCGTCAGTCCCAGCGTTTCGGCGACGTTCTTGACCGAGCGGGCAATCTCGTCCTTCTTCACTCGCCGGATGCGGAGGCCGAAGGCAATGTTCTCGGCGACATTGAGGTGTGGATAGAGAGCGTAGTCCTGGAAAACCATTGCCACATCGCGATCCTTGGGCGCGATGCGGTTCATGGTCTTGCCGTCAATGGTCAGCGTGCCCCGGGTAATTTCCTCCAGCCCGGCGATCATGCGCAGCGTCGTTGACTTTCCGCATCCCGACGGTCCCACCAAGACAACGAACTCGTTCTCACGGACATCGAGATCGATGCCATGCACGACTTGGACGGCGCCGTAGCGCTTGAAGACATTCCGCAGAA
Organism: Paracoccaceae bacterium; assembly: GCA_026713305.1. GTDB lineage: Bacteria > Pseudomonadota > Alphaproteobacteria > Rhodobacterales > Rhodobacteraceae > MPNP01. The sequence continues at coordinate 8,646 of JAPOOS010000160.1, forward strand.
TGACCGCTGACATTCGCTCTCCCAATCAGAAACCGACGGCCCAACTGTTCGTCTGGATTGTGTATACTTGTATACTAGTATTGCACATTTCGCAACACTTGGCATGTGCTGCGACGCCAGGTTTGCCATGCAGGCTGCCGAGACTCCAGCGTTTTACGGCGTTTTGCGCTCCTGAAGCGAGGAAGGCCGGCCTTCTTGACCTCATTTTCCGCTGAATCGACCAATCGACGCCATGGACGACGGATTGTGTCGGTCGTGCTGGACGAAAGTGGTTTGCAATGCCGGGTGCAGACTGGTATGCTAGAATGCATTGCAGCATCGGGAATCGGCGAATGGCGCCATCATTGGCAAACGTGCAGCGCAGGACGAACGCAGACGACGTGTTCGACTTCCTGCATGATCGCATCGTGTCGCTGAAGCTGTTGCCTGGAACCCGGATCAGCGAAGTGGAGATTGCCAGGCAGTTCGGTGTTTCACGCCAGCCGGTGCGCGAGGCATTCATTCGGCTGGCCAACATCGACCTCCTGTTGGTTCGTCCGCAGAGGGCCACCGAAATCAGGAGATTCTCTTCCGAGAAGATCAAGCGCTCGCGCTTCATCCGGATGGCGGTCGAATGCGAGATCCTGCGCAGGGCCTGTCGCAATGCAACCAGCCTGCACCACAGGCGACTGAACAGGGATCTCGAGAGTCAGAGCCGGGCGATCCGGAACAGGGACGTCAAGAGGTTTCATGCCCTGGACTATGACTTTCACAGGCATCTTTGCGACGCGGGCGACAGCGCCTACATGTTCAGCACGATTGCCGAGAACAAGGCTCTTGTCGACCGATTGTGCGTCCTGAGTCTTGCGGAGCCTGCCGCCATGGATGAGCTCTATGACGATCATCGCCGAATCGTGGATGAACTGGAGAACCGGGATGAGGCTTCTCTCATTGCGGCGATCACCGAGCATCTGTCACGGCTCGACAGTGTGATTGCCGGCATCCGCAAATCCCATGCAGACTTCTTCGAGGATTGACGTCCGGTTTCCTGTCTCGGCGCGTGCCGGAATTGAGCCGCTCCGATGCTCACCTGTTTGATTTGTCAACTCCCAGCGAGCTGCCGGCCTTGTGAGAACATCCCCGAGGGCTGCAGCTGCAATGCCGGCGAACTCTGGTTCGTTTCTCTTGACCGCACCTTGAATTGTGCATTGTTGCTGCCGAAGCTCGGATCTGTCCTGACTGCCACAGCTGCATCGAGAGACGGAAAGATCGAATCAGCGCCCGATTGACCGACAGCGCACTCATGAGCAGCTTGACGACCAACAGCTTGGTCCGGACTGCAGTTGATGTTGAAGACACCCTGCACATGTTCTCGATTGATGGAAGAAGGGTTGCCTCTCCTGGGCAAGCGAACCAGCCTTGACTGTACGCGCCGCCACGTGTCGCAGGACTCGGCCGCACGAATCGGCATTGTCGGAAGCACGCTGCAAATCAATGACAAGGGCAGCCACACCTGTGGGAATCGAATTGTTCGCCCAGGAGCCCACAACATGCGCTCCAATGCGGTCAACTGCTCAAGACAGTCCGAATCGCGCCGTGCTTGAAAGTCTGCATCGTGCGGCGGCATTCGCCCGGCAGGGCCATGCCGCTTCCCCGGGCACAAATGGCGCCTGGGCACGACCAGCAGGATGCACGTCCATCCATTGTCAACACTGTTCCGAAAATCACTCTCCGCATGCGCAGTTGCGCGTCGCAGGCAATTGCCCGCCACCAGCTTTCGTTCCGTTGCGCCGAACGGCAGCGCATGTGACCGGCTTGACCATCATCGAGACATGTGGAGCATGACCGCAATCCGATCTTCGTGCCGACAAAGTCCACGACTTCCTTCAGCGCAGGCTCCGTGAAACATTGGCGACGGAGGGAACGCCGAGTCGTCTTGGGGAACTCCGGAATGGGTCGCTCGATCGGCGGTCTCGCAGCCGGTCTTCAATGCACACGCCGACGGCGAATCTCCCTTCCCGCCGTGAGATTCAATGCCGTGCCTGCGAGGGCTGCACCGTTTGCCCAGCTAGTGGGCAAGCAGATCGGGAACGATCTCGACGATCCCCGGCACGGCCCACAGAATTGCCAGCCCGACAACCTGAATTATCACGAATGGGACCACTCCCCTGTAAATGTGCCGGGTCGTCACTTCCTTGGGAGCCACACCGCGCAGGTAGAAGAGCGCGAAGCCAAATGGCGGAGTGAGGAAGCTGGTCTGGAGATTGACCGCAATCATGATCGTGACCCACTTCGGATCGAGCGTTCCGCCATAAATGACCGGACCGACAATCGGAATCACGATGTAGATGATCTCCAGGAAGTCGAGCACGAAGCCGAGAATGAACAGCACCAACATGACGATCAGGAACACCACCCATTCGCGATCGAAGGAGCGCAGGAATTCCTGAATGTAGTGCTCGCCACCGAATGAAATGATGACCAGATTCAAAAGCTGCGATCCGATCAAAATGGTGAACACCATCGAGACCACCTTGGCCGTTTCGCGCACGATCGGAGAAAGCACCGAATATCTGTAGAGGACCCAGCAGGAGTACAGCAATCCCCCGAATGCGATGTGGTAGGCCACCAATGCCACCAGGAGCGCCACCCAATTCTCAAACCCAACATGCGCAATTTCCGTCCGCAAATCGAAGTTCACGCCCACAAGCAGCATGATCACCACGCTGAAGGCCGACGCCAGGATTATCTTGCCGCTCCTGTTGTTTTCCTCAAGCTTGCGATAGGCGGCCAGGAATATGGCGCCCGCGGCTCCAAACGCGGCGGCCGGCGTCGGATTGGATATGCCGGCCAGTATGGACCCGAGAACGGCGACAATCAGAACCAGCGGCGGAAACAGAACTCGCACCACCTGATGCCTGGCCAGCGCCGCCGCCGCCGGCCGGCAGCTGTACAGGATCAAGGCGAATGGAATTGCGAGAAAAAGGACTCTCCTGCCCGACGAAGAGTCGGCCGAAACAAGAAAGATGTCGGCGAGCAGCGCCAGAACAATTCCTGCGATTCCCGGGATGTACACACGGGGATCAAGCTTGGCGACGCCTCTTGAAAGCACAAGCACCAGCGACAGGACAATCAGCAGAACCATCACGCCGGTTCCTACCGGAGCGGCGTTTTCGATCTTCTGTTGGCGAAGCTCCTCGATTTCCTCGGCAGTTCGCTGCGCACCGACGCTTTCGATTTCCTCCTTGGTCAACACATGCTGGCCGGCAATCGCTTCGTCCCACGCCTCCTGGCCATGCAAGGCAATCATTGCCTCCTTGCACTCGTCGCTGACATTCGTTCTGAGCGTTGACTGAATGTGGGTTTCGACCACGGAGGAAACCGTGATGTCCTGGCTGCCGGACAGCCGGAAAGCTCCGCTGGAAACGGCAAACGCGATGACCGCGGCGGGAACCACAACCAGCCACAAGACCATGTGCCGGGCGGAAAGCTTTTCCTTGCTTTCCAAATGCAGCGAGGGCACCGGCGGCGCCTTTGAAGGATTCAACAGTGCGTAGCCGAAGGCATATGCGCCGTACAGCAGCGCCAGCATGATTCCGGGAACGATGGCCGCCTGGAACAGCGTGCCAACCGAAACGACCGCTGCCTCGCCAAGATAGGTCAGCGCATCCGAACATCCTACCGCCTGGGCACGCTCCTCCTGGGCCGTGGCATAGAGGTCGCCTGCCAAAGTGCCCAACAGAACGATGACGATGGAGGGAGGAATGATCTGGCCCAGAGTTCCCGAGGCGGTTATGACTCCGCTGGCAAGTTCAGGCGAATAGTTGTGCCGAAGCATGGTGGGCAGCGACAGCAGTCCCATGGTTACGACAGTGGCGCCGACGATGCCCGTGGACGCTGCGAGAAAGGCGCCGACAGCCACCACCGACACTGCAAGTCCGCCGGGCAAGGGGCCGAAAACCCGCGACATGGTTGTAAGAAGTTCGCTGGCAATGCCCGATCGCTCAAGAGCGATACCCATCATGACGAACATCAGCACGGCGAGCAGGGTTTCGATTGACTGCCCTGCGATGACGCGCTCGTTCATGCGATTCACGATGAAGGATAGGTTTCGGTCGACGGCCCGCTCCCAGCCGCCCTCGAACAGAGGCGCGGTTTGCGTCGGCAGGTCGGGATAGCGAAACAACGAAATGTCAAATGTCGAGACGCCGGCGGCGCGCAGGTCCTTGTAAGCCTGGCTGCCGTGGTCGATAACCTGGTGATTCATGAGGCCGGCGCTGTCCAGGACCGCCAATATGCCGAAGCCGATCAGCGCTGCACCGCCAATTGCGAATGCCACGGGAAACCCGGACATGATGCCTGCGAACAGGCATGCAAAGACAATGATCAGTCCGATTTCGATTCCGTCAAGTCCAAACATTGCACAATTCTCAGGTAAACTCAGGCAGCGGTGGTCACGGTCGTGTCTTCAAGGACATCCTTGTCGAGACCCTTGCCCTCCGATTCCGGTCCCTCGATGAATTCGAGCAACGAACGGCAAAAGAATGCAACACCGTGGATGAACATCATCCCGGCGAATATCACCAACAGAACCTTGAACAGAAAGTATGCGTCGAAACCGCTGGGGGAGAAGCCGATGGTCTCGACGTTCCACTTGAGCAGCCTGGACTTTCGTTCCAGAAGTTCAAGCGAGTCGCTCACCGACACTTTCGGCGTGACCAGATGCCTCCACATGAAGAACCAGCCATACATCCAGATGACGCTCATGGCGGGCAACATGAAGAACAGCGAACCGAACATGTCGATTGCGCGCTTGGTTCGGAACTTCACTCCAGCGTAGAAAAGATCGACCCTGACATGGCCGCCCTGAACAAACGTGTAGGAACAGCACATGCACACGACGATTGCGTTGTAGAGCTTCAACTCTTCGCCGAACCAGCTGAGATCTCTGGTAAACGTATACCCAAACGGGCCAACCGAGATTTGGGCCACCGTGAAGACTCGCTGCAGGAAAACCACGATCACCTGCTGGAGAACCATGATGAGTCCGGCCCACGCGGCCACGCGGCCGACACCGTTGGCAAAGCCTTCGAGCGCCCGC
>JAPOOS010000210.1 GCA_026713305.1 Paracoccaceae bacterium
AGACTTCGGCGCACTCTCGTCTGGCCCCGAGTGAACTTGCTGAGCCGGTTGGTTCCAGCCTGTGGTGGAGATGCCGCTCCACAGGCGCACGAATGTGTGTCGAGCTTGTCCGCGTGATGTTCCATTGTGGTTCGAATCTCGCCACGACCGATGCAAAGCAATCCTTTGAAGCCTTGCATTGCAAGTCGTCGCATGGGGCAGGGGGAGACTTGACGCAGTTCTGCCTCCGCTCAAAATCAGGAGTTGATCGCAACGACAATGTTCCCTGTGTGCCGCTTGTCGATGAAGGCTTGTTGCGCTTCCCGCAGACTCTCCAGAGGGTATTCCGCTGCAAGAACGGGTCGAATTTCCTTGCCGGCGATGTACCCAACAAGGTCGCGGAATGTGTGCGGAGCGGTAACGGTTGCACCGCAGAAGGTCAGGTCGCGAAGGTAAAGCTTGCGAAGATCAAGCTCGACCATGGGGCCAGCGATTGCGCCTGAACACACATAGCGACCTCCCCTTGCAAGTGCATCGATCATGGTCGACCAATACTCGCCGCCGACAACGTCCAATGCAGCGGTAACCGTGTCCCTGCCGATCGCCTTTCGCAGTTCCCCGGGAAGATCCGCGGGCGCCCGGCTCAAAACCGCGTCCGCGCCTAGTTTCCGAACTTGACGGTGCTTGGCCGAACTTGCCAGTGCAACGGTCGTTGCCCCTCTACGGTTCGCCAGTCGTATCAGCGCCGATCCAACGCCGCCGGAAGCCCCGGAAACGAGCGCTACATCCTCGGCATAGACCTGACCGCGATTCAGCATGTTTTCGGCAGTTACCCAGGACGTGGCAAAGGTCGCCAGCTCGGCGTGTGACAGTTCACTTTCAATCGGGTGAACCTGGCGACGATCCAAGCAGACAAATTCGGCAAATCCGCCGTCGCACTCGGACCCAAGATACTTGCATCGTTCGCGATTGTAGGGATCGGACCAGTCCCGCAACCACGGATCGACAAGTGCGCGCTTGCCGATCATTGCCGCATCGGCATCATCGCCAACCTCGGCGACGACACCCACAATGTCAGCGCCTTGAATTCTTGGAAACTCAATGGCTGCTCCGCCCCAAGCAGCGTCCTTGTCGTCGGCCTGTTGCAGATCGGCTCCCGAGGTGGCTTCCGTTACGCTGCTTGAATACCACGCCGTTCTTGTGTTGACGTCGGTGTTGTTGAGACCACATGCCTTGACCTTAAGCAGAATCTCCCCGTGTTTGGGGACGGGAACTGGCCAGTCATGATGGTACACGAGCTTGTCCATGCCGCCGTGACCGGTCAGAACGAATGCTCGCATTGTCTTCGGAATGGAAGCCATGGCACCCTCCTAAATTGGAAATCGCGGTTGGAGCTTGAATGCGGCCCGACCAAAATGTCCGGCGCCGAGAAGCGCATGCCAAGTTGACGCAGCAATCCGAATTGCATCGAGCCGCGTCCGTGCAGCTGCCCGCATAGGGATGAATTGGCATCCTGCCGAAATCAAGGCGGATCTCCCGCACGGCTTCGCGTTCGGCGGCATCGGTGTCCGGAAGCGGACTCGGGTGGAACTCGGCATTGTTTGCCAGGGCTGCAGACCGAATCTGGAATCCGCCGGACTCGGCTTGTGCAACAAGGCAGGCAGGCGGGCATTGTGGGAATGGCTCCTGGAATCGGCAATTCAACCAAGCCGCATGCTGCAGGCTGTCAATCGGCCGATGCTGTTGGCCACTTCCGTGGACTTAGGTCTGCAAGTCAAACTGAACTTCACTTGCGCACTGGAGCATCTTCCCGTCAATTCGACGACTCAAGCACTTTTCTGGCCACGCGGAAACACTCAAGCGCCTGAGGAACGCCACAATAGATGCCGACAACATGAATGATCGCCCTGATTTCCTCCTTTGTAACGCCGTTGTTGAGTGCGCCTCGGCAATGCGTTTCCCACTCGGTCATCTTGCCAAGCGCGCCGATCATTGCGAGGTTCATCATTGACCGAGTCTTTGCATCAATGGTGTCGTCGCCCCAGCCGAACCCCCAACACCAGGCTGTCATGGCCTCCTGAAACGGCTTCGAGAATTCGTCGGCGGTGTCAATCTGCTTGTTCACGTATTCCGTGCCAAGGGTTGCCTTGCGCTGTTCAAGTCCCGCTCTGTAAAGTTCGCTGTTCACTGGACATCCTCTAGTTGTGTGTTCCTGGTACCGATTGTGGGTCTTCCATTGCACTGTGTTGCCTTGCAACGGAATCAACCCCTTCCGAATTCTCCGCTGAATCTTCGATGCCTTCTCGCATCCACTGCTGCAGCACCCTGATCGAGTGTTCCGAATTCAGGCCACCCGACGGATCAACGACAAGCGGCCCAGGGCGATACCCTCGGCTTGCCAGCCCTCGCTGCACTGACTCCACGAGGTGGATGTCTTCCTCAAGGGTCGTCTCCCGATCCTGCACGGCAAGTCTGCGAATGGTGGTCGAGTCCCTTCCCCGCACAGTGTACCAGCCTCGAACCACATCGACGCCACAGTGGTCGGTAGGTCGCCAGTGATAGGTGTTCAGCACATTCCCTGGATACACCTGGAAAGAGAACATCGGCCAGAGATACCATGATGAGTACTCGCCAGCCCTCGAGTTTGCCTCAAGATCGACCGTGTAGCTCATCCGGTCGAGATTCTGGCACCTGGTCGTGTGCCGAAGGCAGTATCCTTGGGGTTGGATGTCGTAGGACTTCGGTTCAACAACGCCGGTTGCAAAGGTCTTGTGGTTGATCGTGCAGTGGTAGCATTCGGAATAGTTCTCGACTGACAGCTTCCAGTTGCACTTCTCAAACACCTTGATCCACTCCAGCGGCTCCAAGTCCGCAACGTGAGGCACGAACTCAAGCAGTTCATCCCGGACGCCTGGAAACCAATCGTTCATCGGCGCTGCATTACGGTCCAGGTTGACGAACAGGAAACCGTGGAAATCCTCAATCCGGACTTCGGCGAGGCGTATGTCGGAGATTTCGAGATTTGGCACGGAACGCAGATTTGGACCACCGCGCAAACGACCGTCGAGTTCATACGTCCAAGCGTGATATGGACAGACAATTGATCTGACGCTGCCCATGCCGGAGACTAGCTCGTGGGCACGGTGCTGGCAGACGTTGTAGAAGGCGCGAACCTTTCCGTCCTTGCCCCGCAGGCAAAACAGGTTCTCCCCGGCAACAAAAAATGAGAAATAGTCGCCGATGTTTCGGACCTGAGAAGCGTGGCAAGCGAATTGCCAAGTCCTTGCAAGAACCCCTTGCTGTTCGCGCCTGTAAATTTCAGGCGCCAGATAGAAACGCTTCTCCAGCGTGCGAATTGGCTGTGCCGGGCCGTTCAAATTCGCCTCCAGTGTTCCGGGGCAGAGATTTCAAGCTCATGTGGGCGATAGCGGAACTGCGCGAAGTTCGCAATGAGCGATGGGCCATTGGCAGAAGTGGTCTGTGGATTTTTCGCTTCAATGCAAAGGCCTTGAAGCGACGGCCACTGGTGCGTGCGCCTGTTCCGGAAAGCCGTGCAACTCCGGGTGTGCCGCCGTTGGTTGGAGCGAGTGGCTCATTCCACGCTTGCCATGGCCATGTTCGACACTTTCGGGGCATTGACGACAGTGGGCGGCGGCCCGACGCACTGTTGCGCTTGAACAGCAATTGATTGCTGCGCGGGAGCGATCACGATCTCCGAGGCCAACACTTCGCATGAACAGCATGGCACGGTGCATTGCGGTTCGTTCCGGTCCTTGGCTGCTGGCGGAGAGACAGGGATTCGAACCCTGGAGGCGGTTTCCCGCCTACACGCTTTCCAGGCGTGCGCCTTCGACCGCTCGGCCACCTCTCCGCAGCGCGCGGAATAGCACCATAGTTCGGGCCAGGCAAACATCTACACGCGATGCCAACGAATTCGACGTGTTAGGACTGGCATGCAACACTTCAGAGCCAAATGGAAAGGTCGAGTCCTGCCCATTTGGGTAGCAGGGGGCCTGGCAAGCATGGCATCGAGTACAAGTTGCGGATTGCCAGGAACCAAAGGACAGGAGAGCTTTGCCGCGCTCACGATGCGTTTGACGGTCGAGTGGACCTCAGTCCGGACAGGCAGGTGCAGTCGCCTGCTACAGGGCAATGGGTGCGTTGTGGAAAGCTGGTTGGCGAGGACGCTGCATTTGCCAATTGCCTGTGCCTTGTGCGCCGGATTGACCGCAAAGTGCGCATGCTCAAGGAGAACAGTTTTCCGGCGTCACGGTGCGTGACTCGGGAAGGGCAGGGAAGAGGGGACGGTCCAGTAGGGCATTTCTGCAGAGGTCAACTCGCGGTTCCGGGAGCCCGTACATGGCAAGCGACCTGATGGCCTTCGGCAACCTGCCGCAGAATGGGCGTTGAAGAACTGCACATTGGCACTGCAAGCGGGCAACGTGTTCGATACCGGCAACCTGTTGGTGGATCAAACGGGCTTGGCACTTCTCCGACAACCAGTTGCTTGGACCTGCTCCTGCGATCAAGAGTTGGAACCGACTGCATGAGCATCTCGGTATAGGGGTGTCTGGGATTCCCGAAGATTCTGCGCCTTGGAGCAAGCTCGACCAGCTGTCCCAAATACATGACTGCCACTCGATCGCTGATGTGTTCGACCACCGCCAAGTCGTGCGACACGAACAAATAGGCAACGCCTGTTTCGCGCTTGAGCCGCACCATGAGGTTGATCACCTGTGCCTGAACTGAAACGTCAAGTGCAGACACCGGTTCGTCTGCGACTATGAGTTGCGGCCTCAGGGCGAGGGCGCGGGCCAGTCCGATCCGCTGCCTTTGACCTCCGGAAAACGCGTCTGGGTAGTTTGTGGCAAGTTCTGGAGCAAGTCCGACCCGTTGAAAAAGCTCCGCCACTTGCTTTCGACGCTTGCGCGCCGACAGTCCGCCGTGTTCACGAATTGGCTCGCCAACTATCTCTCCGGCAGTCATGCGCGGGTTCAACGACGAGTAGGGATCCTGAAACACCATTTGCACTCGGCTTCGGTATCGGCGCAGTTCCCTGTCGGTCAGGCGTGAGATGGGAACTCCCTGCAACCTAACCGTGCCGGCTGTTGGTCGATGCAAACAGGCAATGAGTTTCGCAATCGTCGATTTGCCGCAGCCGCTTTCGCCGACAAGTCCAAGGGTTTCGCCACGATGAATCTGAAACGAAACGTCGTCCACAGCCCGAACCTTGGCGTGGGAGGTTCCAAATGCTCCGCGACGGACGTCAAAGTGCTTGGACAATCCTTCAACCTCAAGAAGGGCTGGTTGAGGAGGCATGCTGGCTCTCAATCGCTTGCTCCCACCTGTTCACCACGGAAGCAGGCTGCATGGTGATCGTTGCCATAGCTTGCAGGCCTTGGCATCTCCCTTCGGCAGATGTCGATTGCCAGGCTGCATCGAGGCGCAAAGGGGCAGCCGACGGAAGGTGCATCGAGTATCGGAACCACGCCTTTGATTTCCTCCAGGGAACGCCGCGGGCCCTCCTGCAAGCTGGAACCAAGCCGCGGGACGGCCTGGAGCAGACCCAGCGTGTAGGGATGCCGGGGTTGGTCGAGAATTTCGTCGACCGGACCTTCCTCAACCTTGCAGCCCGCATACATGACCATCATTCGATCGGCGTATTCTGCCACCACTGCAAGATCATGTGTTATCAGAATCATGCCAGTCCCGGTCTTGGATTGAAGGTCCGACAGGAGATCAAGGATCTGTGCCTGTATGGTAACGTCCAGCGCAGTGGTTGGCTCGTCGGCAACAAGCAGCCGAGGCGAGCAGGCCAGCGCGATCGCGATCATTGTTCGTTGCCGCATGCCTCCCGAAAGTTGATGCGGGTAGGCGCTCAACCGTTCCTCGGCATCGGGAAGTTGCACCATCTCCATGAGCTCGCGCGCTCGAGCCAGAGCCTCGTCACGGTTCATGCCGTAGTGCAGTGTGCATGCTTCGGCGATTTGCCTTCCTATCTTCATGGAAGGGTTGAGAGAACTCATCGGTTCCTGGAACACATAGCTGATGGCGGGTCCGCGCAGCTGGCGGAGCTTGGACTCCGGCAACTGCATGAGGTCCTGCCCCTCGAACAGAACCGAGCCCCGAGAAATTCGGGCAGGTGGCATCGCCAGCAGCTTCAGGAGCGCCAATGCAGTGACGCTCTTGCCACAACCCGATTCGCCCACAATTGCAAAAGTTTCGCCGGCACGGACTTTGAACGACAATCCGTTGACTGCGTGTATTGTTCGCCGGAGCATGTCAAAGCGCACCGCAAGGTCACGCACCTCAAGCAGCGGGCTGTCGGTCTCGGAGAATGTCATATGGCTGCAGAAATGCCCCAGGCGCCAGTCTCACGCCGGTTTGGATGACTGAAACAGCGAAAGACAGTTTCCGCCGAAAACCGCTTCATGTTCCTCGCTCGAAAGGAAGTCGCCGTGACGCCTGAAATAGTCGATGCTCTGTCCGTAGGTGCAGTATCGTTCGACATTTGGCATGTCCGATCCCCACATCATGCAGCCGGCCCCAAACCTGTCGTGAAGCTGACGAATGTGCTCAAGAGCTCGCGGGTAGGGATATTCATGGCTGCGGCCCCATGAAATCGGGTAAAGGACTTCCGAAAAGACCGGGAAATTGTCCTGGATGTGCTGGACGATGCCCGGCCAAACGACATGGCCGGTCCCGTCGTCGAACAACGTCGTGAGCCAACCGTGCACCATCACTGATCGAATGGCGGGAAACTTCTCGAACCAGCATGCGAAGCGCTCCATTTCCTCAAGATAGCTTCCCCAGGGCGTTTCTCCAGGGTGTACCCAGAACACCGGCAGGTCGTGCCTTTCGACAGTTTTCCAGAAATCGTCAAAGGCACGGTCGGCGTAGGTTTCCTTCCATCCGGAACGCATGAAGCCCGAAAGCGTGAAGTAGAGCCCGGACATGCCTTCCTGCAGAACTTGCCGTTCAAGGCGCTGGATTTCGCGATCTGTCCAGGCGAATCCCTCCTCGACCTGGGCAAGCCCGATGAAGCGGCCCGGGTAGCGGGCAATTGCCTCCGCGAAGATCCTGGACGAGTTGCCATACAGGTGGTCGTTTTGCAGAACCATCCGGTCGACGCCGACATAGTCCATTTGCGCGACAATTGTCTCCGCCGGACTTTCGGTTCTGCGCGTTCCGGGGCTCAAGTACTGGACATGGTATTCCTCGTCGTCGACGTTCCACGCCAAGCGGCCATTGCCCTCAACGCGGAAGTCGAGCCCGGCGACGCGGCCGGATTCCGAGGGGTCGTCAGGATTCCAGAGGTGGCGTTCCGTCACGATCTGGCGATCTCGAGTCCTGACCACTGGCTGATTTGTGTGCGTGTGCATTCCCCACTGCAAGTACAGGCGGTGGCGTTCCTCGTCCTTGAACCCGCAGGGTTCGGCAAGCGGCGGAAAGACATGACCGTGGCAATCGACAGTTTGCATCCCTTGTTTCCTTTCCTATACGCCAATTCGGGGATCCAGCCAGTCTCGGAGCCCGTCGCCCAAGAGATTGAATCCCAGAACCAAAAGCGAAATCGCAAGTCCCGGCGCAACCACCATGAAGGGCGCCACGTGCAGGTACTCGCGTCCATAGCCGAGCAGCGTGCCCCATTCCGGTGTCGGTGGCTGTACACCCAGCCCCAGGAAACCCAGCGCAGTTGCCGTCAGAACTGCTTGCCCAGCCTGCAGACTTGCCTCGATCACTATGACCGTGGCGGCGTTCGGCAAGACATGGCGCAACAGTATGCGCCACGGTCGAACTCCAATGGTGCGGGCAGCGGCAATGAAGTCCTCCTCTCGAATCTCCATGACCCTCCCGCGAACAATCCGGGCGATGGGCGGAGTGAAGGAAATGCTGATGGCCATGATCAGTCCGGTCAGACCCGCTCCCATTACCGCGGCGATTGAAATTGCAAGAATCATGTTGGGAATGGTCAACGCCACATCGACGATTGCATCCACCGCGGTCGCCAACGGTCCACGCACAAATCCTGCGATCAATCCAAGCAGCACACCCAGGCAACACGAAAGAGACACCGCCATGACGGCGACTGAGAGCGTGTGCCGAGTGCCGATGACCACCCTGCTGAACAGATCGCGCCCAAGTGGGTCGGTCCCCAGCCAGTGAGCGGAGCTTGGTCCCTCAAGCGCTGAAAGCAGATTCTGCTTGTTGGCGCCGTAGGGTGCGATTTGCTCGCCAAAAACGGCGGCTGCCAGGAATACGAGCAGGATGGCAGCGCCCGACGTCAGGTATAGGTTTTGCCGCAGCCACCTGGCCGAAAACGCAGCACGCGCAATTATGGGCTGCGCCTTCATGCTGTCCTCATTCGGGGATTGATCAGAAGGTAAAGGAGTTCGACAACGAGGTTTATGACAAGAAACGCGACGACAAAGAGAATGGTGACGGCCTGCGCGACGGCGTAGTCCCTTTGACCTATTGCGTTGATCATCATGTCGCCAATTCCCGGCCAGGCGAACAGCCTTTCAATGACTACGGACCCGCCAAGCAGATAGCCGGTCTGAAGGCCGATCACGGTGAGCGTGGGAATCATCACGTTGCGCAACACGTGCCGCATCAGGATGGCGGTTCTGCCCAGACCCTTGGACCGGGCCGTGCGCACATAGTCCTTGCCGAGTTCGTCGATGGTCACCCCTCGCGTCATTCTCGCAACCAGCGCGACAAGTCGCGCTGCAAGCGCCAGCGAGGGAAGGATCAGGGAAGCCGGTCCCGAAAAGCCAAAGCTTGGAAGCCATCCAAGCTGCACTGAAAACAACGACAGCAACAGCAGTCCGAGCCAGAAATTCGGAACCGCCAGCAGGGCCACGACCGAAAAAGAAATCGTCAGATCGGGCAGGCGGGTGTGAAACATCGCCGACACAAGTCCGGCGGGAATCCCGATCAGGATGGTCAAGCCAATCGCAGCGCCGGTCAGCGCAAGCGTTGCCGGAATTCGATCCAGAATGAATGGAAGCGGATCCGACCGAAACACCTCGGAAGTGCCAAAGTCACCCCGCAGGAGACCGGTTACGTGGCGTGCGTATTGAACGAGCAGGGGGTCGTTGAGACCAAGCGACTGGCGAAGGTTGTCGATTTCCGCCTGCGTAGATCCCGGCCCTGCGAGATAGGCAGCCTGGTCCCCTGGGACCAGGCTGAACAGAAAGAAGATTATGGTGACGACAGCGAAGGCAATTGCGACGGCGCGCAGCAACCGCAGCCCAAGAAACCGGAACACGGCGCGCGGCCCCGCAAGGGCTGGCAAAGCCCAGTCCCTGCGGGTTCCGAAGCCCGCGCCCGCGCCGTCAGTAGGCGCCTCCACGAACGATGGTGAAGATTACCGGCCACACCTCGACGCCGCCGAGGTCGGCGCGTGATGCCGAAATTATGTTGTTCACCTGCAGCCAGACATAGGGAGCTTCGCTCCAGATGTGCTCTTGCACTTCGGCAAGAATGGCAGCTCTTGCTTCGCCGTCCACAGTCACCGTTGCCTGGTCGATGAGTTCGTCAACACGCGCATTGGAGTAGCGGGTGATGTTCCAGACCGCCGGCCTGTCGCTGTTGTCGGGGTTGGACGAATACATGGAATCGAGGTGGTACAAACCTGACGCGTTCGACGGATTGAAACCGAACATGCCCAGTTGCCATCCAGCGTCGGCGACCGGCAGGCGCAGCGTGTCCCAGAAGGAACTGCGCTCAATTTTCCGAATTTCGATGCCGATGCCCACGTCCTGCAGCGCTGCGGCAACAGTCTCGGCAATCAGCACGTCGTTGGCGAAAACGCCTTCGGGCACGAGGAGGGTGAAGGACACGTCCTGCCCGTCAAACTCAAGCATGCCATTGCCGTCGCCGTCGGAAAGTCCGGCGGCTGCCAGCATCTCACGCGCCTTGTCGGGATCATGCGCATAGGGAGAGTTCCCGTGATAGCCGACAGTGTTGAACGCAAGAGGCGAGTCCGAGGCCTTGGCCTGACCAAGGAAAAGCTTCTCGGCGATTGCATCCACAGGAACGGCATGGTTCAGGGCTCTGCGCACCTCGACATTGTCCAGTGGAGGGATCGTCGTCTGCATTGCGATGCCCATCGGCCGCAGGGACGGCGCTGCCAGAATCTGCAACCCGTCGGTTGCCTCGATCTGCGAAATCAGGTGCGTTGGAACGCCGTCAATCACGTCGACATCGCCGCTTTGCAGCGCCGACACACGCGTCGAGGCTTCGGGAATGTAGCGGAACACGATCCGATCGAGCGCCGGCTTTCCCGCCCAGTGCCCTTCATGCGGCTCCAGCACAAGTTCGAGCCCGGGATCAAACGACGCGACCTTGTAGGGCCCGGAACCGACTGGATTCTGGGTTTCGCTCTCCTGGCCGTTTTCCATGATTGCGGTTGGGCTGAGAATGGCCCCGGAACCATGCGCAAGCGTGTTCAGGAGCAGCGCGTACGGTTCATGCGTCCGCAACGTCACGGTCAGATCGTCAACCACGTCGGCGCCGGCGATCGGGTCCCAGAGAGGACGGTTCGTCGTGTTGATCTCCGGGTCCATCATGCGCTCGATGTTGAACTTGACGGCTTCGGCGTTGATCGGCGTGCCATCGTGGAACGTGGCGCCGGCCCGCAGCTTGAAGGTGACCGACTTCTGGTCCTCGGCAATCGTCCAGCTTTCCGCCAGCTGCGGATTGAAGCGAAGCTGGTCGTCGAAAGTCACGAGCCGATCGAAAATCACGAAGGCCGCCTCGTACCCGGACGGGTACTGAAGGAAGGCGTTGAAGGCAGGGCCGATGTCCGTGATCGACAGCCGCTGGCCAAACACCAGCGAGTTGTCCTCCGGCCCGGCAACGGCCGCCGGCGAGCCGAGCGCAAGGGCTGCGGCGCAGGCCAGCAGCGGAAGTCGAATGAAGTTGATGCTGATTCTCATCTTTGAATCCTCCCAGGGGCTATGCCGGACTGTCCAGCCACAGCCGATTGTGCGTGAATATCGCCGGCGTTCCGCCCGTGTGAACGAAGACCAGGACATCCCCGCGATTGAAATCGCCGCGGCGGACATGGGCGATCATGCCTGCCGCAGCTTTGCCAGTGTAGATGGGGTCAAGCACAATTCCCTCCGTCCGGGCGAAGAGCCGGACGGCTTCATTGCCCGCTCGGCTGGGGACGCCGTATGCCTCGCCGACAAATGCATTGTCGTTTTCGACGTCTTCCGGCGCCACGGTGACATTGATGCCCAGTCGGCGCGCTGTTCGATTTGCGATCTCGGCGCAGCGAACGGGCGTGTCAAATTCGTCCGTCGCAGTTATTCCCCGCACTTCGAAGCCGCCGAGCAGTTTCTGTGCCAGCAACTGTCCGGCCTGTCCCTTGCCGGACGAAGACATGTAGAGGCAGTCCAGGGCAAGGCCTCTGGCTTCAAGCGCCTCGATGATTTCACAGGTGCTTTCCAGGTAGGCTATTGCCGAGCCTTCGTCGAACATTGGTATGTCGTTGAGCAGGCAGGGCGTGCGGCCGCTTGAGCGTGCCTGTTCAACCGCCTCGCTGCTCACGCGTGCCTGATCGGCGCGAGTTTTGGCAAAGCGCACGTCGGCGCCGAGCAGATGGTTGACGAGGAGGTTGCCCTGAATGGTGTCGGGCCTGCTTCCCTGCAGTACCAGAATCGTGTCCATTCCCAGCCGGTTGCAACACCCTGCCGTCTGCCTGGCCGAATTCGACTGCTGGTCCAGCTCCATGACAATCAGGTCGGCTTCGGCATCCTTGGCGGCCGCAAGGCGAAACTCAAGATTCCTGGTCTTGTTGCCACCGAAGGCGACGCCAGTCAGGTCGTCGCGCTTGATGAAGATTCTTGGTCCGCCCAGAATGTCGGTCAATCTGCGCGCTTCCTGAAGCGGGGTGGGGAGGCAGGCAAGCTCGACACGGGGAATGCGCGCAATGAGCCTGCGAATCTCCGCGGTCGCAGCTGGCAGGGATGTCGAAGTCATTCTCGGACCGGCATTGTCGCGAAGCGCGGAGCAGGTCCCGGAATGTCCAACAGAGAGCTCAAATTCATCAGTTTCCGCATGTGGCGTGCTTGAGCGCCTTGCATTCTTTGAGGCGCATTGTGGCACAATGCAGACGCAAAGGAAAACCGATTTACCTGTTGCCACCTGCCCAACGGGTCGAATGGAACGGCCGGGCGGCCCCAGGCGGAGTCAAATCCGTTCGCTTGGCCATTCTCATTCGGCGGTCGCAAGGGAAGCCAGCTGTCGGTGCAGATCTCCCATCACAGGCAAGCATGGTTCCAGGCGGCTCTTTTCAATCCGGCAAAGAACGGAGAAGGCGGGGTTTACGAGGTTGCCGATTCGAAGCTGGCACGCCTGTGACACGAATTGGTGTGCGTTTTGGGGATTCAGGCCCGAGATGTCGGCAATCCATTCAACAAGCCCGGACACTGCAATGCGCACGGCGTCCTCCAGAGGACGCCCGCAACCCACGACGCCAATGTGCGTGCCAGTTTCAATTCGCGGCCAATCGAACGTCGGAGAATCGGCCAGACGGTCAACTGCCAGCCTGGATTGAAGTGCGATCTCGATCGCTGTGCCACAAATCTCTCCGTCGCCTTGGGCGCCGTGCCCATCGCCGAGATAGAGCTGTCCGCCCTCAACGTTTGCACGCAGATAGAGCGTTGTGCCTGCGCCGAGTTGGGGCAGGTCCAGGTTGCCGCCGAAGTCCCCCGGGACGATGCTGAGCCTGACTTCGCCATGTGCGGGAGCAACGGCGACCGTGCCCAGAAAGGGTTGGCAATCGACCTGCATGTTTCCGTTGGGGGTGGAGCATGTGTAACGGGTCCGGTCTTCGCTCAGCTGCCACATCCAAACGTGTTCAGCCAGCTGAGGTTGCAGATTCGGGTTTGCGCGGGTGCCGGACAGCAGACCGAAATTCGGCGAGACGGCTGAAACTCCCCAATTTCGCGTCGGCTTCAATTCGAGAATGTGGATTGCCAGGACGTCGCCCTCGAGCACTCCTTCAAAGGCGAACGGGCCTGCGAGTGGATTGACCTTCGGAAACGGCGCGACGGTGCGGGGGCATTGCTTCGTGGATGTGAGCTTCCCGGAAAACGCGTCCTCCGTAAACACGTCGAACGCCTTTGATCGGGGGATGCGTTCCGGTGCGCTGCGACCACCAATCCGAAAGACAAAAGCTTCGCTATCTGTCATGCCCAAACCACTCTCCTGCTGAAAGCCTTTCAACGATTTCAACGAATTCCTGCGTGGCATCTCGGTGCACGCTGTGTCCGACGCCGGGCATTGCCACAACAGCTTGTTCGCCTACCTCCCGTCGAAGCCGGTCCTGGTCGTTGACAGGCACAAACCTGCTGTCTTCAGGCAGGACCCAAACCGTTGGAACCTTGGAAGCGATTTCGCCAGCCTTGTGCCGCAGATCCCAAGGCGCGTTTCCGGCAAATGCCCTGCGCGCATCCTCAAAGTCCGTCTGCACGAGGGACAGGAGCTTCCAGGCTGCGTCAAGCTGGGACCAACCGGGGTTCAGTTGCAGCAAGCCGTCGATGTTGCGAGGCAGATTCGCCTCGTCCCAGGCCAGCATTTCCAGAGGAGTTTCCTGGTCCGCAAAGTGCGATACAGGATCTTCCAGCAACAGCGCCCGCGGCTCGAACGTGCCGTTCAGCACACCCAACTGCGCCAGCGTTCCGCCGAACGAGTGGCCTATCAGCAGATCGGGCTTGACCGGCACCGACGCGGCAAAATCGGCAAGCAAACTGTCGAAGGAAAAGTCTCCATTGGCTCTGGAGCTCTCTCCATGGCCTCGCATGTCGGGTGCAAGAAACAGCCAGCCGGCGGCAGCAAGTGGCCGGGCCAGTTCCGCCATTGCACCGGCATTTGCGGTTATGCCGTGCAACGCCACCGCCGTTCGCGTGGATCCGGCATCGCCCCACCGCATCACGTTGAGCTGCACCATCAGCGAGCCGCGACCCAGCCAGCTATCTGCTGCCACAGGGTCCGATAGCCGCGCCAATTGACAAATTCATCAGGCGCCCAATGCGGACCACAGTCGGACATGAACGCCACGCATCTCCCGTTGCCGAATCTTCCGGTCACGAGAAGTGGATCGTTGCCAATTGTCGCCACCACACTGCTGCCGGGGCTGGCGGAAACTCGATTGTATCCTAGCAGTGGCGGCCAGGGAGAATCCAGACCTGCGACAATCGGATGATCCGGCAAGCCTACATCTGCGATGCCTCCTTCCGGCATCTCAACACGATCGTCACCGCCAAGCATTTGCACGGGAAGCGCTTCTTCGATGGGTGACCCGCCATACCGCGCCTTGGCATCGATTCCCTGGAATGACAGGTATCCGCCAATCATAACGAGACCTCCCCCGGCAGCGACAAAATCTCGTATGGCGGCAAGCCGGTTGGGCGTTCTCCGGGACTTTGAAAACGTGTCCGGATGCAGCAGCAGCGTGTTGGAGCCAATGTCGCTCAGGACGACTGTGCTGAATCGCGCCGACAGCGATTCAGCCGAAGAGGGAAACTCCCGAGCTGCGACGTGTGACGGTTGATAGACGATTCTCCAGCCTCGATCCTCCAACGCTTTGCGGAGGGCATGCACTCCTTCGACATAATCGGTCGTTGTGAAACTGTCGAATCCCTTCTGGTGTATGCTGTGAGTGGTCCAGGACTCGCCGGCAATGAGGATTGGGTGGCTTGGCGTCATGGGTTTTTCCTGATGTGCTGAGAGTGGCGCTTGCGGCCGTGTCGGCGTCCAGCCTTGGCAGCTCGATTGGTGTCCTGCGAGTGGCCGACCAGTTCAATGATGTCACGGAACCGCGGTTTGGTTTCAGTCTGGGCATGCTTCGAGATTCTCGCAACTGTTCCTCCGTACCAGTTCAGGCCGGCAAGGCCGACGTCACCGCACGCAGGGTTCCTGGCGGCCAATCCAGTGCCGGTGGCCTTGTGGGGCTTGCATGGTTCATGGGTTGGCATGCGTTCGAGCGTGGCTGGATCGCACGTGAAGCTGCCGATCAACAAACGCACGAATCCTGCCGCGAACGCCGTCGCCGCTTCGCGAACTCTCTTGAATTCCTGGGCGAATCTCCCATCGACGGCAGCAATGTGTGGCATCAGCGGGGAACAGGGTCTCGACGCAATGGCCAGAGCGGCCATGGGGACAGCCGTCACTGTTGTGGCTCTGCATCCGAGATAGAGCATTGCGGAGCTGTGACCGGATGAATGCTGCTTGGCGAGCGTATCCGACGGCCGACCTTGCCCACCCCCAACCGCTGTGGCATCGAATGCAGGCATCCTGGCAATCAGGCGGTCCTGCCGCAGCGAATTCCCGACGCCAGCTGACACCAATGCACAATCCAGCATGGCGAGGATCGTCGCCTTCTCGGACTTGCCTGCCGTGGGCTCCGCTTTCGGATGCCCGGCGCCGGTTTCGACTGCGCACTGGCTTGGATGTTCGTGCTCTGCGGCTGCTAGGATGGCATTGGCGCCGCCATTGCCGATCGCGCAGGCATGTGTCATGCGCCGGGTCGTTTGTCCTCTCCTTCAATCTTGGCCGGGCGGTTGCGCATCTTGATGCGCCACATGCCGATTCCCAGGCCGACCACAGCGGCGACATAGGGAAGCATTAGAACAAACTGTGCGGGGATGTTGAACGCTTGAAGGCGGTCGCCGATTGCGCCGAACAGTCCGAACAGGAAGGAGGCAACGGCGGTCGCAGACGGCAGCCCGTTTCCGAACAACGTTGCGGCAAGCCCAATGAAGCCGCGACCGGCCGTCATTTCCGGCAGGAAGAAGTGCAGCCTGTCCATCGCCAGCTGGGCGCCTGCAAGTCCGGACAGCACGCCGCTGATGGCAACTGCGAGCGTCTTCATTCTGTTCACTCGTATTCCTGCCGAACGAGCAGCATGCTCGTCTTCGCCGGCTGCCCTAAGATAGGAACCGGTGGGAGTTCGGTACAGGAAGACATGGCAGGCTGGAATGGCCAGAAGCGCGATCAGCACGATTGCGCTCTGCCCTTCGAAGGCCGGGCCGAGGATGGGAATGAACGACAGGGACCCATCCGGCACATGCCAGATCTCGGGAAACGTGATAGGCCGCAGTCCACCCGGATTGTAGTAAACCCGTTCAAGCAGAAACAGCGTTCCGCCTGCGGCGAGCAGATTGATGCCGAGGCCGGCGACGATGAAGTCGGCGTGCAGCTTCAACGTGAAGAATGCCAGCGCCTGCGAGACGAGAAACGCGGCAAACACCGCTGAAACCACAGCAATCAATGCGTTGCCGGTCAGGTCGCCGACCGCAATGGCCACAAATGCGCCGACCAGCATCATTCCCTCAACGGCCACATTCAGTATGTTGGCGCGCAAGGTGATCATTGCCGCCAGACCGGCAAGAAGAATCGGCGTGGACTGAATCAGCACGGCAGCGATGAAGGATGCCATTTCCATCAGATCGACCTTACGCCTCAACCAACAACGCGCGGTGGTCTCAATCGCACGGTCATGAACAGGACAAGCAGTCCGGTCAACAGGACAACAAGCGATCTCGGCACGTCGGTGGCGATTTGCATGTAGGCGGCGCCATTGAGCATCAGCGCATAGTACAGCGAGGTGAGCAGGGCACCGATTGGGTGAACGCGTGCCAGGAGCGCCACGGTCAACGCAACCAGACCGTATGCCGGCGAAAAGTTCTGCTCGAATCGGTGACCTATGCCGAGCACGTAGAGGGCGCCGGCAAGCCCGGCAAACGCGCCGGCAACAAACATGGCCTCGATGACGCGGCGACCGCCCGGCGTGCCGATGGCTTCGGCAAAGCGGATGTTGGTCCCCGCAGCCCGCACCTCGGCGCCCCAACTGGTTCGGAACAGGACAATCCAGGAAATGATGGCCAGGATCACGGCTGCAACGAAACCCATGGAGGCATTGGGAAGTCCGGGAATGCTCGGCAGCCACACCGATTCGGGCACCTTGCGGCTGAGCGCGCCGTAGGCCTCAGGGTCGCGCAGGGGATGATTGACAAGATAGGACGTGAACAGGAGCGCGACAAAGTTCAGCATCAACGTGGAAACAACCTCGTCCACGGCCAGCCTCACCTTCAAGACGGCCGGGATCCACCCCCAGATGCCTCCCGCCAGGATGCCGCCGAGCAGGCAAAGCGGCAGGAGCATTGCGCCGGGCAAGTCGCTGAGGAACAGCGCCACCACGGTGGCGGCCATTGCGCCCAGATACAGTTGCCCCTCTCCGCCGACGTTGAAGACGCCGGCGCGGAACGCAAAGACAATGCCAACTGCAATCAAGGCTATGGGAGTCGCCCGGTTGATGAACAGCGCGAAGTTGCTGCGGGAATCGAAGTTGGCAAAGAGCAGCTCGCGATAGGCCAGCAGCGGTTCGTCGGCGATGGCGGCGACCAGCACAAAGCCAAGGAACATGGTGACTGCGATTGCCGCCGCTTGGGGCAGAATCGCGAGCCCGAAACTGCGCAGCGACTTCAGCATCACGGCGTGGATGCGTCACCGCCGTTCATTAGAAACCCCACGGTTTTCTCGTCGGCTTCGTCGCGCCTCAAGACCTGCGGCAGCCGGCCATTGTACATCACGCCAATCCGGTCGGCGAGCGACAGGACCTCGGTCAGTTCCGAGGAAATCAAGAGAACCGCGGCGCCGTTGTCGGCAGCTTCAAGTATTTGCTCCTGGATGAATTCGGCGGCGCCGATGTCAAGGCCGCGTGTGGGTTGTGAAACCACCAGGATACGCGGCTTGCGGGCAAGTTCGCGGGCGATGACGATTTTCTGCATGTTTCCGCCAGAGAGCCAACCAACTGGTTGGCCCAGCGTTGCGCCCCTAACGTCAAACTCCTTGATCCTATCGCTAGCGAATGCGTTGCGGACCCCCACATCTATGAATCCCGACTTCAGCATTCCGGCGGCCACGTAGTTCGTTGCCGCGACGTTTTCCTCAATGCTCATCGTCGCGCTGAGGCCGCGGTCAAGCCGGTCCTCTGGGATGAAGCCCAGCCCCAGCTTCATGCGCTCCGATATGGGGGCTGCGGTCACGTCGGAGTCCATGAAGTGGATGCGTCCTGCCTGAACGGGCATCAGGCCGGCGACAACTTCGGCAAGCTGCGTTTGACCATTGCCGTCGACACCGGCCATGCCGAAGACCTCGCCCGAGCGCACATTGAAGCTGACCTGATCGAGCAGTCTTCGACCGGCCGAATTGGTCACGGTCACCCCGGAAATCCGCAGCAAGTCCTCCCCGAACTGGCGAGGCGACTCAGGGTCGTCCTGCCGCCCGACAAGAAAGACCTGCCGCCCAACCATGTCGTGTGCAATGTCAGCCTCGCTCACCTCGGTGATCCTGTAGGTGCTCACGCTCTCGCCGTGCCTGAAAATCGTCACCCGGTCGGCTATGGCCTTCACTTCGCGCAGCTTGTGGGTGATGAAAATGATCGTTCGTCCGCGCTTGCGCAGGATGTCGATGACCCCAAGCAGCTCATCCACCTCGGGCGGCGTGAGCACGGCGGTTGGTTCGTCGAGAATCAGGATTTCAGCGTCAAAGGCCAGCGCCTTGAGGATTTCCACACGTTGCTTCTGGCCTACCGAAAGCCGATTGACCGGAGTGTCCGGGTCCAGTTCGAAGTTGTACCGTTCGATCAATTGGCGGGAGCGCCTGCGCATCGCGTCGCGGTCGGAGAACAGGCCATACCGCGTCGGGTTGCGTCCCAGGAACAGGTTTTCCGCAACGCTCATCGACGGCACAAGCGTGAAGTGCTGGTGAACCATGCCAATGCCGTGGCGGCTTGCGACCAAGGGGCTGCCGACCTCGACGCGCTGCCCCTTGATCAGGATCTCTCCCTCGTCGGGGCGGTGGATGCCGTTCAGAATGTTCATGAGAGTTGACTTTCCGGCGCCATTCTCACCACAAATCACGTGGACTTCGCCGGCAAGCACCTGCAGGTCGACCCTCTTGAGGGCCCTTGTTGTCAAGAAGCTCTTTGATATCCCCAGAAGTTCCAAGATGTGCCCGCCGGCATCGCCGGCGGGCTTGGGTTTCGTTCGAGGGAGGCGAGCGCCGGTGTCCCGCACTTCCTCGACGATTGATGCCAACGGTTCAGAATGCGCTGTCAACGACAATTGAACCGTCCAGGACCATTGCCTTGGCTTCCTCGACGCGAGACTTCACGTCATCCGGAACCAGGGCGTCGTTGTACGCAAGGCCCACTCCGCTGTTCTTGAGACCGTACATGACCAGTGTTCCGAAAGGAGCGGTGCCGCCCTGAACCTGCGATATCGAATCGTAGATGGAATTGCCGATCTCCTTGAGCATCGAGGCAATTATGTGTTCGGGGTGCAGGTGGTTCTGGTTTGAATCGACGCCGATGGCGTACTTGTTGCCGTCAGCCGCTGCCTTGAGAATCCCCAGTCCTGCTGGACCGGCCACGTTGTAGACAACGTTGGCGCCGTTGCCGATGGCTGTTGTGGTCAGGTCGTACGCCTTCTGGGCATCGTTGAAATTGCCGATGAAAATGACCTGAACCTCGATGTCGGGTACAACCGTGGCGGCGCCCTGTTCAAATCCAACGATGAAGTCGCGAATCACTGGAAGATCCATTCCCGCGACGAGGGCAACCTTGGCCGCGCCGTCGGAGAGCGGGAACTGTTCGCTGTCGGTGGCTGCAATGGCTGCCAGGGCGCCGGCAAGGTAGGATCCTTCGTTCTGGGCGTACTTGACCGACATCACGTTCGGTTCGCCCAGCTCGTCGTCGAAGAACACGTACATCTGGTCCGGATGCTGAGGCGCAACCGCGGCGAGATTGTCATGCATGTTGGGACCCGTGAAGATCACGTCCCAGTCGCCGCTGTTTGAAACCGCCTCGAGGTTCTGCCGCCACAGCTGTGGGTCGGTTGGCGAAGCCTGAAGCAAACGGATCCTGGCGCCCTCGTCTTCGGCCCTTCTGAATCCGGTGGCTGCCGAATCATTGAAGCCGTGGTCGCCAAGGTTGTCGGTCATGACGTACACCGCGCTGAACTGATCGGCGCTGGCCGCTTGAAACATGAGCAGACATGACGCTGCAAACAGCGCTGCCGGCAGTCCTTTCCAAAAACTCACTGTTCTCTCCTACGTCTCACTTCCTGGAATTCGAATCACGGGCTTCTGACAAAAACTGATTGGCGTATGACCAGTTCGACGGGCAAGCGCTGCTCCGCTTCGGTCTCCTCCTGGTTGATCAGGGCATGCAGCGTACGAAACGCCTGCTTGCCCAGCTTCTCCACCGGCTGCCGCACGGTGGTGAGCGCCGGTGCGAGCATCGAGGAAAACGGCATGTCGTCGAATCCGACAATTGAAAGGTCTTCAGGCACTCGCAGACCGAGTTCCCGCACCCGATGCATGACGCCGATTGCGATGTAGTCGCTGCCGCAAAAGACTGCCGTGGGCCGTTCGGGCTGCTCCAATATCCTGTCGATCGCCTGGATGCCGAAGGAACGCGAGTAGTCCCCGAGCTGGATCCACGAGTCCTTCACCTGCAGGCCTTCGAGACGCATTGCCTCCAACATGCCATCCATGCGTTCGCGGACGCTCATCAGGTTTTCGGGACCGCCGATGTGGGCGATTTTCCGGTGACCGGCGGCGACAAGGTATTTCGTCGCCTCGAAGGCGCCTTCGCTGTTGTGGACAAATATTCTTGGCACCGAAACGCCGGGCACGTCCTCGTCAACAAGGACAACATGCGTGTGGCCGCCGAAGTTGGCGGCGAGAGTTCCGTCGTCGGGCTCGTTTGTCATCATCACGAGTCCGTCGACATGGTGATCCTCGTGCCGTTTGAGGCAGGCAATCTCCCGCGCGCGCTGCCCGCGGGGGCTGGACATGAGCACGAAATAGCCATGCCTTTCGGCTTCGTCCTCAATGGCAAGAGCCAGTTCGGCAAAGAATGGATTCGAAATGTCGGGAGCCACCAGTCCAATGGTTTCCGTGCGCCCCGTGCTCAGCCTCTTGGCCAGGAGATTGGGTCTGTAACCCAATCGCTTCACCGCTTCGTCGATTCGGTTCGCAGTCTCGGCTGGAAGTTCAATCTTCTTGTTCAAGTACCTTGAGATCGTCGCCGGCGCATAGCCGGCCTCCTTGGCTACATCCGTAATTCTCGTCACCACTCCTCCAGTCGCAATTTGAGCTGGGGCGCTGAATCGGTTTAGTCAATCACGAGACCCAAGCTTCGAGCATTGAACCGCATCCCCTGAAACGACCGTCCAGCGCAATGCACGTTTTTCAAAAACACTTGGCCGCACTTGCCTTTCGGTGTAGCCACTTTCGGCTATTCCTCCGTCTTCGACAAGCATAGCACGTTTTCGAACGGTTTCGTTCCGCTTTGCAGTTCCTGTCAGGATTCGAACAGGGCGGTGACCTCGGCGGCGGTCGGCATTGAAGGCGCGGTTCCCGGCCTGGTCACGGAAATCGCCGCGGCGCAGGAAGCGTAGCGGGTGGCCTTGTCGGGGCTGAATCCGGCATCAAGCGCCCAGGCGAACGCTCCGCAGAAGCAGTCTCCTGCGCCTGTGGTTTCCGAAACCTCGCCTGCGCTGACGGCAGGAATGTGCATCCGGTCGCTGTCGCCGCAATAGAAGGCGCCTTTTTCGCCCAGCGTGATGATCACCGTTTCTGCGCCTCGCTCCCTCAGTTTTGACGCCGCAGCCGCGGCATCGTCCAGCGTAACAACTTCCATGCCCGTCAGCATGCCCGCTTCGCCTTCGTTTGGAACCAGGTAGTCGCAAAGCGACAGCAGTTCGCTGTCCAGCGGTGCAGCCGGGGCAGGGTTCAATATGGTTGTCACGCCCGCCTTGCGGGCGACCGCGAGCCCATGACGGGATGCTTCCAACGGCGTTTCCAGCTGCGTCATGAAGATGGAGGAACGCTCGATCGCCTGCCGGTGCCGGTCGATGTCCGCCACGGCCACCTCCATGGCGGCGCCGGGAACCACGATTATTGCGTTGTCGCCCGTTTCAGCGTCAATGTAGATGTAGGCTGCGCCGGTAAAGCTGCCTTCGTCACGCGCGACGAGCGCTTCGATGCCTTCCTGACGCCACAAATCCTGCGCCAGATTGGCGAATGCATCGTCCCCTAGCCGAGAAATGAAACTGACGTTTGCCCCGAGACGCGCCGCGGCCACGGCCTGGTTTGATCCCTTGCCTCCCGGACCCAGGTTGAATCCGAGGCCTATGAGGGTTTCTCCCATGAGGGGAGGGCGCGTCGCACGGAACGCTGCGTCGGCGACAAAGGCCCCGAGGATCGTGAGTTGGCTGGACCTGGAACTCATGCTGGTTCAACTCCCTGTGCTGGCGATGGCATGTTGTCGGCAAGCCGCGGCTTGCCGCGCAGGCTTGGACCCGCCCTTGCCGCCCGATGCCCGCGACGAGCTTGCAGGTCGGATGATTCGGCTTCGGCGCGCATCGGCAGCGCTGCCTTCAAGGCCGCTGCTGCGCGCTTGTTTCGATGACGCGTGTTCATGGCGGACAGGCCATGACTATGTGTCGTCTTCACCGCCGGCCTCCGGCAGGCGGCAGGTGATCAGCAGGGGAATCTCGCTGGCGGCACGAAACAGCTCGTCGCCGGTCATGGGAATGCCAAAGCCGCCTTCGCCGAGCGCAATGTCGTGCGTGCGCAGAAACCTGCGGATGGCATCGGCGTTCGTTGCAGCTTCCATCCCCTGCGGAAGCTTGCTGCCAGCTGCACTGCGCGGCAGCAGCATTCCGGCCACGTTCCCGAACCTGTCGACGATTGGGCCGCCTGCGTCGCCCTCCATTGCGTCGACTTCAAGCAGGAACGACAGCGTTTCGTCGCCTTCCAACTGTGATGAACTTGCCCGGCCGACCGAGACGGTTGGCTGGCCGAGCAGGCCGCCGTGGGAAAAGCCGCCCAGCCAAACCTGTGCGTTGGCCGGCGGTGCACGGTTGGAAATCCTGGCGGAACGGAACGGGTAGAGACGTTGCCGAGGGGCAAGCAAAGCCAGATCGGCGGCGGTGTCCAGTGCAAGGACGCTCACTTCGTACCGGTTGTCAATGCGCAGGCTGCTGCATCCGGAAGCCAAGTTTGCGCTGGTAACGGCAGTACCCTGATCGTCGACGAAGAATCCGGAAAACGACCGGTCCGGCTTTGCCGGAAAGAAGTGCTGCTGCAGCTTGGTGGCGGGAGAGGCGTCTGCGGGTTTGGAAAACTGGCTGCCTTCCTCCGGCTGGATCGCCGTGACGCTGCGCGCCAGGGCTCGGAAGAAATTCATGCCTTCGGGACCCTGTGCGAGCGGCCGCTGGACGAGCATTCCCCAAATCCGGCCAAACCGGTATCTTGCTCTCGCATAGGTGAACTTTCCGTCAGCCCCGTTGGAAAACGAAAACTCCGTTGGCGAAAGCATGCCCTGCCGCGCATCGGCTTTGAACTCTGCCAGCAGGCTTTGATAGAGCGCACCGAAATCCTCCTGGTCGCCCTCCAGAGACATCAGCGCAATCCGAATGCCGGATTGGTTGATCGAACGGAAGGTCACGAACGGGCCCATTGCGCCGTCGAATGCAACCAGGGCGGTCGGAATCAGCGCATGGAGTCCGGCAATTCGGTGATGGAAGCCGGCGATGCCGCTCGACCCGTACCTTTGGTTGAAATCGTCCAGAAGAACATTGAGCTGCGCTTCCGTAAGCTCGTCGGCCGGTGGCTCGCCGATGGATGTCAGGTAGGACCTGATGCCATTCCTGGTTTGGCTGCCGGTGACGCCGTCTATGTCGCCTGTGTAGTAGCCATCGACGCTCAGGGCCAGTTGAATGGACGCAAGTTGCGAGGGCGTGTAGATCGACCAATCCAGAGCATCTGCCTGCTCGTTGCCGGCTGTTGAATTCTGGGCGCTGGCCGGTGCGCCGCAGAGGATTGGCACTATGAACGCCAGTAGAGCGATCTGCATCAATCGATTGCTCACGGCACCTACCTGTACTTGAACTGAAACTGTTCGGTCTGTTGACGCATCATTGCTTGGAGCAACGCAAGACCGTTGCCCCCGAGCCTCGTCCTGCGACACTGCAATGGCGAAAGGCGGGAAACCGCGCTGAAACGCAGTGCAGGTTCAGGAGCAATGGACCTGATCCCGTATATTTGCAGTACGCGGCAACTTCAACAACTGCAGCCGGCATTGACGGCGCAAGGTCCTGAGCGCTCCAGTTGCCTTGCCTCGAAACCAGCACGCATTTCCCAATCTCCAGCAATCGAGATCAAGCAAGGAAACGCGCAACGGGAGGAATTTCGGCCGGTCGGCGCGATTCCGCGAATCCCGAGCTTGCAGACATGCGCCTGTTCAATTGCGAACTTGACAGCGTGCCAGCGTGCGGTTCGAGTTTTCCTGCCGCATTGTGGGGTCGCGCGTTCAATGACAACAGCCTTCGACCGCGCCAGGGATCACATTCCGGTGGGTTCAGATGCGTGCCCAAAGGCGATGGCGCCAGAGTCCGGCTCGACCGGTCCGGACACGGCGGCAAACGATGCAAATGCATTTGGCAACTGCGTTTGGATTGCGGGTCGAGCGGCTGGGCGGAGAGTATCAGCTTGTGCTTGTCGTTTGGGCTACATAATGCTCAGTTCCTGCGCACTCCGTTTGACAGCGCGCAGCACGTCCCGCGTCCATCGCTTCGATCTGGATGGTGGGGCGATTCGTCGAACTAATCACGTCGCAGTTCGCATGTTCCCAACAATGGTTCACTGACTTGCAATGATCGCTGACTTCACAAGGAGCTGACGAACCGCCGTGCGGGAATTTGTGGACACGAAGCATATGGCAGATTCGGAAGGCAAGACCTTGAACTCGCGCGAATCTCCGTCGAGCTTTCAGGAAATCATACTCGCGTTGCAGGCCTTCTGGGCCGAACGCGGATGCGTGCTGCTGCAATCCTATGACATGGAGGTTGGGGCCGGCACCTTTCATCCGGCGACAACGCTAAGGGCTCTCGGCCCCCGCCCATGGGCTGCAGCCTATGTCCAAGCCTCGCGGCGGCCGACCGACGGTCGCTACGGGATCAACCCAAATCGATTGCAGCACTACTATCAGTTTCAGGTCGTGATCAAGCCTTCGCCCGCCAACTTGCAGGAAGAGTACCTGGACTCGCTGGCTGCGATCGGCATCGATTCCGCCGTGCATGACATTCGCTTTGTTGAAGACGATTGGGAAAGCCCAACCCTTGGAGCTTCGGGACTCGGCTGGGAGGTATGGTGCGATGGCATGGAGATCACGCAGTTCACCTACTTTCAGCAGGTCTGCGGCCATGAATGCCATCCGGTCACGGGCGAGCTGACCTACGGGCTGGAGCGACTTGCGATGTACACGCTGGATGTCGATCATGTGATGGAAATGCCCTTCAACCGTCCGGATTCTCCGGTGCCCCTTACCTACGGAGATGTCTTCCGCCAGTCGGAAGCGGAGTATTCGCGCTGGAATTTCGACGTCTGCTCGCCCGAGCTGTTGCGACGCTACTTCGACGAGGCGGAGATGGAATGCAGCCGAATCCTGTCGCAACCGGAAACCGACCCTTCAACAGGCAAGCGGATCATAATGGCGCACCCCGCATACGATCAGTGCATCAAGGCTTCCCATTTCTTCAACCTGCTCGACGCCAGAGGCGTGATTTCGCCGAGCCAGCGACAGGTGCTGATTGCAAGAGTGAGGCACATGGCGCGCCGCTGTGCGGACGCCTACCTCAAGACGGAAGCCGGAACCGCCTGCTGACGCCGGCTGCAGGTGAGCCGTTTGCCCATTTCATGAACACTGGATCATCGTGTTGACGGACAGTTGAATGCAACACCTATTGCTTGAAGTGCGCTGTGAGGAAATTCCCGCCACTCTCCAGGAAAGCGGGGCTCGCCGGCTGGCGGACGCCGTCGGATCCGAGCTGGCGGAGGCAGGGCTGGCAGCCACTGCGGTTTCATCATATTCGACGCCGCGGAGGCTGGTTGCCGTCCTGTCGGGCATGCCGCAGGCATCGGCACCCGTGACACATGAGAGGCGAGGACCAAGGGTCGGTGCGCCGCAGCGGGCGATTGCCGGCTTCCTGCGCTCGGCGGGAGCCGATGCCGGCCAGCTTGAGGTGCGCAGCTCCAGGAAGGGCGAGTACTACTTCGCGGTCACGGTCACACCCGGTCGGCGTTTGGAAGATGTGGCGAGCGAACGGGTTCGCGGAGCAATTGAAGGCCTTGTCTGGCCGAAATCGATGCGTTGGGGTTCCGGAAACTTCCGCTGGGTTCGGCCCATCCGGTCGTTGCTCTGCATACTGTTCGACGACGAGGGCAATTGTCGAAACGTTGAATTCGAGGTTGCTGGAATCCAGTCCGGGAACACGACCCGCGGACACCGCTTTCTGTCACCTGGCGACTTCCCGGTCAGATCGTTCGCCGAATACGAAGCCAAGTTGCGGGATGCATGGGTAATGCTCAGCGCCACCGAACGCCGCGATCGAATCAGGGCGGTGGCCGAGAGTTTTGCGCGTGAGCGGCGGCTTGTTCTTTGGCAGGACGAGGAATTGCTCAAGGAAATCGCTGGGTTGGTGGAGTGGCCAAACCCCATTCTGGGCCGGGTGCCCGCTAGGTACCGGTCGTTGCCTAGGGAAATTCTGCGAACCGCAATTCGCAGGCACCAGAAGTACCTTTCGCTTTGCAGGTGCGATGGCGATCAGGTTACGCACTTCGTCACCGTTGCAAACAACAAGGGAAGCGTCAACGACGACGCGATCCGAAAGGGCAACACACGCGTGCTTTGTGCGCGGCTGGAGGATGCCGAGTTCCACTATGCCGCTGACATGCAGTTCCTGCGCCATGCCGGGCTGGATTCCTTCAACCGGAAACTCGAGGATGTCAGCTATCACGCCTCGCTGGGGTCGCAGTGGCAAAGAGTCGAACGCATTGCCGGGCTGGCTCGCGCCATCGCCGAACATCTGAATGCGGATGTCGACGTCGTTTCGCAGGCAGCGCGCCATTGCAAGGCCGACCTGGCGTCGCAGGTCATCGACGAGTTTCCCGAACTCCAGGGTGTCATGGGAAGCCACTACGCCAAGGCCGACGGCTTGGATGCCAACGTGTGCAAGGCAATCGAACAGCATTATCGCCCGGTCGGCGACGGCTCGGAACTCCCCTCGGACACGGAAGCCAGCTGTGTGGCGCTGGCGGACAGAATCAACCATCTATGCGGATTCGCGCTCGCCGGCGAAAGGACAACAGGGTCCAAGGATCCACACGCGTTGCGCCGCGCTGCACTGGCTGCAATCAGAATTGTCCTCGAGAACGAGTATGTGTTGCCGTTGGACAGGATTGTGCAGCACGGCCTGGCAAACTACCTTGACGACCAGGAGCCCGGCGACGGCGGGAAGTTTGTCGACAGGCTGTCGGCCGAGCGGCAGGTCATGGAGTTCGTGATGGGAAGGTTTGTTGTGCTGTTGCGCCGGCAGGGCATTGAAAGGCAGTACATCGACGCCTGCATGAGCAGTTCGAAGCGTGCGAATCTTCTCCATCTCAGGCAACATGTGGAATGTTTGCGAAAGGTCGCAAGCGACTGCGGCATTGACAATCTGGCCCAGCCGTCTCTGCGCGCCGGCTCGATCCTTCGCGCTGCCGGAATTGCGGTGCCGGCAAGAGCTCCTGCCATTGATCCGGAGCTGTTCGGGCATGAATCGGAACACCGGCTGTTTTCCAGGCTGCAACAGCTTGAAGGACTGGTTGCAAGCATGGACGAGCGCTTTACCGTGAGTGGGTGCGAACGAACGCTGCGCGCCATTCACGAAATGAACGCGCCGTTGGAAGCCTTCTTTTCGTCGGTGCTCGTGAACGACACCAACAAAGCGGTGCGGAAAAACCGACTTGGCTTGCTGGCGTGGCTGGAAGGCATGTGCATGCGAGTTGCGGATTTCTCGAGATTGCATGGCGGCGCCTGAACGGCCCGTGGTCACCATGACAGGTCCGCCGATCGACAGCGTTCCGAGTTCCGCTGCTTCGGCAGCCGAGGCGGGAAGAATGGATACAAGTGGCAAAATGGGACCTATCGCAACAAGCTGTGCTCAGGTGGTTGCCGCATCCGAACGGCCAACGGCCCGGAACTTCGGAGAGAGAGCCGCCCGGATAGGCCGGCTCGTCGAACTCGGCATCAGGTGCCCGCGAACAGTGGCAGTTTCTATCGATGCTGTCGGCGCCGAACATGGCGGCGCAGCGATGGATGTGTCGCCCGTGCTGGATCAATTCGAACCGCGACCGCTGCTTTCAGTCAGATCAAGTCCCCGCTTCAGCCGATGTGGCGGCGTTGGCGTGTTTCTTTGGGTCGGGTTGAACAACGCCGCATTGCCGATGTTGGCGGAGCGAATTGGCAGGAAACGCGCCCTGCACGCGTACAAGAGGCACATCCGCAACTTTGCGTATCGGGTGCACGAAGTCGAAATCGACAGTCCGAGCCGCCAGCCCGGTCAAAGCACGCGGGAGTGCGAGGTCGAAGTCGGCCGCTTGCTGGAATCCTTCAGAAGGAAGGTTGGCACGGAGTTTCCCCAGAGTCCAAGCGAACAGCTGCGGGCAGCAGTGCGGACAATGGCCAAGGGATGGAACAAACCGTCCGCCCGGCTGCTGCGCACGGCCAGGGGATTCTCCGGGGAGACCGGCCTCGGTCTGGTTGTGCAGGAAATGGTTCTATGCCGGTCATCCCGGGGAATGCGGGTTTGGTCAAGCCAGGCAATCAATGTCGAGACCGGCAGGAAGGACTTCCGTGTTGGAATTGGCGAGCAGGCGAATTCCGCCGACATTGCCACTGCCGATTCCGAAGTCGCTCTAAGCCGAGGGTGGGAAGACGAACTCAGGCGCATCCACGACAAGCTGCGGCGCAGCCTCGCGGACGAAATTCAGCTCCGGTTTGCCGATGACGGGACCGACGTCTTCGTTCTCGAGTACGGTGTTCTTCAAAAGAGCGTCGCCGCGGAAGTTCGCGTCGCAGTTGAACTTGTGCAAGCCGGGGTGATCGACAAGCAGGACGCACTTCTCAGAATCGATCCCGAAAATTTGGCAAGCCTTCTGCATCCGCAGGTAAGCCCGGAAGCGAACAACCGGGTAATCGCCAAGGGAATCGCCGCAAGTCCCGGTGCAGCGTCCGGAGCGATAGTGTTTTCCTCCTCGGCCGCAGATGTCAGGGCGGCGCGGTCGCAGGGATGCATTCTTGTCCGAGCCGAGACAGGCCCGGAAGACATCAGGGGCATGCACATTGCGCAGGGAGTGCTGACAGGACGCGGCGGAATGACAAGCCATGCCGCTGTAATAGCCAGGGGATTGGGCGTGCCCTGCGTCGCCGGCGCAACCAACATCGACTTTTGGCCGCAGAGCGGCGCGCTCGTCACCGACGAAGGCAACATCTTTCGAGAGGGCGACACCATCACGATCGACGGAACCGCGGGTGTTGTGCTTGAGGGCGCCGCCCCCACATTGCCTCCCGACTATGGCCGGGCTGTCAGGCAGTTTCTTGACTGGGCCGACTGCTGCCGCGATCTCGGCATTCGCGCCAATGCCGACACGCTCGACGAGGTCAAGATAGCGCTGCGGTTCGGAGCCGAAGGCGTCGGTCTGTGCAGAACCGAGCATATGTTCTTCGACGAGTCACGGTTGACGGTCATGCGCGAGATGATTTTCGCGTCAACGCCGGCCGAACGCCGCCAGTCACTTGAGAAACTGCTGCCAATGCAGCGCGGCGACTTTCTTCAGCTGTTTCAAAGTCTGCCGGGCAAGCCGGTTTGCATTCGACTTCTCGACCCGCCGCTGCACGAGTTTCTCCCCCACGATCAGGATGAGCTGGCCGATCTCGCCGAAGCGATCGGCCTGTCGCTCGAACAGCTGACGGCCCGAGCGGAAGAGCTGAAGGAGTTCAACCCAATGCTTGGACTGCGCGGCGTGAGGCTGGGCATATCGGTTCCGGAGATCTACGAGATGCAGGCGAGAGCGATTTTCGAGGCCGCGGCCGAGGCAACTGCGCGGGGAATTTCGGTGTCGCCGGAGATCATGGTTCCGCTGGTAACCGCCAACCGCGAGGTTGTGCTGGTCAAGAGGCAGATCGATCAGGTGGCCGAAGAAGTGCGTGCCTCGACCGGCGTCGACTTTGAATTCGAACTCGGCGTGATGGTTGAGACGCCGAGAGCGGCGTTGAGGGCCGGCGAACTTGCAGCCAACGCCACGTTTCTGAGTTTCGGCACGAACGATCTGACGCAGCTTACCTACGGAATAAGCCGTGACGATTCCGCCCGCATTGTCGACGAATATGTCCGTCTCGGCGTATTTCCCGCAGATCCTTTCAGCAGAATCGATCGCGAAGGCGTCGGGGAACTGCTCCAACTGGCGGTGTCGCGAGGGATGGACACCCGTCCTGATCTCCTGCTTTCGCTTTGCGGAGAACATGCTGCGAGCGCCGACACGATTGAATTCAGCAGGCAGGCAAAGTTCTCGTATGTCTCCTGCTCTCCGTTTCGAGTCCCGATCGCCCGGCTGGCGGCCGCCCAGGCCGCAATTCGGCAGAGGCGGGCGGCGGGCTGAACGGCTGACATTGAATCATTGCTTCCACTTCCACATCTGCATCCATCCGGCGATGCGTTGAATCGAAAGGGCGTGAAGTCATCCGGATTGCCGAAAGTGAGGTGGATGGCCTGGGTTGGCGGCCGAAACTTCATGGAATCCCGAAGGTTCCCGCGTTTGACAGCAGCGCCAACATTGGGTAAAGCCCACCGCCGAACAACCAAACAAAAGAACGAGAAGTCGACATGCATATGGCGCAATTGCGTCATCCGATACGCTGGCATCTGCCATTGAGATTTGCGGTGGCGCCGTTTGTGGCCGGAACAATAGTGGTGCTTCTATTGCACCTCGGCACAACAGCTTCAGCACAGCAAAGCCTCCCAGCGCCTGACGATCGGACAGCCGGCGCAGGCCTCGGTGCCCCTGTCATGGGGGAATCCGAATTGGAGCTAGCCGCTCGGCAGTCACTGGGTTGGACTGCCGGCGAGGTCCACGACGAGGTGGGGAAGGAGCACGCGCCTGTCCTCGTCGATGGAATTGTCCCCGCGCTTCGCGGCCCGACGGGAGCCGCGGCTACAGGAAATCTGAAGGTCGTTCTTCGGCCCACGACGACAGGTTCAAAGGCGACCTCCTCACGCAATTCCGTTGCGATGATGGCCAAGTCGCCTTCAATTAAGCGAAGGGATCGGCGGAGCGTCAAGTTGGGCTTGGTTCCAGTGATGCGAACAATTCCCCGGAAACCGGCGTTTGCGCCCAATGGCCTTGCCGACCGAGAGGAAAGGGCATGCCTTGCGCAGGCCGTTTACTTCGAAGCACGTGGCGAACCAAGGGAAGGAAGGATCGCAGTTGCACAGGTCATACTGAATCGCGTGCGATCAAAGCGATTTCCGAACACAATCTGCGGAGTTGTCTTCGAGGGAATGAATCAGCAGCACAAGTGCCAGTTCAGCTACGCCTGCGACGGCGCGCCGGAGTTGATAGCCAACGAAGACCTGTACAGTCAAATCGCCAAACTGATGGATCGAGTGGTGCGAGGCGAAGTGACCAGTCTGGTCGGGGACGCTGAATTCTATCACAACACGCAGGTCAGGCCGGAATGGGCCAAGGAACTGGCCTTGTCCCGGAAGATCGGTCGGCACTACTTCTACACTTCCAAGTAGTCGGCACGCAGCAGCTGGATTGCGGTTCGAGCAATCGTCGACTGTCCTGAATTCCGAAGGATGGCGACACCAACAACGTTGTGAAGGATTGGCAGTTGGCAGAGCGGAAGTACTTCGGCACGGACGGCATTCGTGGTCGCTCGAACGCGTTTCCCATCACCGCCGACTGCGTTCTCAGGATCGGAATGGCTGTGGGCGAGCATTTTCGGACTGACGACGCAAACCACCACAGGGTGGTCATCGGCAAGGACACCCGCCGCTCGAGCTACATGGTCGAGAATGCATTGACCGCGGGCTTGACGGCAGTCGGAATGAATGTTCACTTGCTGGGACCCATACCGACGCCGGCAGTGGGATTGCTCACCAGGTCGATGCGAGCCGATTTGGGCATAATGATCTCCGCCTCTCACAATCCCTTCGAAGACAACGGCATGAAGTTCTTTGGACCCAACGGGTACAAGATTTCGAAGGACGAGGAGGAGCGCATCGAGGAAAGGATTGATGCCAGCATTGATCCCGTTGTGCCGTCGGAAATTGGGCGTGCACGGCGCATCGACGGCGGAATCGGCAGATACGTTGAGTTTGCCAAGACAACATTCCCCAAGTCGTTGCGTCTTTCCGGCCTTCGAGTGGTTGTTGACTGCGCCAACGGAGCCGCCTACCGGGTTGCCCCCGATGTTCTGTGGGAGTTGGGAGGCGACGTTGTTCCGATTGCGGTTAGTCCGGACGGCGCCAACATCAACTATCGCTGCGGCGCAACCGACACGCGCAGGGCATGCCAGAAGGTAATTGAAACCAGGGCCGACGTTGGAATTTGCCTGGACGGCGACGCCGACCGCGTCGTCCTTATCGACGAACGGGGCAGGGCGGTCGACGGCGATCAGGCCTTGGGCTTGCTCGCCAAGCGCATGAAGTCCGAGGGCCGACTGGCGCACAACACACTGGTTGCCTCAATCATGTCCAACTTTGCGCTTGAAAGGCACCTGTCGGAACAGGGCATTTCGATCCAAAGGACTGATGTTGGCGACAAGCACGTAATCGCCGAAATGCTTCGGGGCGGGTATTCCCTTGGAGGCGAACAGTCGGGTCACGTAATCATGGCAAAGCACTCGACAACCGGCGATGGGCTTATCACCGCATTGCAGTTGCTGGCCATCCTGGTCGAGGAGGGCCGGCCGGCCAGCGAAATCGTGGACGTGTTTGAACCCCTGCCGCAAATTCTGCAAAATGTCAGAGTTGGGAGTTTCGCGGCGGTGTCGAACTGCAATGCCCTGAAGCGAACAATCGAATCCCATCGTGCCAAACTCAACGGCCGCGGCCGCATTGTCGTGCGCAATTCCGGAACTGAACTCGTTGTGCGAAT
This sequence comes from Paracoccaceae bacterium, assembly GCA_026713305.1. Lineage (GTDB taxonomy): Bacteria > Pseudomonadota > Alphaproteobacteria > Rhodobacterales > Rhodobacteraceae > MPNP01. Next base: position 33,049 of record JAPOOS010000210.1, read on the forward strand.
CATGGTCGAGGGAACCGACGCATCCGAGATCCGGCACATCGTGGACGACATCGACGCCTCAATCGTGAGTGCCAGCCGAATTGCGAATTCGGTGGAATGAACAACGACATTGAGGCGGCAGGGCTTGCGGGCAATCGCTTGATTGGCCGGCGTATCCGCTCGGACGTGTTGATTGCCGGCGCAGGCCTGGGTGGATTGACCTGCGCATTGAAGATGACCCAATCCGGCTTCCGAACGGCGTTCGTTGACCCAAGACTGGCAAATTGGAGGGTTGCCGACCAGTCGGTCAGGGACAACCGTGTCACGGCGCTGCTCGAGCCTGCGGTCGAGTTCTATCGTTCACTGGGCGTTTGGCAGGAGGTCGAGAAGCACGCTGCTCCGCTAAGCGCCATCAGGATAATTCTCGCCAGCGCAGAGGCAAATGAAGGCGATCTGGAGGTAGCCTTCCATGCTGGCGAACTTGGCCAAAGCCGCTTTGGTTGGTCAGTGCCGAACGCAAGACTGTCAGAAGTGATCGAGAGACGCCTTGCGGAGGCGGATCTTGCTCAGGCCTTGCCCGGCCGCCTTGTCGCCATGGTTCAGAGAACGAACGAGATTTTCGTCACGCTTGACAGCCGTTTGCAAATCCAGGCCAAGTTGGTCGTTGCGGCGGATGGCAGGGAGTCGCCGACGCGGTCGCTTGCCGGAATAGGGTGCAGAACAATTCCCCACGAGAGAAAGGCGGTTGTCTTCGATGTGAGTCACTCGGTTGACCACGGAGATGCGTCCTTGGAGATTCACCATCAAGACGGGGCATTGACCTTTGTTCCCATCCCGGACGTGAAGGGGGAATGTGCATCGGCGGTGGTTTGGATTGCCAGGTCAAAGGATGCCGACGCGCTTGCGGCCCTTCCAGCAGCCAAACTTGAGGAGCTGGCACAGAAACAAGGCCGCGGCATTCTCGGGCGACTGAGTGTCTTGACAAGGCCCAGATGCTGGCCGCTCACCAGCCAGCTGGCAAAGCGCTTTTACGGAGAACGCGTTGCGTTGATCGCGGAGGCGGCGCATGTGTTTCCCCCGATCGCAGCGCAGGGGTTCAACTCCAGCGTCGGCGACGTTTGGACACTCGCCGGGCACATTGGTTCGGCCGGTGCCGACCCAGGTCGTCGAGTGGCGCTGCAACGCTACCACCGTGCCCGATACGCTGAAGTGTCAGGCCGACTCGCAGGAGTCACACTGCTGAGTCTGTCCTCCATGACGCCGTCCGGAATCGTAAAGAGACTGCGCAAGACAGTCCTGCAGTCGATTTCCGCAAGTGGCACGGCGCGGAGAAGTCTCATGCGGCTGGGAATGGGTGGCCATCCCCTGTCCGCGATGCTCGCCCCGAGGCCTGACCCGCGAGCCCGACGCAAGGGGAAGAGATCAGGCATCGTGGATTCCCGACCGTTGTGAGTCCTTCGGTTCCATGAAGGCGCCGCTGCATTGCCGCGCATCGGCGAGCCGGGCCGTTCAAGTCCTTTCCTGTTCCACGATGTCTCAGCGGCCATGCCTTTGCTGCATGCCGGGAGATTTCGCGATCGGACATGATTGCGTTGCTTGTCGGATTGCGTCGAGAATTGGCCCAGGTTGCCGCTCTCAGCCTTGTGCGCATTGTTTCAGCTCTTGCCGGTCTCCGCTCGGCAACGCTGCCGGTCAATCCTTCCCCATGCATGGACTCTCGCCCCATGCAAAGTCGCCATGTCGGCCGCACACAATCGCACACTCACTCCCTTTGCGGCGCAGTTGGCCTCCGTTCCGAGAAAACCTGCTACCGGGATGCGCTTGGGAAGGCCGGCGCTGCCAACGCCAATGGAGCGCTCTGCGCAGTCGTTCCAGGCAGTATCTGTTCCGCATCGACACGGAGCCCTGCCCATCGGGCGTCGAAACGACTTTCAAGGCTGCCAATCCTTGGGAATGGGAATGTCAAACCAAGCGGCACCGGTGGGTCGGCTGGTTGGGCGAACGCGTCTGAGCCGCTCGTTCAGTGGATTGCGGCAATGGCGGTGCCGAGAATTGCGGCCTTCAAAGCGTTTTCACGACTGGACAGCGCACGACGAGGTCGGCAATCCACAGTCAGACCAACCACTTGGCGCTGATCAAGTCGCGCCTGGCCATGTTCCATTTTCCATTGCGATTGTGCCAAGTCGAGGCCTTGCTGTGAATCACGCCTGGCAATGCACCGGCCAACCGAGCGATGTCCGTTTTGTGCCCGGCCTGCATGGTCTGACTTACCGGAACCTCGATTGGCGTGTTCTGCCGTGCGGCGGTGGCAGGGGGACGAAGGGCGAGACAATTGGTTGCGAAACACAACAAGGGAATTGCATTTGGTGGTGGAGCACATATTAGGGCGAATGGCCCCTGTTTCGACCATTTGCATTGGGCACGGCGAATTCTATTGGAGATGAACATGCGCGTTTATTACGACCGGGACTGCGACATCAATCTTGTAAAGGACAAGCGAATTGCGATCTTGGGATATGGTTCCCAAGGGCATGCGCACGCGCTGAACCTGCGCGATTCCGGCGCGCGCAACCTCGCCGTTGCCTTGCGCGAAGGATCCAAGTCCGCCGCCAAGGCGGGGTCGGAGGGTCTGTCCGTCATGGGCATTTCCGAAGCGGCCGCATGGTGCGACCTGATCATGTTTACAATGCCGGACGAACTGCAGGCCAAAACCTACGCAGAGGAGGTTCATGACAACCTGCAGGCAGGTGCGGCCATAGCCTTTGCGCATGGATTGAACATTCACTTCAACCTGATCGACCCGAAGCCTGAAGTTGACGTGATAATGGTGGCGCCGAAGGGTCCAGGCCATACGGTTCGAGGGGAATTCGTGAAGGGCGGCGGCGTTCCCTGCCTGGTGGCGGTCCATCAAGACGCGACTGGATCGGCGCTCGAGACGGCTTTGGCATACTGCTCCGCAATTGGTGGAGGCCGCTCCGGAATCATCGAGACCGACTTCAAGGAAGAGTGCGAGACAGACCTGTTCGGCGAACAGGCAGTGCTATGCGGCGGCCTCGTGGAACTGATCCGCTGTGGCTTCGAGACATTGGTGGAGGCGGGATACGCTCCCGAAATGGCCTACTTCGAATGCCTGCACGAGGTCAAGCTAATCGTGGATCTCATTTACGAAGGCGGAATTGCCAACATGAACTACTCGATTTCCAACACTGCCGAATATGGCGAGTATGTTTCCGGTCCAAAGGTGTTGCCTTACAAGGAGACCAAGGAACGAATGAGATCAATTCTCGAAGACATTCAGACCGGACGTTTCACCACCGAATGGATGCGGGAGTGCGGCGCGGGTCAACCTTCCTTCAAGGCCATCAGGCGAAGAAACGACGACCACGAAATCGAACATGTCGGTGTCAAGCTCAGAGCGATGATGCCCTGGATTTCAGCCGGGAAGCTGGTTGATCAGGATCGCAACTGACCGGCGCGCTTCAACCGACCCGGAGTTCCTCCGGAATGACTGGCCGGCTGGCATTGAAACGACTGAGGAGGCAACGAAATTGGAAAACCTGTCTGACGGCGGCCATGATTCGGCAGCGGGAAATGCACAGCGGTTTCGGCCGTTTGAAACGAACTTGGACAGGGAAGCGGCAACCCGCGTTCTGCGCGATGCCTCGATCGGCAGCGACGATTGCGAGCTGTTCCTCGAAAGGCAGCGTTCGGAACATCTCCTGTACGATGACAATCGGGTCAAGTCCGCAAGTTACAGCGCCCATGAGGGTTTTGGCTTGCGCGTCGTCCGCCAGGCCACGGCCGGATATGCGCATGCCAGTGAGATTTCCGAAAAGGCGCTGAAAAAGGCCGCGGCAACAGCGAGGCTGGCGGCCAGGGACGGTGGAGGCACGCTGGATGTCCCGCCGCGTTCCGCCGACAGGCGTCTGTACGCGGCTCGGGATCCCGTTGCCGAAGCGGCGTTTTCCGAGCGGGTCGAGCTTTTGGAGGAAATCAACAGTTTTGTCCGCCAACTCGACAACCGAGTGGTGCAGGTCACGGCCAACATTGCCACATCCTTTCAGGAAATCGAGATCTTGAGACCGGATGGTCATCAGGTCGGCGACGTCAGGCCTATGGCGCGTTGCTCGATTTCGGTGATTCTCCTCGAAAACGGCCGCCGGGAAAGTGGATATTCGGGGCACGGAGGACGCGTTTCCGCATCCTCGATCATGCAGCGTGATTCATGGCAGGAGCTGGCCAGGGAGGCCGTGCGGATTGCCGGCGTCAACCTGCGTTCGGAAGCGGCGCCGGCCGGAGTGTATGACGTGGCGCTGGGGCCAGGCTGGCCGGGAATTCTTTTGCACGAAGCCATTGGCCACGGACTGGAGGGGGACTTCAACCGGAAGGGAGTGTCGGCGTTTTCGAATCTGATGGGCAGGCGCGTTGCCGCCAAGGGCGTCACCGTTCTCGACGACGGATCGATCAAGGACCGGCGCGGCTCAATCACGATAGACGACGAGGGAACGCCCGGCCAGCGCAACACGCTGATCGAAGACGGCATTCTCGTCAAGTTCATGCAGGACAGGCAAAACGCCCGCCTGACCGGCAACAGGCCAACCGGCAACGGCAGGCGACAATCCTACGCTCATGCGCCGATGCCGCGAATGACAAACACCTTCATGCTCCCAGGAGATGCCGATCCCGAGGACATCATCAAGGAGGTTCGGGACGGCGTGTATGCAGTGGGGTTCGGCGGCGGTCAGGTGGACATAACCAACGGCAAGTTCGTGTTCTCTTGCACGGAGGCCTACCGGGTTCGGAACGGCAAAGTTGGCGCGCCAATTCGCAACGCGACATTGATTGGCGACGGTCCGAGCGCTCTGACCAGAATTCGAGCGGTCGGAAACGACCTGGGGCTTGACCCCGGCATCGGCAACTGCGGCAAGAACGGCCAGTGGGTTCCGGTCGGCGTTGGGTTGCCAACCACGTTGATTGGAGGACTGACGGTCGGAGGAAGCTCGGAATAGCAGGCCCGCGACCTCCGCGTGGCGGGTTGAGGCGAATTGGGATGCCTACCGGGCATCCTTCTTTCGATCACGCATCAGGCGCGAGAAATCTCTGAAGAGATAGTGGCAGTCCTGCGGACCTGGGCTTGCCTCCGGATGAAACTGCACCGAGAAGACCGGCTTGTCCCTGACACACAGGCCGCAGTTGGTGCCGTCGAAAAGCGAAACATGAGTTTCCAGCACGTTGGAAGGCAATGTGTCTCGATCGACTGCAAATCCGTGGTTCATGGAGGTGATTTCAACCTTTCCCGTGCGGATGTCCTTCACCGGATGGTTGGCGCCGTGATGCCCATGGTTCATCTTGACGGTATTGCCGCCGAGAGCCAGCGCCAGCATCTGGTGACCAAGGCAAATGCCGAACACCGGAATGTCCGAACGATCGATCACTTCCCTTATCATTGGCACGGCATAGGCGCCGGTTGCGGCAGGGTCGCCTGGACCGTTTGACAGGAAAAGCCCGTCTGGTTCCAGTCGCAGAATGTCGTCCGCCGATGAATCCGCCGTCACAACCTTTGTTTCACATCCGACGGACGACAGGCAGCGCAGGATGTTGTGCTTGGCGCCATAGTCCACGGCTACAACCAGGAAGTCCCGCTCGGGCTCGCTGCGGTATCCCGAGGGCCATTTCCAGATTGACTGATTCCATTCGAAGGCCTGCCGACTGGTAACTTGCATAGCCAGGTCCAACCCGAACAATCCCGGAAACCTGTCGAGGTGGGACTTTAGCAGCGAAAGGTCGAAATTGCCGCCTCGGCTGTGCTCGACAGCAGCGAGCGGCGCTCCCATCTCGCGAATTTTGCGGGTCAGCATCCGGGTGTCCATGCCAGCGCAGCCAATCAGTCCCTTGCTGGACATCCAGTTGGAAAGGTCAGAGCGTGCCCGCCAGTTCGATCGGCGGGTTGGCAGCAGCCTGGTGATCATGCCCGCTGCCGCCGGCGACTCCCTTTCCATGTCTTCAAGATTGACGCCCACGTTGCCAATGTGAGGGAATGTGAAGGTGATGATCTGGCCGCAGTAGGAGGGGTCGGTGAGGATTTCCTGGTAGCCGGTCATTGCGGTGTTGAAACAGAGTTCGCCAACAGCGCAGCCCTCGGCGCCGAACCCCTGGCCCGTCAAGAGCGTGCCATCGTCCAGCAACAGACAGGCGGTTGCTTGGTTTGCCTTGCTGTCCTCTTTCTGCAATTTTGTCTCCGCTGCGATGCCTGAAAGCGTACCAACCACCACGGGTGTGGCCTGCATGCCCGTGACGGGAACGGCCGTCGGTCAGATAGGACGGCAAGACCGGCAGTGCCCTCGGCATGAATGTACGAACCTGCCATAGTCTAGACCGGCGGCGCTGGCAATGTTGCTGCCACTTGAAACTGTCGATTCTGCACTATCTCAACGATGGAAGAAGTCATCGGTTGCTTCGGCGGGAATTGACGACTGAAAGTCGCCGGGCATGAATGGGGTCATTGCACCATGGCAGGGACGGACAGGCACAAAGGCCAAATCCTTCAACAGCGGGGCCATGGCGCTTCCCAAAGGACAACGGTGTTGGCACAAATTGGAATTGCCGGCGGCCTTCCGATTGGGCTTGAACTATTAAACGCATTTAGTAGTATGTCCGTCAGGCGATTTGGTTGTCCGTGGCAGGGAGGAAATGTCCCATCAGGGAACGGCAGTTCCAGACATGAGAGTGCCTTTCTCAACGTTCTCGGGGCGAATTGCGGAAAACTGCGCTGAATGTCGGGCACAAATGCAAAGTGGTCCGGCAATACGAGGTGAGTTCAGTTTGGTAGTTCGATTTCGCAACGGGACATTGTTGTTCGTACCGGTTTTCGGTTTCCTCAACTGATGCGAACTTTCCGCGAGCAAACCTATGGAAAGAGGTGAAAGCCAATTTTATGGGGGCAATAAGAGAAAGAATAGAAACTGCACTTCGTGAGGCCGAGCAGGAAGACGACAAGGACCGAACTGCCGTGCTCAGGCTTATCAACGCGGCGATTCTGGACAAGGATTTCACCGAACGGAGCAGGGGAAATCAGGAAGGCATCACAGACTCGGTGATCTGCGACATTCTGCGGCAGATGCGTCACCAGCGATTGAACAGCGCCAAGCGCCATGACGAGAACTGGCAGGTGGAGCTGGCCGAACGGCATAGGCAGGGAGCTCGGGTCATAGACGGCTTGCTGCCGCGACAATTGACGCAGTCCGAGCACCGGCAGGCTGTATCCGAGGTAATCAGCGAGATTGGCGCAACCGGCATCCGCGACCGCGGCAGAGTCATTAGGGTACTGCGCGTGCGCTTCAGCGAAAGGCTGGATTTTGACGCAACCGGAAAGCTGGTTGACGATGCCCTGAGCCTTCCTTCGAAGTAGCCCGCGGCGAGTTGACAGCCCAAAGGTCTCCGACACGTAGCCCACAACCATTCCGAGACACTCACACCACGCAGTTGAGATTCCTTGATCCGGCTGGGCCCAATTGGTCCCGGGCCAGCCACGTTCGGCGTTTGTATCCCACATTGGTTCGGGTCATTTGAAGGAAAGGCTTTTTCCTCGACGGCTTGCGCCCGAAAGTGCAGCGTCTGGTTCTTCCCCAAACACACAATCAACAATGCCGCCTGCCCCTCTTCGTGCCTCCGCAGGAAGGGTCGCCGGTCCGCTTCCCGCACAGATCGCGGCCGCAGTCCAGTTCGTCGTTCGAAACATGCGCGTTTCTGCGCGCAAGACTCCGGAACGCGAGGACGCTTCCCAGTACAGTGGAGCCGCGGTGTTTGAAGCGGTGGTCAACGCGGTCGCGCACCGCGACTACTCCATGTCTTCGCGGAGGATCCGGCTGTCCATGTTCAAGGACCGTCTTGAGATCGATTCGCCCGGTCAGCTACCCAACGGCATGACCATCGAAGGCATGGAGGCCAGTCAGGCCACCCGTAATGAAGCAATTGTTTCCGTTTTCGCTCGCATCCCCGTCGCCAACGTGGCGGGGTCAGGCAATCGCAGGTATCTGATGGAACGCCGAGGGGGCGGCGTGTCGATTATCCGCAAGGAAACCGAAGAAGCCACTGGTTTGCAGCCGAAATACGAAATGATTGATGAATCGAGCTTGGCGCTCAGCATCCCTGCTGCGAAGCTGGAGCTTGTTCCCGCCGACGCGACGGTCACGGTGCATTCTGAAGGTGAGCCTGTCGCCGGCATAGAGGTTCTCGCGGTCTTTCCCAACAAAACCTGGGTGCAGGCGATCACCGACGAGGAGGGTGATGCGGCTCTGGACCTTTACACGACACATCTGCCGATGACGATCTATGCCGCTGGGCCCGCCTATGCGGCCGGACTGGAGCAAGGGTGGACGCCCAATCAGGGTGGTCTACTGCTCGAACTCAAACCGCTTGAATCCGGTGGTGCAGCCATTTTCGCCCAGAACTCGGGGCACCTTCCTGGCTTGCGCGGCCGGCTGGAGCCAATTCGCGACACTTCCGACCGGACCTACCTGTACGCCGAAAACGTCGCCATCAACGAGGGGCGGCAACAGCCAGCGGCGTTTCGGCTCGGCAATCCGATTCGACTGACGGACGCCCATGGTTCGGAATTGTCGGTCACCATTGTGGACATCCTTGGCCGGTCTTCCTTGATCGAATACCAACCATTCAAACCGTGATGGTCGGCGACTCCCTAATTTGCACCAAGAGCCTGCATTGCGGCTTCGAATTCTGCGCCGCCTTCCGAATTGACCGGTCGAGGAGAATCGCCGCCTGCACCGGTACCTGGTCGAGGGTGTGCCCGTGGAGTTTCCCGGGAAGATGGCAGCATCGGCTGCGATGCCGCCCCGCTGATCGACTTCGCCTACGCCGTTGCCAATGACTGGCTTGCGCTAAGCCAGTTTAGGGTGATCGAGGAACAGAACAACCGTCGGGCGGATGTTCTGTTGTTTGTCAACGGCCCGCTAGTGCTGCGGATACCTGTCCCAAAGTTCACGTTCCGGGAGTGTTTCGTACGTATGGTGAGGCGGTGGGTTGGAGTGTATCCATTCCATTGAATCCGCGTGCTTGCCCCAGTAGGCCGGCTCCTCGACCCTCCTTCCGTAGAGCAATGTGTAGGCGATCACTCCAATGAAGAACACGAAGGAACCAAACGACAGGAATGCCCCCAACGACGAAATCTGGTTCCACAGGGCAAACGCCTCCGGGTAGTCGATGTAGCGCCGCGGCATGCCTTGGCGACCCAGAAAATGCTGCGGAAAGAAGGTTAGGTTGGATCCGATGAACATCGTCCAGAAGTGCAGCTTTCCTGCCCACTCGGGATATTGCCGACCGGACATCTTTCCAATCCAATAGTAGATGCCGGCGAAAATGCAGAACACAGCCCCCAGCGACATTACGTAGTGGAAATGGGCCACAACATAATAGGTGTCGTGGTAGGCGCGGTCCAAACCCGCCTGACTCAAGATTATTCCGGTTACGCCGCCTAGGGTGAACAGGAAAAGGAAGCCAAACGCCCAGAGCATCGGGGTCTTGAATTCAACCGAACCACCCCACATTGTGGCGATCCAGGAAAATATCTTTATGCCGGTTGGAACGGCGATGACCATCGTTGCCAGCATGAAGTAGGATTGCTGGGTCAGGCTCATTCCAACTGTGTACATGTGGTGGGCCCACACGACAAAGCCCAGCGCGCCAATGGCAACCATTGCGTAGACCATCGGCAGATAGCCGAAGATCGGCTTTTTCGAAAAAGTCGCGATCACGTGGGAGATTATGCCGAATCCCGGCACGATAATTATGTAGACTTCGGGATGCCCGAAAAACCACAGCAGGTGTTGGTAGAGAATTGGATCTCCGCCGCCCGCCGCATCGAAGAAAGTCGTTCCAAAGTTGCGGTCGGTCAACAGCATCGTGATGGCGCCGGCCAAGACAGGAAGAGACAGAAGTATCAGCCAGCCGGTCACAAAAATCGACCACGCAAACAGGGGCACCTTGTGCAAGGTCATGCCTGGCGCGCGCATGTTCAGGAACGTGGTGATCATGTTGACAGCGCCAAGAATCGACGAGGCGCCCGAGACATGCACCGCAAATATGGCCAAGTCCATCGACATGCCGGCTTCACGCGTCGAGAGTGGGGCGTAGAGCACCCAGCCGACGCCGGAGCCGGTTTGGCCGTTCCCTCCCGGAGCCAGGACGGAGGCTATCGCCAGGCACGAACCCGCGACAAACATCCAGTAGCTCAGATTGTTGAGGCGTGGAAACGCCATGTCGGGCGCGCCGATCATCAGCGGCATGAAGTAATTCCCAAAGCCACCGAACAGCGCCGGAATGACCACAAAGAACATCATCAGGATGCCGTGACCGGTGATCAGAACGTTCCACAGATGACCGTTGGGCGTGCAGTCTTCGACTGCTGCGGCAATGAGGCCGGCGCCTTCCAGGCACATGTATTGCACTCCGGGCTGGTACAGCTCCATGCGCATGTAGACTGTGAACAGAACTGAGACGAATCCGACAAGTGCGGCGGTCACGATGTATAGGATTCCAATGTCCTTGTGGTTCGTCGACATGAACCATCTGGTAAAGAAACCAACGTGTTCGTGATGCTCGTCAGCGCGCGCTGTAATGTCCGCCATCGTTGCCCTTTCCTTGGCCTTGCGCAACTCTAGAGTAGATTCGGGTCTTCCCCCGCCTCATGCGCCTCTTTAGCGCAACTGGGCAGAATCCTCAACCTCACGTCGCTCAAATTGGCGCCCCTGGCGGTTCGCCTGCCTGCTGCACACGGAATCTCCAAATGCGGCGCCGAATGTATCCATGAGCGCCCTGTCCACTTCGCTCATTGACGACTGAACGCCAAGCTCCAGCAGGCTAGTAGCGGCATATCCCTCCAAACCACAAGCCACAATTCCTTCATAGTGGGACAGGTCCGGATTTACGTTTATGGACATGCCGTGAAAGCTGACCCACTTGCGCACCCGGACCCCCAGGGAAGCGATCTTTTTCTCGTTGCCTGGATCCGAACCGACCCAGACTCCAATTCGATCGCTGCAAGTGTGGGATTCCAATCCAAGTTCCCCAAGCGCGCCAATCATCCAATGTTCAAGGCACTTGACGAACGCCCGAATGTCGCGTCCCCGCTTCGTCAGGTCGAGCATTACATATACAACTCGCTGCCCGGGACCATGGTAGGTGAACTTGCCGCCTCGACCGGTTTTGTGGACGGGCAGAGACGCTGGCTCAAGCAGGTCGCTTGCCCTGGCGCTGGAACCGAACGTATAGATCGGTGGATGTTCCAAAAGCCACACTGCTTCGCCGCGCCTCCCAGCGCG
>JAPOOS010000200.1 GCA_026713305.1 Paracoccaceae bacterium
AACCAAGGTTTGATGGCCAAGCCCGATGCAGCAATTCGCCGCCGCCGCAGGAGAGCGAGAACGGTCATGCTTGGCCCTGCAACTTTCTGAGAGTTCCAGTTCAACATTGGGCATCCTTCAACGCTCGGCAGAGAGTTCGCCGGCATTGGCGCAACTGGCGGCTTGCCAAATGGGCGCGCGTCGGACTGCCTGCAATTCGTGTGTCCCAACAGGGGAAAGCGCATTGGCACGAAGATTCGTGAAGCGGGAAAGACCGAAGGGTCGAAAAAAGCCTCAACCAATTCATGGACTGCTGGTCCAAAGGGATTGACTGCGAACCACTTGCGAACAGGCAATTGGGCAACACATGAATTCGACCATTCGCTGCAGGTCCTTGACAAGCCCCAGAGTGTATACTATATATGACACATGACACACTTTGGTTCCACAGTGCGCACCATTCGCGAACGTCTGCGTCAGGACGACCGGCGCTTTTCGCTCCGTCAGGTCGCAGGGCGCATCGGCATCGAACCCGCCTATCTCAGCAAGATCGAGCGTGGTCAGGTGGCGCCGCCGTCGGAGGCGACGACCGTGCGCCTGGCGCGGGAACTGGGAGAGGATCCCGACGTCATGCTGGCGCTCGCCGGCAAGGTGTCCGCAGACTTGCAGGAGATAATCCGGAAGCGTCCGCGCCTTTTCGCGGATTTGATTCGGCAGTTGAAGGAAGCGCCCGACGAAGCGGTGTTGCGGGTGGTACGCGAAGTTAGGGACGGCGATTGGTAAGGAGACACACAAATGATCGTGCTTGAGAGAAACAGTCTGGAGTTCAGCTTCAACAAGGTCCACAGGGACGCGCGCTGCAGTATCGAGTTCCAGCGCACTTTGCGCATCCCGGACGACGGCCGAACGTATCCGCTGCCGCCAGGCCTCGGGGCTTTTCCAATTCGTCACCTTGACGACTACGCCGCGAACTTGCCCGAGTCATGGCGGAAGAGGGGTGGCGTGATTGTGCCGATGCATCAGGCTGAGGCGCTTTGGATTTCGTTTGCATCGGAATATCCATTCGCCATCAAGGTTGCAGCCGGCAAGATGTGCGCAATAACCGGTGATCCTTGGGTCGACCACCTCAACCGGGATCCGCAGGACTACGCTGTGTTGCCCGAACAACCCTGGCTTGACGGATTTTGCGTGGAGAAGGGCGTCATTCGCCAGTTTGTCGCCATGAAACTTGGCGAAGGCTACACGGTCGAGGAACAGTTGACCGGAGCTGCAACCCACGGAGGCCTTCAGTTGAAGGCCTTTCCCATGAAGGCAAAGCACTACAAGTCCAACAGGTTTTTTGGACCAATGGATTACTCGGATCAGGAGCCAGGTGTCCTGTACTCGCCGGCTCAGAGCATGGGTCTTGCTCCGGGGGGACGGATGAAGCAGGACATCTACGACGATGACCACGGGTTGAATGTCTGGGACCAGCGCAACAGCAGCCGCTGTTTTGTCACTATCGTGAACTCAGCCCAATGGATGGCCATAACCGGTGAACGGCCCCCGACAGAGCCACCGACCGCTCGCCAATATGCCAGCCACGGCCTGCCTTGGTTCGACTATTACGGCGGCGATGCTCAAGCCATTGCCGGCAGCGACAAGTTGCGGGGGCTCAAGAGTGTCGTTGAAAAGGCAACGGAAGCGGGAGAGAAAACACTTTCGAAAGATGAAGCCATTGCAGCCCCGCACGTGATCGCGCTTGGAAAATCCCGTCCAGTCAGGGAGGGATCACTTGATGGATCGCCGTGGTGAAAATCTGAAGAAAGTTGATTCTCTGTAGTTGCAAGCGTCGGAACGAGCGGAAATGCCTGTCCCAGACAATTGACGAACTTCATGCGGAGAACCTGCAACGACTGCATTGAGTGTGCCAAAGCGTGCCACCGATTCGCGGCGTGCCGGAGTTCGAGGACAAGCACGGCAGGTCATTGCCGTCCGCCCGGCTTCCGGCGATTTCCCACATTGTTCCACCAGGCTGCAGCCGACAGGCCTGCCTCGGTTCCCGTGAGCGGAACTGGACGTCAATCAAATGCCACAGTCGCGATCATGGAATGCCGCAGGCAGGAGATGCGATGCATTCCGTAGTCAGTCCTGCTTCCACCGCTGGAACATCGGTCTGCGGCAAGCATGTTTAAGCTCCGGCTTTGCGGAGATCGAGCGAACCGAGCAGAGTTGGCGAGTTTCCGGCCCATGCCAAATGGAATCAGTTGAGTTGAACCACCTTGCCCGGATTCAGCACGTTCTTGGGGTCTAGCGCCCTCTTGATGGCCGACATGACTTTCCAAGCATCCCCATGTTCCTTCGCCATGTAGCGCATCTTGCCGATTCCGACCCCATGCTCGCCGGTTATTGTTCCGCCAAGCCGAAGAGCGCGGTGGTTGATGTTCGCCTGAATTGTCTTGGCAGCGGCAATCTCATCCTCCGACTCGGGATCGAGCAGAAGGGCGATGTGGAAGTTGCCGTCCCCCACATGGCCGACAATCGGCCCCTCAAGCGGACTCGCCTCGATGTCCGCCACGGTTTCGTTGATGGCCTCGGCCAGCCTTGAAATCGGCACGCAGGCGTCGGTGGTCAGCACCATGCAGTTCGGGCGCATTGCCTTGGCCGCATAGTAGGCATCGTGCCGCGCCTTCCACAGACGGCTGCGATCCTCAGTCCTGGTTGCCCACGAGAATTCGCTGCCACCATGATCGGACACAATTTCGCCGGCAATTTCGGCATGCTCGTGAACCGAGGCTTCCGACCCGTGAAACTCCATGAACAGATGCGGCTGTTCCGTCATGTTCAGGCTGCGGTCCCACTGGTTGATGCCACGCATCATGGCCGAGTCGAGCAGTTCGAGCCGAGCCACCGGCAACCCCATCTGGATGATCTCGGTAACTGCGTCGACGCAGGACGCCACGTTCTCAAACGAGCAGGTAGCCGCTGCAACGGCTTCCGGCTGTCCGTAGAGCTTCAACGTCAACTCGGTCATGATGCCGAGCGTTCCCTCCGACCCAACGAACAGGGCGGTCAAGTCGTAGCCGGCCGAGGATTTGCGGGCTCTGCTGCCTGTGCGAATGATCCTGCCATCGGCCAGCACGACTTCCAGCGCCAGGACATTGTCCCTCAATGTTCCATAGCGAACCGCAGTCGTGCCGGAGGCCCTGGTGGCTGCCATGCCTCCCAGAGTGGCATCGGCGCCGGGGTCTATTGGGAAGAACAGTCCGCTGGCGCGCAGTTCGTGCTCAAGCTGCTTGCGCGTGATGCCCGGTTGCACAACGACGTTGAAGTCCTCCGCATTCAATTCAAGAACTTTGTTCATCATGGACATGTCGACAGTCACACCCCCCTGAAAGGCCAGCGCATGGCCTTCCAGCGATGTTCCCACACCCCAAGCAATGATCGGGCACGCCTCCTCCGAACAAATCGTGACGATTCCCGCCACCTCTTTCGTGTTGGTCGGATACACCACGGCATCTGGTGGCGTTACGGGAAAGATGGATTCATTCTGCCCGTGCTGCACAAGCTCCCCGCGTGTTACTCGGAAGCGGGAACCCAGCATTTTCTCCAACCGCACCTTTGCAGACTCTATAGACATTTGTGAACATCCTGTGGGGAGTTGGTGGTGAACTGCCAATCCTGCCGTCGAAACTCGAAGGCAAGGCAGGCGACGCAATGCTAATCATCGAGAATGTCCCGGCAAGCAAACATCGGATGTCAGTTTTCATCCGCTATTGCACAATTGCGACGAACGAAGTACAATCGGATCCCAATTGCAAGCCAGCATCTGTCCAATTTCCGGGTCGGCCGCGATCAAGTCTGCAAGAGTGATTTCCACGAAATGGTGCCAATTCGCTCTTTGACAGATTCAAAATGTGCCATTGACCTAGGAAGGCCACAGGGTGTTGTTCGACATGAGTGGAGACCAACGTTTCCGATCGACATGCGCCCTTCCCATGGCACACCCTGGAAGGGCAGCAGCGCTTCCGACGGGCCTTGGACTCTCCGGCGCCAATCTTGCCGGAGCGTCATGGGCCGACGCGACGGCACGCGGCAAAGTGTTCAAGCCGGCCGCCGCAGCTTGAAGGGTTGTTGCAATGCGCCATCCTAACGGCGCGACTGGAATGCTGTTTGCCTGAACATGGTTGGAACAATGGAGTCATTCCTTCGCAGTCTTGGCTTGAAGAGTCGGCAACCTCGCTTTGCGTTGGTGTTCGCGTACGGAAGCGCATCCGTGTTTCACCGAACTGCCGGCGGCAACTGGGTGGTTTTTGACACGCTGGAGGCGGAGGATCCTCGAATCGCCCTTCGCATGGCGATGCTCAAACGAAAGGCAAAGTCCTTGGACACGGGCCGGCCTGAGACCCTCCTGGTTATCCCGGAGGACACGATCATCTACATGTCGCAGCGCAAGCCGATGGCGTGGTTCGTTCGGAGAAGGCACATTGCCAGAAAGATGTTCAGAGCCGAGACGCGCAAGGACCCGGAACAACAGACATTTGGTTTCGAAGTGCAGGGAAAGACACTGATTGTTGCCGCAATGAACGTCAGTCTGGTCAAGCAATGCGCCGACTACGCTGCCAAACTCGGCCTTTCGCCGTGCAACCTGACCACGATTTCGTTCGATGGCCCCTTCGAGTCGGCATTGAGTTTCAGGATCCCCGAAAAGTGGTGTATGCTCTGCCGCCGCTGTATCGTCGAGACTGAAGTCACGCACAAGCTGAAACGTCAGCTGCCTGATGGCTTCGTGCGGCAAAACTGAAACGCGGGGTTTGGCAACACGCGAATTCGTCAGGTGTTCGCGACGCTTTGAGTGGCGCAGCTTGGTGCCGCATTGGAAGGTAGACTGCCCAAATCATGGAATTGAATGCGAAAGGAGGCTTCTCAAGCGCCGAAATGAGCCAACAATCAAGCGCCTTGGCACAAGATATGCCATGGATCTTGAACCAGGACGCAACTTCTAGTAGTAGAACAAAGACATGAACAAGAGTGCAAAAGCACCGAGTATTTCTGAGGCGAAATCGAGCATATGCTGAATTTTATCAGGCGCAACGGTCCAGTATGCTTCGTCATGTGCCTTGCCAGTGGCACGGTAGCAGGCACAATGATGTTCTTTGGGAGCGAGGGAAGCAGTCCGGCGTTGTATCCCGAAAGCCAGTACTCATCCGCGGCCGGCGCAATCCTCCATGGCGATTCCGAAACGGGAATCGCGCACATTCCGGCGCGGTCCACGGGAATTGACGGCATTGAATCTGAATCCGTCGCCAAGGCCGCAGCCTTGCGTTCGGCTCAGCATGAGGACATGTCCGCCGGCAAGGTCTCCAGGCAACCACAAGGCGACCTGTCAGGCGTAGACTCGTCAGTGGTCGCAGCGTATCAACTGCCGCAGCCCTCCACACTGCACGGAGCCGCCACACAGTCACGATATCCCGCCGTCCGGCATCAAGCGCGTGTCTCGGAGGCTCGAGGCTATTTGCCGGCCCGCAATGACGGCCCCGATGTGTCGAATTCCACGCGAAGGCAATTGAGATCCCAAATGTCGAGATCGCTGGAATCGAAGCCCGGGGAAAGCGCAGTGGCGAATGGCAGCAGCGCCTGGCAGCCCGAGTTCATTCTTCCGCAACCCTCGGTGGTGGACTGGAATTCGCAGTCGGCTGCCAGCGTTCCGGTTTCGGAATACCGTGTGCACAGGCCGGCGCTGCTGCAAGGCAGGGACACCGCGGCAATGCCGCATGAGGGAACCGGTTCCGGAGATGCGCAGGAAAGACTTGCCTTGATCAAGGTTCCGGCACAGAGACCTTCCGGCGAAGGCTTGCAATCGGTACATCCCAATGCGGCAATGAGATTGATTTCCAGGCCGGACGCTCCCGACCAGATCAATGGCGAGGACGAACTGCATCAGGAAGTTGTGCTGTCCACGAGAAACGTCTCGGGCGACCCGTCAGGAGCCGCCGAATTCACGGTCGAAGGCCAGATTTACGGGATCGAGTTCGATCGGGAAGTTGAGGGCCATTCGGTGGTTTTCGACGAAGTCATGGTCGCTTCGACGGCGCATGACCAGCTTCGGCTGATCTATCCGGTGCTGCGCGGGAATCAGTCAAACAGCATGGTCCGGTTCGTGGTGCCGGTTGAAAGACCCAGACCGGGCACGGCCAGGGAAGCCAAGAATGTCCCGACCGTGAATGCGCAGGCCAGCTCGAGAGCGGTTTTGACCGACGAGAGCATCAGTTCGATGCAGGAGGCCATTCTCACAACGGACGGAAATGGGCTGGACCTCCGCAAGGTGTTGCTGATCGGTACGTTTGGCACCGATTCGGACCGCAAGGCGCTGGTGCGGTATCCCAATGGCGAGGTCTACCAGATCCGAGTTGGCAGCAGACTCAACGGAGGCGATGTTGTAGCCATTCAGCAGAACCGCGTGATCTTTGTTGTCGACAACAGGAGCTACGAACTCAGATAGGCTGGTTCGGCGGCCCTGGCGAAGGCAGGCGCCTTTGCCGAACGCCTGCAAATTGCCCCCGCATTGGTCGCAAGTCCCAGCAGGACCGGAAAGGCGGGAAGTCGAGGGACCACGGTCCGACGGCTGGCTAGAAATCTCATCCAGTTGCCGGTAGTAGCATTGAGGCTATGTCGGTTCCGATTGTGCGCAGACCTGTCGGAACACGTGCGCACATGCACCATATGTGGCGTGAGTGCAGAACTTCCTGCGCGGTCGCAGAGCGACTCGAAGCACGGAACATTCCAAACCGGAGAGCATAAGTCATGAGCTACAAGGAAATCTACGCAAGCTGGAAATCGGATCCGGAGACCTTCTGGATGGAGCTTGCCGAAGGGGTGGACTGGGACAGGAAGCCGAGCAGGGCGTTGTTCAGAGAATCCGAGCATTACTGCAATTGGTACAGCGATGGCTTGACGAACACTTGCTGGAACGCTGTCGATCGCCACGTAGCCGCCGGCAGAGGCGATCAACTGGCTCTGATCCACGACAGCCCGGTGACCGACAGCGTCACTCGAGTGACGTACGGCGAGCTGCATGACAGGGTGGCCAGACTGGCCGGCGCCCTGCAACGGCAAGGCGTAGGCGTCGGCGACAGGGTGATCATCTACATGCCGATGATTCCCGAAGCCGTCATGGCCATGCTTGCCTGCGCTCGCATCGGGGCGATTCATTCTGTGGTCTTCGGAGGGTTTGCCGCCAATGAGCTGGCAGTGCGCATTGACGATGCGCGACCGAAATGCGTTTTGTCCGCGTCCTGCGGGATCGAACCTGGTCGCATAGTCGAATACAAGCCGCTGCTGGATGAAGCGATTGAGACGGCAAGTTGCAAGCCCCAGTTTACCGTAGTGCTGCAGCGGGAAATGTCCAAGGGGCAAATGACGGAAGGCCGCGACCTGGACTGGAACGAGTTCGTGAATGCCGGTCAGCCATGCGACTGTGTGCCCGTGGCAGGCGACCACCCGGCATACATCCTGTACACTTCGGGCACGACCGGACAGCCCAAGGGTGTGATCCGGCCTACGGCCGGACATATGGTGGTGCTTCACTGGACCATGAAGAACTTTTTCGACATGGATCCGGGTGAAGTGTTTTGGGCTGCTTCCGATGTTGGCTGGGTCGTTGGCCACTCATACATTTGCTACGCTCCCCTGCTGCACGGCAACACTTCAATCGTCTACGAAGGCAAGCCTGTCGGAACGCCCGACGCCGCGGCCTTCTGGCGCGTCATCTCGGATCACGACGTCAAGGCGCTGTTTACGGCGCCGACTGCATTCAGAGCCATCAAGCGCGTGGACCCGGATGCCAAGTTGCTTGCGCGGCATGACATTTCCTGTTTGCGCATTCTCTTCCTGGCCGGCGAACGCGCCGATCCGGACACCATCCAGTGGGCCGAACACCATCTGGGCATTCCCGTGGTCGATCATTGGTGGCAAACCGAAACCGGTTGGCCGATTGCCGGCCTGTTGATGGGAGTTGAAGCCGCCAAGGTGAAATACGGATCGTGCGGCATGGCCATGCCAGGCTACGACATCCGTGTTCTTGACGAGGCCGGACACGAGGTGGAGCGTGGAGAACTTGGCACAATTGCCATCAAGCTGCCGCTTCCCCCTGGCAATCTGCCCACCCTTTGGAATGCCGACAGTCGGTTTGTGAGCAGCTATCTCGAGGAGTTTCCCGGATTCTACAACACAGGCGACAGCGGCTATGTTGACGAGGACGGGTATGTGTTCGTGATGGCCAGAACCGACGATGTGATCAATGTGGCCGGGCACCGCCTGTCCACGGGGCTTCTCGAAGAGGTTGTGGCAAGTCACAGGGATGTGGCGGAATGTGCCGTGATTGGCGTCCATGACGATCTAAAGGGACAGCTGCCGGTAGGGTTCATTTGCCTCAACGCCGTCGAGGGACTAGACAGCGGCGAAGTTGTCGCTGAATGCGTTCAACTAGTGCGCAAGCAGGTGGGACCGGTTGCGGCGTTCCGCCAAGCCGTTGTTGTGCCGAGGCTGCCCAAAACCCGATCGGGAAAGGTCCTGCGAAGCACGATGGCAAGGATTGCCGACGGCGAGGAATTCAAGATGCCGGCAACGATTGACGACCCGAGCACTCTCGACAGCATTGCCACCGCATTGCGGACGATAGGCTATGCGCAGCAGTGAAGGCTTCTGACTCCCAACCTTCGTGCATGTTGAATGCATCGATTCAATTGCAACAATCAGAGGACGCCAGATGGCCCACGAGAACCTTACAATCGTCGAGCATCCGCTTGTGCAGCACAAGTTGACGCTCATGCGGAAGAAATCGACCGCGACGGGAGAGTTTCGCCAGTTGCTGCGCGAAATCAGCATGCTGCTGGGCTATGAGATCACTCGGAACCTTTCGGTTTCCAACAGGCCCATCGAGACGCCGCTCATGGAGATGGACGCGCCTATGCTGGCGGGCAAGAAGCTCGTGCTCGTGTCAATCCTGCGGGCTGGCAACGGGTTGCTCGAAGGCCTCCTGGAACTAATTCCTTCGGCACGCGTCGGGTTCGTCGGGCTATATCGCGACGAGGAGAAGCTTAGGCCGGTGGAATACTACCTGAAGATGCCCCGCGGACTGGACGACCGGCTTGTGATTGCCGTCGACCCGATGCTGGCCACCGGTTATTCCGCCGCCGCCGCCGTGGATCGCGTCAAGCGCGCGGGAGCGACCAACATCCGGTTCCTGTGCCTGGTCGCTGCCCCGGAGGGCGTGGACGTGATGGCGAAGCACCATCCGGATGTGCCGGTTGTAACTGCGGCGCTTGATGAGCGGCTAAACGAAATCGGCTACATCATGCCTGGCCTGGGCGATGCCGGAGACCGCATGTACGGAACAAAGTAGCGCTCGCCTCAAGAACGCCGCTTCCGCCGGCGACCGTTTATCCAGACTTCCGAAACAGCCCGGTCGTCTCCGAGCATGATCGTCGGAAACAGAAGCTGCCAGACGTCTTCGGCATTCCTTGCGGCGAAGGCGATTTCCTCGGTGGATTCAAGATCCAGCACGATGAGATCCGCTTCCATGCCGGCCTTCAAGTTGCCGATCCTCGATTCCAGGTGCATGACCGCGGCATTGCCTGAAGTTGCAAGCCAGTAGAGTTCGGCAGGATGTAGTGGTCTGCCGTGCAGTTGGCTGATCTCATAGGCAACGGCCATTGTGCGCAGCATCGAGAAGGACGAACCGCCGCCGGTGTCGGTTGCAAGGCCGACGGAGATGCCTTCGGAGATGCGGGCTCGTGCGTCGAACAGTCCGGATCCAATGAACAGGTTGGATGTCGGGCAGTGAACCACGGCTGCGCCCGCTTCGCGCAGTCGACTGCGTTCGCGTGCGGTGAGATGAATGCCATGTCCGTAGAGCCCTCTCCGGCCCAGCAGCCCGTGCGCCTCGTACACATCGAGATAGTCACGGCAGTCGGGAAAGAGTTCTCTGACCCACTCTATCTCCTCGGGTTGTTCGGCGATGTGCGTTTGCATCAGACAGTCGGAATGTCGCTCCCACAACGCGCCCATGGCCTCAAGCTGCCGCGGTGTGGAGGTCGGCGCAAAGCGCGGCGAAATCACGTAACTGCAACGTCCGGCGCCATGCCATCGACAGATGAGGGATTCGCTGTCGCTGTAGGCCGAATCGGGGGAGTCGAGGAGTTCTGGCGGCGCGTTTCGGTCCATGCAGGTCTTGCCGGCGGCAATTCGCATGGAAAGGGCGCTCGCCGCGTTGAAGAGCGCATCGACGCTTTGTGGGTGCGATGTGCAGAAGCTGCAGACGGTAGTCGTGCCGTGCGCAACGATGGTTTCAAGATATCGGCGGGCCACCGATGCAGCGTACTCGCTTTATTTGAGCCGCGCCTCCTCCCGAAACGCAAAGCCCTCCAGCCAGTCGATCAGGCGGGCGCCCCAACTTGCAATGATTGCTGTTTGCGGATAGTGGGCGTGTGCATCGATGAGGCCGGCAGTAATCAAGCGCCGGCCACAATCGTGAACCCGAGCCCGCGGATTGTCCTGTTTCAGGTCAGCGGCATTGCCGACCGCCGCGATCTTGTCGCCCTTGACTAGAACCGCGCCATATTCATTGAATAGAGCTGCCTCGCCAATTGGGCGATCGAACGGGCACCCTTCAAAGGCAAGGGTCCTTCCAATCAGTAGTGTCTGGTCAACCACTGGCGCCTCGCTGTCAGGAAAAGGAAAGTGCCGGCAATGAATTGTGCTGGCAGAGATTGGATCGAATATACCACCGGAAGGCCTGCGACCGCCATTCACTGATTGGGATTCGGCGTCTTGTCCGGCTGGGCTTGCAGCAATCAAGAAGCGAACGAAGAGGATCGTTGCCGATGACCGCGGAAAATTCGAGCGAAGGCTTCAGCAACTATCATCTCGACCGGG
>JAPOOS010000296.1 GCA_026713305.1 Paracoccaceae bacterium
CCGCGACCGGCACTGCGGCTGCGCAATCATTGATTTGACTTGCGGCAATCCACGGTCCGGCTCCCTGTCCTGCACAGTGCATTCTCACGGGAATCCAACGGCAATCATCTGCAAGGCCGGGCGCCCAGCGGTCGCAATGGCATCTGAATTTCCTGCTGCGACTATCAAAGGCCAGTCATTGGATGCGAGATGCACTGCGTGCGCTGACATGCCAAGGTTCGCGGGCATTCTGTTTCCCGGGCGGCAAGCAGCGGGCGGGGGGGGGACGCAGCAGCGTTCCCTTGGAGAGTTCAAGTGGCTTCCATGCCGTCCCGCTTGCCTTCGTCGCTGCAATCAACTGCGGAATCAGGTTTGGGAAACCGGTAGCGAAATGTGCAGCATGGTGCGCCAGCCATTATGGTCTGCCGGCGCTCCAGCGATGCATCGGGATTGAAGCCCTCGATCAAGGCGAAGTCCCGGTTACAGGACAGTTTGGCGCCCAAATGCGCAATTCCGAGCGCCCGGTACAGCTCGGCATATCGGCATCTGGTAACGTTGAAGTCCAAGCGCGTGTCGGATTGGGCGACAGTCTCGATTTCAAGCGCGCCATCCCGTGTCCAATACTCCAGCGTGCGAAGAAAGGCAGCGACCGTGTCGCCATGGCTCTTGGCAAGCTGCTTGCCCTGGCCGCGTGCGAGCGAGCGTATGGTTCGGTCAAGAACCTCCTCCACCCGCTGTTGTCCGAACTCGTCGGCGAGAGCAGCCACAAGGGGCGCAAGGATGCGGGCCTCGGTTTCCCTTCGTGTCAGCACGCCCATTCTCTCGGTCAATTTGTCGGCCGGCGGTTGAGGCATGATAGGTTGTTCCTCCATTTCGGTCTCCTGGCGAGGCTGTCCGAATTGTCGGTCGGATTCCCTTTGCCGTCAAGCGCAATGCAGTCCCGCATGCGGATTCGGGATCTGCCGGCGAAGGGCAATGCGACGCTTCGCTCCAAATGCGAATTCGTTCAGGCAATCGCTACATTTGCGGTGGAAAGCAAAGGCCAGGTCCCTTCCACATGACCAGGGTCAACACCGGTTGCGCAAACGTGGTCATCTCATGTGGCTGCCAGCTCGAATGGCGGCAGCAGCCAAGCGGTCCCAATGTTTGGCTGGACTGCCCTTGGGAGTGAAATTCGGCGCTGCCCGAGGTGACGAGGTAGATTTCCTCCGCAGCATGTCGATGCCACGGATAGTAGAGCGATTCTCCCCAGAAGCTGACAAATATTCTCAGCTTCCAGCAGCGGAAATGCCCATTGGGTCCCGCCAGCTCGAAATGGCCATAACGATTCATGAAATCCGCACCAACCTGCCGGACGCTCCAGCTTCGTTCCCAGCGGACGGTGTCGGCCGCAGCCAGAACGGCCTCATGAAACCGTTGTGTTTCAGGCACATGTTCCGAGTTCCAGGACTTGATCAGCGGAAGGGCCGGGCATTGGCGATGGTTCCGTGGAACGAATTCGGCAAGTTCGGGCCAGTCCGCAAATTCGCGTGTTGCCGGGGCACGTGCGGCGAGTTCCCTCGCGGCATTTTGCAGCTCGTTCATTTCCGGTGGTACCATGCTGCAACCTTCCGACTGCCGATGTTCGGTGCGGTTCGTGCTTGCCGCATGAAATCGGTGGAATTCAAGCCTGCAGGCGCCGCTGCCGTCTGCAGGCGCTTAATGCTGTCCGGCGGAACCCACAAGGCGCGCACGGCCGGACAGCGTATGCGACAAGCGGCCAACCCAGAGGCGTGAGGGTCGATTGGAGTGCGAGTGGTTGCGTCACGCAATCGTCACGCTGTGGCAAGGACCGACAAACCGGCACAGTCATTGCGGTTTCAAAGAGCCAGTGACTTGACAGGCATGGAAGCAGGACAGTGGTTGCCCCGCAACGTCCACGGATTCCAATGTCCCCTTTTCTTGGCAGCAGTTGCCTGGTTGTTTGCGCAAGGTCGAGGTCCTTGGTTTTGACCGATGCTTGATCATGACCGGCATTTGCAGCACATTCTCTCCGACACAAAGGGCTCACGGATCACGAGATTGCACAAAATTCGCAAAATTGTGCTCGCCTATTCGGGCGGGCTTGACACTTCTGTCATCCTCAAGTGGCTTCAGCAGGAGTATGAGGCGGAGGTCGTGACATTTACCGCCGACCTAGGTCAGGGTGAGGAACTCGATGCTGCCAGAAGGAAGGCTGAGCTGCTCGGGATCAGGGAGGTCTATGTCGAAGACTTGCGAGAGGAGTTTGTCAGCGACTTCGTGTTTCCAATGTTTCGGGCAAACACGGTCTACGAGGGCAAGTACTTGCTTGGCACTTCCATTGCTCGACCGTTGATAGCCAAGAGGCTGGTCGAAATTGCACACGAAACCGGCGCCGATGCCATTGCGCATGGCGCAACGGGCAAGGGCAACGATCAGGTCAGGTTTGAGCTTTCCGCCTACGCCCTCAATCCAGGCATCAGGGTGATCGCGCCCTGGCGGAAATGGAC
>JAPOOS010000119.1 GCA_026713305.1 Paracoccaceae bacterium
AACCCACGAACCGGCAGTCAAGCGGTTCAATCGCTTCGATGAACAATGTTGACAAATTTCGGCAACTTGGAATCATGCGGCACCGAAACACTTGAGTGGACAAATGAAGTGCAGGCGACTCCCCGGACTCGAGCTCTTGGGCAGGCCCGGCATTGCCCCGCGGTCAACTTGCCGCTACAGGCTGTCCGGCCTTTGGCCTTCCACAATGGCTTCGAGGCGGTTGATTGCGCCATTGACCCCGGCGCGCATCGGCGCCATCTCTTGCACGGCGCGATACGCATCGAGGGCTCCCTGCGGGTTGCCGCTTGCCTCGAGGACGAGCGCCAGGCCGTTCATGGCGGCAAAGTGCCGGGAATTGAGCGCCAGCGTGGCTGCAATGTCGGCAACCGAGCTGTCCAGGTCGTCTCTCACGAAGTGAATGGTTGCCCTGACGTTCCAGGCTTCGGCGAACTCGGGGGATTCGGCGATGATTGTGTCCAGGATCCAAACGGCATGTTCGAGGTTGCCGGCGCCTGCCGTCGCCTTGGCAAGGGACAGAAGGTCGTTCTGGCGTTTTGAGCCGGCGTTCGACCATCTGTCGATCAGCAGGCTCTCGATGCGTGCCGATTCCGGTGCGCTGGCCGACTGCAGCGCCTGGAACAGCTGGTCTTCGGTCAGGCGTTCGTGGCCGGTCTGGGCAAGCGGCGCGGTCGGCAGCGCCAGAGCCAGGAGGACGGACAGGACCTTGACTGTTGCGACGAAATGCTTGAGCAGGTTCATGTGGCGCTCCGCACGCTTGAATTGGCCTGCGGGAACATCGAGGGCGTCCCCGTGAAGACTGCAATCGCGGCCGCCGTCGGGGTGTTGCGGCGGAAGCTGGATGTGCGCTTTCCGCACAGGGTCAGGCTGGTGGTTCCCGGTCACGGCACAATAATGGTGAACGGCGGCCGCGTCTACGAAGGATGCGAGGCGGCCGACTGCACGTTGACGGCTTCGCTCACGACCTTTCGGCGCTTGCTGAGCGGCGAGCTGGACCCGGTGGCGGCCTATGTTGCGGGCGACATCGGCGTTGAGGGCAGCGTTGCGGTTGCCATGGAACTTGCGGCTGGACTTTAGGATGGCATTCGAGCCTGCGCCCTACCATGCTTCCATTGTGGCGGCTCCGTTGCCGGCGGCTGCGTACTGGGTGCGGACATCCGACGGCGTTCGCATACGCGTCTGCTGCTGGCGTGGCGGCGAGCGCGGGACGGTGGTTCTGTTTCCCGGGCGCACGGAATACATCGAGAAGTACGCCGACGTGGCCGGCGAGCTGGCGCGCTGCGGGTTTGGCGTGGCGGCCGTGGACTGGCGCTGTCACGGGCTTTCGGACCGGCTTTCTCGCAACCGCCATGTCTGCCATGTGTCTGACTTCGACGAGTACCAGAGGGATGTTGCGGCCTTCATGTCGCTGCTCGCCGAGGTCGAGGCTCCGCGGCCTTGGTTTCTTTTGGCGCACTCGATGGGCGGCTGCATCGGCCTGCGGGCGCTGCTGAACGGGATGGACGTGTCGGCCGCCGTGTTCATCGCTCCCATGTGGCGGGTGCGCATGGGCCGCGTGATGCGCCATGCGACGTTCGTGGCGGCGCGTGCGGCGACCTGGCTTGGTCTGTCGAAGCGGTTCGTGGCCGGCGCCGACCATCGCAACCATGTGCATTACGGCAAGTCGCGCAAGATCGTGCTGACGTCGGACGTGGAGAGGTTCGAGAGCCTGCGGGCGCAGATCGAGCTGCGGCCCGAGCTGTCGCTGGGAGGACCGTCCTATGGCTGGGTGGACGCCGCGCTGCGGGAGTGCCGCGGCCTGCTGAGCGCCTCGCCGCCTTGCTGTCCGGCGCTTGTCTTCATCGGCACGAAGGAGCGCGTTGTGGACCGCAAGGCGGTTCGCATTGTCTGTGCGAAGTGGCCGGCGGCGAAGGTCGAGGCTGTCGAGAACGCCCGGCACGAAATACTCATGGAGACCGAAGCCGTCCGCGACCGGGCGATTGCGCGGATTGCGGTGTTTTTCGAGAGTTGCCGCGAGGCCGGCGGCGAAGGAGAGGGAAGCCGAACATGATGCGAGCGATGATTCTGCAGGAGCTGGGCATGCCGCTGCGGCTGCGTGCGCTTCCGGTTCCCGAGCCGGGCGACGGCGAAGTTCTCCTCAGAGTTGCGGCGGCAGGCGTCAACTTCGCCGATCTGCTGATCATGGAGGGCAGATACCAGGAGAGACCGGCGCTGCCGTTTTCGCCGGGGATGGAGGTGTGCGGCACGGTCGAGGCGGTTGGCCCGGGCGTTTCGACGCCGGCCGTCGGAACCCGTGTGGCGGCCTTTTCCTCGCATGGAGGGATGGCCGAGCTTGCCTGCTTTCCGGCAGGCCAGTGCATTGCCGTTCCCGACGGCATGTCGTCGGCGGAGGCCGCCGGTTTCCTCGTTGCCTACGGAACCTCGCATCTGGGACTGGTGCGCCGAGCCAGGCTGAAGAGCGGCGAATCGCTGCTTGTGCTGGGAGCGGCAGGCGGCATCGGGCGAACGGCGGTGGAAGTCGGTGCCATTCTCGGAGCCCGCGTGATTGCCTGCGCCAGCAGCGAAGCCAAGCTCAAGGTCGCCAGCGAGGCCGGCGCCCACGAGCTGGTCAACACTTCGACAGACGACATTCGCGCCGCGACGCTGCGGCTCGGCGGCGCCGACGTCGTGTTTGACCCTGTCGGCGGCGACCAGTTCAAGGCAGCCATGCGGGCGAGCAACCCCGAGGCGCGCTTGATGCCGGTCGGCTTTGCCAGCGGCGAAGCGCCGCAGATCCCGGCCAACATCCTGCTGGTGAAGAACCTGACGGTGGTAGGGTTCTACTGGGGTGGCTACATGCGCTTCAATCGAGCCGCCATAGCCGACAGCGCACGCGCCTTGCTGGAACTCCACGGCAGGCGAAGGCTGCGGCCGCACATCTGTCGGCAGCTGCGGCTGGAAGAGGCCAACGCGGCATTCGAACTGCTGCGAAGCCGAACTGCCACCGGGAAAGTGATCGTTGCGGTCGGAGAGTCGTAGCTCCCGGACGCCGTTTGCATGCCACAAGGCGCCGAGGGCCACCATGCTCGTCGAGCGGCGTGTTGAATTGCATGCTGTTGAATTGCATGCTTTGTTGAAGCAAAAGTGTCACAATGCTTTCATGTACAAGCAGCGATCCCTTGCGCGCCGCGTCAAACATTTTCAGGTAGTGGTATGGTGTGCCCGCTGCGACTGGCTTGGCGACCTGCCGGCACGCGAGGGCGAACGTGCCCTCAAGCTCAACTGGCCGCATCGGACCCTTGCCAATTCCA
Organism: Paracoccaceae bacterium; assembly: GCA_026713305.1. Lineage (GTDB taxonomy): Bacteria > Pseudomonadota > Alphaproteobacteria > Rhodobacterales > Rhodobacteraceae > MPNP01. Next base: position 3,309 of record JAPOOS010000119.1, read on the forward strand.
GTGCCACAAGGTGCCGCCGTCTGGCCTTCGCCTCCCAGCCTCGACGCCAACCGTCACTATGTCGCGCAGAAAGCCGAATGCACCCGAGCCCGCTGGAGGATCGAGAACCATCCATGGTCAGGCTACAAGCCTGCACGTCGACTCGCATTCTCGCGCCAACATGCCTGGCCAAGCGATCAGCCGAGCAGGAAATCGTCCATTCCGGCAAAGTGGCAAACAGGACGGCACAATGAGAGTTGAATTGTCCGTGAACATTGGCTTGATGCAAGAGAGCAAGAATTGTACACTCGCGAGCACAGCCATTGCCAACAAGAGCCAAAACGTCAGACTTTAGGGGCAGTCAAGAAAACGAGGCAATTGGCGAGAATGTCCGGCATCGTCCTATGACGGCGGTTGTGGCCTTCCAAACGGGCCAACAGTGGACCGGAACTGTGCGAGTGAATGCATCCATTGGCTGCGCCGCCACAGTTTTTGCGGAGAAGTGAGCCTTGCTTGAAATTGACGAAGGTACAGGCAAGCAGCACCGAATGCTCGGCATGAGCACGCTTGCCTTTACGGCCTGTTTCGCGGTGTGGACCATATTTTCGATTATCGGCGTCCGCATAAAGCAGGAACTGGGTCTGTCGGAAACCGAATTCGGAATTCTCGTGGCCACTCCGGTGCTCACCGGATCGATCAGCCGCATTTTCCTGGGGGTCTGGACCGAACAGTTTGGTGGCCGGCTGGTGTTTGCAATTCAGATGCTCGTCACTGCCTGCGCAGCCTTCATGATCTCGTATGCTTCCACCTACCCAATGTTCCTGCTGGCGGCGCTTGGCGTGGGCATTGCCGGAGGTTCGTTCATCATTGGCGTCGCGTACGTGTCGCGCTGGTATTCCAGCGAAAGTCAGGGGACGGCGTTGGGAGTTTTCGGCGCCGGGAACGTGGGCGCCGCCGTCACGAACTTTGTGGCGCCATTCGTCGTTGTGGCTTACGGTTGGGAACAGACTGCGCAAATCTACGCCATGTGCCTTGTGGTCATGGCGGCTGCCTTCTACCTGCTGACGGAGGACGACCCAGTTCAAAAGCTGCGCCGGAAGGGAGAGGCCAAGAAGGCTTCGACCGCAAGCCAGCTCGAACCACTCAGGGACATCCGTGTTTGGCGTTTTGCAACCTATTATTTCTTCGTGTTCGGTGCGTTTGTCGCGCTGGCCAGCTGGCTGCCGAGGTATTATGTCGGCGCCTACGATCTGGACTTGAGGCTGGCTGGCGTGCTGGCCGCCGCATACGCGATGCCAGGGTCGGTGTTCCGGGCGCTTGGCGGATGGATGTCGGACAAGGTCGGCGCTCGCTTTGTCATGTACCTGACCTTCATCGTGTCCCTGATCTGCCTGATGCCCCTCAGTTATCCCGACACTCAGTACATCGTGACGGGGATAGACGGGCCGATCGAGTTCAGGTTGGGAATTGGACTGACGCCTTTCGTCGCTCTCACGGTATTGCTCGGATTCGTCATGTCGCTGGGAAAGGCCGCCGTGTACAAGCACATTCCGGTATACTATCCCAGCCATGTGGGGTCGGTAGGTGGACTCGTCGGCATGATAGGAGGATTGGGCGGATTTTGCCTGCCGATTGCGTTCGGCGTACTGAATGATCTGACGGGAGTGTGGACAAGCTGTTTCATGCTGCTGTTCGCTCTCGTGCTTGTCAGCCTGATTTGGATGCATGTCGCCATTCGCCTGATGGAGCGTCGGCGTTATCCAACTCTCGTGACGGACTTTCATTTGAGCGACCTTCCGAGAAGGCCGTTTGTATCCTCAGAATCAAGGCGACAATGACGCGCTCAAGTGGCGGGCCCGCCAAGCCATGGGCGCATGTGAGCGATCGCCATGATTGTCTTGCTTGGCGTCATTGAAGCACAGGAAGGAACTCAGCATGCCCAGAGTACTGACCGAGTGGAGGCCCAACGACGACGATTTCTGGCGCCAGAGCGGCAAGCGTGTGGCGACACGCAACTTGTGGATTTCCATACCTTGTCTGCTGCTTGCTTTTGCCGTTTGGCTCGTTTGGAGCGTGGTCGTTGCCAAGTTGCCGGACGTGGGGTTTGACTACTCGACCGGTCAACTGTTCTGGCTGGCTGCGCTGCCGGGCCTGTCCGGAGCCACGCTGCGCATCTTTTTCTCCTTCATGGTGCCGATCTTCGGCGGCAGGCTTTGGACGACCCTGTCGACGGGTGCGCTGTTGATTCCGGCGCTTGGCGTTGGTTTTGCCGTTCAGAATCCTGACACGCCATACTTGGTGTTTCTGGCGCTGGCGCTGCTGTGCGGAATCGGCGGCGGCAACTTTGCGTCGTCCATGGCCAACATCAGCTACTTCTTTCCCAGAAGGCAGCAGGGGAACGCTCTGGCGCTGAATGCCGGACTTGGCAACGCCGGCGTCAGCATCATGCAGTTCGTCGTGCCGCTCACAATAACGGCGGGCGTATTTGGCGTGCTGGGCGGAGAGCCTCAGACCGTTGAAGCCGGCGCCCGCGACTTCCTGTGGCTGCAGAATGCCGGATTCATCTGGGTTCCCTTTCTGATCGTGTCAGCGGTTGCCGCCTGGTTCCTGATGGATGACATCGCTTCGGCGCGGGCGACATTCCGCGAGCAGGCGGTGATCTTCCGGAGAAAGCACAACTGGATAATGTGTGTCCTTTACACCGGCACCTTCGGATCCTTCATCGGCTATTCGGCCGGCTTTCCCCTTCTGGCAAAGACGCAGTTTCCCCATGTGGATTCTCTTCAGTTCGTGTTCCTTGGACCGCTTGTCGGTGCCTTGAGCCGTGCGGCAACCGGCTGGGTTTCCGACAAGTATGGCGGCGGCCGCGTGACCTTTTGGACATTCCTGGCAATGATACTTGCGGTGGGCGGTGTGCTCTTCTTCATTGCAATCAAGGAAGCTCCGGGAGCGTTCTGGGGCTTCTTTGTCATGTTCCTGATCCTGTTCACGGCAACGGGAATCGGCAACGCTTCCACCTTCCAGATGATTCCTGCCATAATGGAGCAGGAGGTTCGTCGCCTCATGCCCACTCTGGAAGGAACGGAGTTTCGCCGCCAGTCCGAACGCGAATCGGCTGCAATCATTGCCTTCACCTCCGCCATCGCGGCCTACGGAGCCTTCTTCATTCCCAAATCGTACGGCACCTCGATCTCGATGTTCGGTGGCCCGGAGGGCGCCTTGATCATTTTCATGGTGTTTTATGTCCTCTGCCTCGCCCTGACGCGCGTCTACTACACGCGGCCAGACGCGCCGGTGCCCTGTTGACACACAATCCAGAAAGGGCTGGAAGCCAATGAATGCATCAGGAGTGATCCAATGAGCCAGTTGCTGGACCGACTGATCTTCTTTTCCCGGCGCAATGTCGACACCTTCTCCGATGGTCACGGCGTCACCACGCGGGAAGACCGCAGCTGGGAGGACAACTACCGGCACCGCTGGCAGCACGACAAGATTGTGCGTTCGACCCACGGAGCCAACTGCACGGGTTCGTGCTCCTGGAAGATTTACGTGAAGGGCGGAATTGTCACTTGGGAAACCCAGCAAACGGACTATCCGCGCACACGCCCGGATCTTCCCAATCACGAGCCTCGCGGCTGCAGCCGCGGAGCCAGCTACAGCTGGTACCTGTACTCGGGAAACCGCATCCGCTATCCGCTGGCCAGGTCGGCGCTGCTCAGACTGTGGCACCAGGCGCGGGCCAGCATGTCGGCGACTTCGGCCTGGAAGGCGATTGTGGAAGATCCCGAGAAGCGAGCTTCCTACACCTCGCGACGCGGACTGGGTGGGTTCGTCCGCGCCGACTGGGACGAGATCAACGAAATCGTCGCAGCGGCCAACGCCTACACAATTCGAAGGTACGGGCCGGACAGAGTGGTCGGCTTTTCTCCGATACCCGCCATGTCGATGGTCTCCTATGCCGCCGGCTCGCGCTACCTTTCGCTTCTTGGCGGCATCTGCATGTCATTCTACGACTGGTACTGCGATTTGCCGCCTTCGTCCCCGCAGACCTGGGGCGAGCAGACGGACGTCCCCGAAAGCGCCGACTGGTACAATTCAGGGTTCCTGATCCTGTGGGGTTCGAACGTTCCGCAAACGCGGACGCCCGATGCGCATTTCTACACCGAGGCGCGCTACAAGGGCGCAAAGTCGGTTGTGATAAGTCCCGACTATTCCGAAGCGGCCAAGTTCTCCGATGTGTGGCTGCATCCAAAGCAGGGGACCGACTCGGCGCTCGCCATGGCCATGGGGCATGTGGTGCTGCGCGAGTTTCATGTCGCCCGCAAGGCCGACTACTTCCGCGACTACTGTCGGCGCTACACGGACATGCCGATGCTTGTTCGCCTCGTCGAGAGGGACGGACACCATGTGCCTGAGCGGTTCGTCAGAGCTTCCGACTTTCCGGACTCCCTCGGACAGGACAACAATCCGGAGTGGAAGCCCGTGGCCATTGAGCGCGACGGCGGCGAGGTCGTCGTGCCGGTTGGCTCCGTGGGGTTTCGCTGGGGAGAGGAAGGATCCTGGAACCTGTCGGCAAGCACCGCCGCCGGCGCCGAAACCGATCTTTGCATGAGCCTTGTGCCCGAGGGGCGGCACGACGCGGTTGTTTCGATCGGCTTTCCCTATTTCGGCAACCGCGAGCACGATCATTTTCAGGGCAGCAGCCATGAAAGCGTCCTTTTCCGGAATGTGCCGTGCCGAAGGCTGCGGCTTGAGGGCAAGGACGTCCTGGTGGCAACCGTTCACGACCTTCTGATCGCCAACTACGGAGTGGACCAGGGTCTTGGCGGAAAGGATGTCGCGAACAGTTTTGACGAAAACATGCCCTACACGCCCGCATGGGCGGAACGCATTACCGGCGTTCCCGCCCTGTCGATCGAAACGGTGGCACGCGAGTTCGCCCGCAATGCGGAAAAGACACGCGGCCGATCCATGGTCATTCTCGGCGCCGGACTCAACCACTGGTACCACATGGACATGAGCTATCGCGGCATCATTAACCTTCTGGTGTTCTGTGGCTGCATCGGCAAGTCGGGGGGCGGTTGGTGCCACTATGTCGGTCAGGAGAAGCTGAGGCCTCAAACCGGCTGGTTGCCGCTGGCGTTCGCACTCGACTGGTCGCGCCCGCCGCGGCAGATGAATTCAACCTCCTTCTTCTACGCCCACACCGACCAATGGCGGTATGAGACGCTCGGCATCGACGAGATTATCTCGCCAACCGCGCCGGAAGGCCCCTGGAAGGGATCGCTCATTGACTTCAACGTGCGTTCGGAACGCATGGGATGGCTGCCGTCGGCGCCTCAAGTCAGCACGAATCCACTGGACATTGCAGATGCCGCTGCGGCCGCGGACAGGCCGATAGCGGACTACGTGACCGAATGCCTGGCGAACGGCCAGTTGAAAATGTCGTGCGAAGATCCCGACAACCCGGCCAACTGGCCGCGCAACCTGTTCGTCTGGCGCTCCAATCTTCTCGGTTCCTCAAGCAAGGGGCATGAGTATTTCCTCAAGCATCTGCTTGGCACCAATCATGGCGTCATGGGCAAGGAGCTGGGAGAGCCCGGTCAGCAAAAGCCGCTCGAGGTCAAGTGGCATGACAAGGCGCCGGAGGGAAAGCTTGACCTGCTGGTGACAATCGATTTCCGCATGTCGACAACCTGCGTCTACTCGGACATCGTGCTGCCGACGGCAACATGGTACGAAAAGAACGACCTCAACACCTCCGACATGCATCCCTTCATTCACCCGCTAACCGCAGCGGTCGACCCTGTTTGGGAATGTCGCAGCGACTGGGAAATCTTCAAGGGATTTGCGCGACAGTTTTCCCGCGTGGCGCCGGAGGTGCTTGGATGCGAAAGGGATGTGGTGCTGACACCCATACAGCATGACACTCCGGCCGAGATTGCCCAGCCCATGGATGTAAGGGACTGGAAAAGAGGCGAGACCGACCCGGTGCCAGGCAAAACGATGCCGCAGATCGCGGTGGTGGAACGAGACTATCCAAACCTCTACAAGAAGTTTGCGTCGCTGGGCCCTCTCCTCGACAGTCTAGGCAACGGCGGCAAGGGAATCAGTTGGGACACCAAGGAGGAAGTGGAACTTCTGCGCCGGCTGAACGGCCGTGTGGAGGAGGAAGGCCCAACACACGACCGGCCGCGAATTGAGAGCGACATCGATGCTTCCGAAGTCATTCTGATGCTTGCTCCCGAAACCAATGGCAACGTCGCCGTGAAGGCTTGGGACGCGCTTGGCCGCTTCACCGGGCAGGATCACACCCATCTTGCCACGCCGAAGCATGACGAAAAGATACGGTTTCATGATCTGGTCGCCCAGCCGCGCAAGATCATTTCGTCGCCAACCTGGTCGGGTCTCGAATCCGAAAGCGTGTGCTACAATGCCGGTTACACCAACGTGCACGAACTGATCCCATGGCGCACGCTGACCGGCCGGCAGCAGCTGTACCAGGATCATCTTTGGATGAGGGCGTTTGGCGAGGGGTTCTGCGTCTACCGGCCACCCATAGACACCAAGGCGGTCAAGCCGATCATTGACGAACGTTCAAACGGGAATCCCGAACTGATTCTGAACTTCATCACGCCACACCAGAAATGGGGAATTCACTCAACCTACACCGACAACCTCCTGATGCTGACGTTGAACCGAGGCGGGCCAGTGGTCTGGATCAGCGAAACGGATGCCGCGAAGGCCAGGATCGAGGACAATGACTGGGTGGAAGCCTACAACGTGAACGGCGCACTCACGGCGAGGGTCGTCGTGTCGCAGCGGATCAAGGAAGGCACGATCTACATGTATCATGCACAGGAGAAGATCATCAACACGCCAGGAGCGGAGACCACGCGGCAGCGCGGAGGCATCCACAATTCGGTTACGCGGGCCGTGGTCAAGCCCACACACATGATTGGTGGATATGCCCATCAGTCCTATGGATTCAACTACCACGGCACGGTCGGGTCCAACCGCGATGAATTCGTGATCGTCCGCAAGATGAAGAAGGTCGATTGGCTTGAACGGGCGCCTGTCGGCAAGACGGAGGCAGCAAGATGAAGGTACGCGCGCAAATAGGCAAGGTCCTGAACCTCGACAAATGCATTGGCTGCCACACCTGCTCGGTGACATGCAAGAATGTCTGGACCAATCGTGAAGGCATGGAATACGCCTGGTTCAACAATGTGGAGACAAAGCCCGGGATCGGATACCCCAAGGACTGGGAGAACCAGCGCCGCTGGAAAGGCGGCTGGATACGCAAGAGCAACGGCAGGATTCAGCCCAAAATGGGTGCGAAGTGGCGCATTGTCGCCAACATATTCGCCAATCCCGACCTGCCTGAAATCGACGATTTCTACGAACCGTTCACTTTCGACTACGACCATCTCCAGACTTCTTCGGACTGCGAGACCTCGCCGACGGCTCGTCCGCGATCGCTCATAACCGGCGAGCGCATGGAGAAGATAGAGTGGGGCCCAAACTGGGAAGAGATTCTTGGCGGCGAATTCAGCAAGCGGTCCAAGGACTACAACTTCGATGGAATTGAAAAGGAAATTTACGGCGCCTTCGAAAACACATTCATGATGTATCTGCCGCGGCTTTGCGAGCATTGCCTGAACCCATCCTGCGTTGCGGCCTGTCCTTCAGGCTCGATCTACAAGCGCGAGGAGGACGGCATCGTGCTCATCGACCAGGAAAAGTGCCGAGGCTGGCGAATGTGCGTTTCCGGATGCCCCTACAAGAAGATCTACTACAACTGGACGACAGGAAAGTCCGAGAAGTGCATTTTCTGCTATCCACGCATCGAGGCCGGCGAACCGACCGTGTGTTCCGAGACTTGCGTGGGACGCATCCGCTACCTTGGGGTCATGCTGTACGACGCAGACCGGATCGAGGAAGCAGCCTCGGTCCCCAACGAACAGGATCTCTATGAGGCCCAGCTCGGAATCTTTCTCGACCCGGAGGATCCGGAGGTCATATCCCAGGCGCGCAGGGACGGCATTCAGGAAGCGTGGCTCGAAGCGGCCAGGAAGTCTCCGGTTCGGAAGATGGCCATGGAATGGAAGGTGGCGTTCCCGCTGCACCCGGAATACCGCACGCTGCCCATGGTCTGGTATGTCCCGCCGCTTTCGCCAATTCAGTCGGCTGCCGAAGTTGGCCAGTTGGCGCTCGAAGACGGATTGCCCGACGTGCGCTCGCTTCGCATTCCCGTCCGCTACCTGGCCAATCTTCTGACCGCCGGAAAGGAGGAACCAGCGTTGCTCGGCCTAAGGCGGATGCTGGCGATGCGGGCATTCATGCGTGCGAGAACCGTCGACGGAATCCACGACGAAGCAGTTGCCGAGGGTGTAGGACTCACTTCGTCCCAAATCCTTGAAATGTACCAACTCATGGCGATCGCCAATTATGAGGACAGGTTTGTCATCCCGACATCCCACCGCGAAACGGACGAAAACGCGCAGGACCTGCGCGGTTCCTGCGGGTTCAGTTTTGGAAACGGTTGCTCGAGCGGCATCAGCGAAGCCGGCCTTTTCGGGCGCAAGAAAAAGGTGCCTGCGGATGCAGCCATGCCAGGCTTCATTCCATGATCGCCACGCTCAAGGCGCTGTCCGTCCTGTTGTGCTATCCAACACGCGAACTGCAGGAAGGAATGGAAGAACTGGAGCAGGCGCTCCTTTCGGAGGCGCTGGCGACAAAACCGCAGCTGCAGCCGCTGCTGGCGTTCATGAGGGACTTTGGTCAACGCGACCTGTACGATGTGCAGGAACGCTACGTGCTGCTGTTCGACCGGACGCGTTCCTTGTCGCTTCACCTTTTCGAGCACGTTCACGGCGAAAGCCGGGAACGGGGACAGGCGATGGTGAACCTGGCAAGTCACTATCACGATCGCGAGCTTTTCATCAGTGCGAGGGAAATGCCGGACTATCTTCCGATGTTTCTCGAATTTGCCTCGACCCTGCCGCTTGCGGAGGCAAGGGGCGTGATCGCGGAGATTGGCCACATACTGGTCGCCTTGGAGGACAGGCTGCGGAAGCGGGGCAGCCTCTACGCCGAGATATTCAAGACGCTGTTGGAGTTGGCGCCTGACGCTGTCGCTTCCGACGGCGACGAGCTGGCCAGTTCACCGGATGACGACCCAAACGATCTTGTTGCCCTGGATCGCAGTTGGGAAGATGAACCGGTAACATTTGGCCCTGGATCCGCCGGCGCCAGTCCCGGGGGCAGTTGTCCAGCAGCTCGCAGCGTTTTGGCCCGCATGGAAATGAACGAAGCGGCTGTTCGGGCGCCGAACAATGATGAATTCTCAAATTCATGGGAATCCGAATCATGAACGAAGTCCTTAACTCCGCATTGTTCGGAGTCTACCCGTATGTTGCAGTCGCCGTCTTGGTTGTCGGATCGGTAATTCGGGATGATCTAGAACCGTTCAGTTGGCGGGCCCAGTCAAGCCAGCTGTTGCGGCGTCGACTGTTGGTCATGGGTTCGGTGCTGTTTCATGCCGGAATTCTCGTTGTGTTTTTCGGGCATTTGTTTGGCCTGCTCACA
>JAPOOS010000297.1 GCA_026713305.1 Paracoccaceae bacterium
CAACCTTTGTTACGGCTACTTCGACGGCTTCACAATTGAATGCCCTCTGCATCAGGGGCTGTTTGACGTACGCACAGGCAAGGCGCTGGCAGCGCCTGCCACCAGGCCAATCCGCATGCTGGAATGCCGGGTGAACGACGGCATGGTGCAGGTTCTGCGCTGAATTCTGGGCGAAACTTCCTGCAGTCCGAACGAATGCGCGCGACAGTCCGAAAATTGTCGCATTTGCCGGCCGAAGCCACTTTCCCAGACTTCACTCCGTCAGCCCAGCAGGCTCCTTCGCACTCAAGCGCCCGGGCTCGCCAGTGACCGGATCTGCACCGCTGGCCAGTCTACAGATCAATGACAATGCGCTCTCCGTCCGTTGCGCCGCGTGAACAGCAAAGCAGCAACTTGTGACCCCGTTCCTTCGCGGCGAGAACGTAATCCCGATGATCAACGTTCCCGGAAAGGTACCGCGCCTCGCATACTCCGCAGATGCCATCCGTACACTTGGTGTCCACATAGACGCCGGCCGCGGCGAGCGCCTCCACGGCAGTAAGTTCGGCTGGAACATGCACTTCCCTTCCTGCACGGGCCAGCGTCAGCACAAACGGCAGATTCTCGCGCTCCGGTGGCTCCGGCACCGAAAAGAACTCGCGTGCCATACGATGTTCCGGCCAGCCCTTGCTTCGGGCGGCAGCATAGACCGCCTGCATGTAGCGTTCGCTGCCACAAGCGTAGAGCCTCATACCGCGGCGATATCCGGGTACCTGTTCCGCAAAGTCAGCGCGGCCTCCCCGATCGGATATGTGAAACCGAACGCGGCCGGCCCAGGGAGAGAGCCGGATTTCCCGTTCGAACGCGATTCCCGTGCTCTCCCTGGCGCTGTAGTGCAACAGGAAATCGCGACCGACCTCGTGCAGCCGATGCGCCATCGAGACCAGTGGCGTTACGCCAATTCCGCCTGCAAACAGGAGAGACATCGACGCATCCTCGTCCAAGGGGAAGTGGTTTCGGGGTCGGGATATCGCCGTCAGGCGCCCTTCCCTGAAAATCTTGAACATCAGGCTGGATCCACCTCGCCCGCCGAGTTCATGCTGAACGCCGAGCAAGTATCGCGATCGATCGCTCGGGCTGCCGGCCAGCGAGAACTGGCGCTGATACTCTGGAGCAATGACCACGTCCACATGGGCGCCGGCGTCAAACTCGGGCAATTCCCCTCCCTTGACCGGAATCAGCTCAAAGCTGGCTATGCGCTCGGAATGCTGAATTCTCCTGGCAACCTTGACGGCCAGGGTCGGAGGCGGACCACGCAGTTCACGCGCCTGTGGAACCAGTCCGACCGTGTCGCCCATCTCAAGCCGCCGCCGATACTCGCCTGGCGTCAACAGTTGCGCGTATCGCTTGATGCCCTCCTCCCGGTCCAATGGCTGAACGATCGGAAACGGCAGCGGCATCAAGTCCGCAGGATAAACGGCAAGCGTCTGATCCTCGTATTTCAGCTTGAGACTAGTTTGCAACTCGCGGCTGTTGGTCTGCTCCGCCGCAACATAGCGACCCGACTTGCGATCAAGCTTGATGTCCCACCACCACTTCTTCACTGGATTGATCTTGCCGCGCCCGACCAGATCGTCCAGTTTGGCCAGGGGCTTGGCCAGAGCCGGCAGGTTCATGGCCACCCATCGGAAGGGCGCCTCGGCAAACAAGCCCTCAAGGTTCCATGGGCAGGTCTTCATGCACCTGCCACACATGCCGCCCGCCGAATTCGTGATCCTGTAGCGAGTGCACTTTTCGGCATCCGACTTCCAGATCTCGTACCCGTTGTACATGAGCTTTGGACCGGCCGTGATGGCGCCGGACGGGCATTCGCGTGCGCACTTGTTGCAGGATTCACAGAATTTCTGCAGCCCGAAATCCACAGGACGATCATGGGTAAGCGGCATTGACGTGGTTACCGTTCCGGCCTTCAGACGGGGCCCGAGGAACGGATTGAGTATGACTTCGCCGATCCTGCTGACTTCACCCAACCCCGAAAGAAGAAGCAGAGGTGGCTGAAGCACCTCGCTGTCAAGCACGGAGTGCACGCGGGCAGAGTAGCCGCGCCGCCGGATCTGCTCGGCAACGACGCCGCCGATCAGCGAGAACCGCAGGTAGGCCCGCATCGACTGGGCAACCGAAATCCAGTCGTCGCCGGAAGCGCCCTCCATCGTGTCGAAACCCTGGTCGAACAGCATGGATATGCCATTGCTGTGGTAGGGGCGAAGTGGATTGCCGCCAGCGTCGTGCGAATAGTAGGCCCAGTCCGGAACCGCAGAAATGCCCACTGCGTCGGTGGCAAGAAAATAGCACGCCGCCCGCACGTTGTCGCCGTTTCGTGCAGCGTCCTCGCCTCCCTGCGGAACCGGACACCGCGCTTCTCCGAACTGGAGCAGGAGAAGAGCTCCAAGCGCCCGGCGCGCGCATGCGCCAATGGGACTCTTGACCACGTAGTGGCCGCCCTTGGCGCTGTTCTGGACAGCCTTGCCAAGGTCGCCAAACACCGAGCGCGCAAAGAAGTCCGCCCGCCTGGGAAACCTAGGAACACGCTTGTGGTCAATGAAAGTGGTCGGCTCGTCCACGCGTTTGAGTGATTCGAACGGGTGCGGACCAAGCCTGAACTCCCGACGCGAAAACGGTGTCGCCGTGCGAGCACGGCGATCGGCGCCATGTCCCATCATCCAGCCCGCCCCGTGCCGGCGCAGGAAAGCCCGTCGAGCGTCCGGACGCAAGGGCTCGTCACATTCCAGTTCCATTGTCGTTGTAACGGCGGCAAAGCCGAGCCGATCGCCAACAAATGGATTCACCGCGCGTCCATTCTCCGCGACGCAAAGTCCTGCCGAAACCGCCAGCGCATTGAAATCCACTTCCGTGGATGTGGCGGTGTGGCTCCTCGCCCGGAATCCCAGCATTCGAAGATAGCTCGCAATCACAACTGCCGTGTTGGCCGTCAGAAGGGCCGCTCTTTCCGCCTGCACGCCATTGATCCAGTCGCAGCCCCGTTCGCCAGCCGAAGGCTCACGCGTGTGTTCGACCGCCACCAAGAGAACCGATTGATGATCGCCGATGCCACCGAAATCCTTTCCGGCCGCTTCGAGGATGTCCGCGTAAATCGCATCCACGCCGGCGGCATAGGTTTTGGGCTGGCCGGCCTCCAGCTCCGTCCGGATGTCGTCAATCTGCGCGTTTCGTCTCGGCTCGCGCAGGAAATGGTGAGGCCGCAGACGGCAGATCCCGACCATTGACGCGTCGAAGTAGTAGCAGGCAGCCTTGAGGTGCCGGGCGCGTTCAACTGCGCAATGGGGAATTTCCGCCTTGATCGGCGCCACCTCTCCATCGCTGATGGTATCCATCATGGCAAGGAACCGATGAATTGCGTGCGCAATTGAAGACTCGGCGTGATCGTCGGCCACCAGCACGGGAGGCGGAGAAATTTCCGGAGCCTTGGGGTCTCCTGTTGCCCTTGCCAGTTTTTCCAAAGGAAACGGGCCCAGATGGAAGGGGCGCTTGCGCCCGGAAAAGAACTTCATTCAAATGCCTGCTGCTTGCGACCGACGCGCTTGGTAGCCACCGAATGCAATCGTCTTGATTGCACCGATGCGCAAGCAGGTCGACCAGCCTGGAAGCGTGGTTCCCTGCGATCTTGCCGAATTCCATCGACCCTGGGACTTCGGCCAGCCGGCTTCAATTCATCGGTTTCGCGGCGTGGCGGTTGCCCTTTCGGGCTTTGGCCACAATTGCACGCACTGGCCGCTGTCGCAATTCGCCAACGGGCGGCAGGGATCCGGAATTCAGGCCTTTCCCAAGCGCCATGGTTCGCAAGCATTGTCTTCAAGTTCGCCGGCCACAAGGCTTGAGTGGCAACGATTGTCCTGGACTTTTCCTGCAGTTGTTCGAGCGCAGCTCTTCAGTGGGAATTGGATCGTGGACTGTGGGAACGCAATGGACCTTTGATTGCAGATGATCAGTGAAGCGACAATTGCCTTGGCTCTTCCACAGTCCGATTGAATTGCATGACTGCAGTTAGCGAGATCGTTCGGCGCGAAGGAGAGAAGTTCATGCCAGGTCGACCTTGTGTTGAAAACTACAAATGTTTCGTCAACTTGGAGCTTGGGTTTCAGGAACTGACTCTACCATCTGGAAACAGCGGAAGCGGACAACTTCGGTCCCGGATGTGTTGTATGCCCCAGTTAAAGCCTTTGCCGAACGCGAAACAGAGGTCGCCAGGAAAGTCTTCAGCATTTTGTTCCAGTTTGGCGATCAGTCTGCAAGTTGCACGCAGGCCAGTGGGGCCAGGAATTGCCGTGGATTGCCACAGCGAATTTGCCAAGACCGATATGGAGGGAAACGAAGCTTCAGCACAGGCCTGCCAATGGCAAGGGATGGTTTGAATCTGTCAATCGCCAGTCCGGTGGCTGAATTCGGTCATCGCAAAACATGGATGTCAACGGCGATCGATGCATTGCGCGCTGGATCGCTGGCATGGCGGACTGGAAGCCTGTTTCTTTCTCCCGTGGCCGTTCCTGTTGGCGGCTGCCAAGCATCTCCATTTCTTCACTTGCCAGAGGGTGCGGGCTTCGCGAACGGGCAAGCGGACATTGGACGGGCAAGGCACGCGGCGACATCAGCACGAATCCGCATCGGATGGCTGTACACATCAGCTACGACGTTTGGGTCACGGGCTTTGTTTGGTGACATTGCCGGAAAGGCAGGAAGAGGAGGAGCACAATCAGCTGCATGCCGCCTGGCCTGAACGAGCGGACATTTGCGGATTGCGCACTTTCATGCGTTGAATCGCCAGCCTGACCAGATCATCAAGGCCGTCTGGGCCATGCAGCGGCGGCCAACGCTTTTTGGGTTTGCCTCGAATCGGCGGTTGGTGCATAGAACGGGTTTGTAGGGGGCTGGTTCGGGGCAATGCAACTCCGCTGCCTGTCAAAGTCTTTCCTTCGGCGGCTTTCCGTGCATTTCCTGCCTAGCCCCAAGCCACGAAGAATTGCGGAGTTTGGATCGATCAGTAGCCTGAAGCGCAGTAACTTGGAGGACACCAGGAATTCGAGCTTGAGGATGATCGCAACAGCTGCATGGAATTGCAAGATGTTGGCACGGCAGGCCCTTTGCAATCAGCCATTTGCCCGCAGGGCCCGGCGATCAATGATTCGCAGGGAGCTCGGCTGAATCGATGGTCGATATCCTGCTAGGGGCAACGATATATCTCGGCACAGCGATCATTTCAGTGCCCTTCTCCAAGCGTCTCGGGATGGGCTCCGTTCTGGGCTACATTTTGGCCGGAGTGGTGGTCGGCCAGCTCTACGGGCTGCTGAATCGTCCTCAGGTCCACTTCGAGCACATCACCGAGTTTGGCGTGATATTCCTGCTCTTTGTGATTGGTCTGGATCTCGACCCGAAGTCGCTTTGGCAGATGCGCAACAAACTGGTCGGACTGGGTGGACTGCAACTGGGAGTAACCACGGCGGTCATTGCGCTAGGCGCCTATGCGCTCGGCTTCAACATCGGCACCGGCCTGGCAATTGGCATGACCCTGGCGCTCTCGTCAACTGCCATGGTGTTGCAGACTCTTTCCGAAAAGAACCTCCTTTCAACTGAGGGTGGACGATCCAGCCTTTCCGTCCTGCTGACCCAGGACATGGCATTCGTTCCGATGCTCATCCTGATTCCCTTGGTCGCGTTTTCTGGTTCGGGCGGTGACGCCAATTCCGCTGGCGCGGCAGACCAGGGACACGGCGAAACGGGAGCCGCCCTGCAGGACATGTTCCTCGGAGGGCTGCCGCCCTGGGGACAGTTTGGCGTAACGCTCGGCTCCATCGCCGCAATAGTGCTGATTGGCTACTTTCTGGTTCGCCCGATGTACCGCTACATCACTGCCAGCGGACTTGTGGACATCTCGATAGCGGCAACGCTGTTTGTTGTTTGCCTTGCCGGACTGTTGACCTCGATGGTCGGGCTTTCTCCGGCCCTTGGCACATTCATCGCCGGAGTCATGCTCGCCAATTCGGAGTTCCGCCACGAAATGGAAGGCAACATAGAACCGTTCAAGGCGCTCTTTCTCGGACTTTTCTTTGTCACTGTCGGCGCCAGCATTGACTTCGTCATACTGTTCGACGAGATGTTCCTCGTGCTTGCAATCACGATTGCCCTGATCCTGTCCAAGGCTGCCGTGCTCCTTTTGCTGTCGCATCTTTTTTCGGTTGCCGGAAGGGACAGGCTGCTGTTCACGCTCGGACTTGCGCAAGCCGGGGAATTCTCGTTTGTGTTGCTCGCCTTCATGAACCAGACGGACATCATCGGATCCCGCGTCGGCGACGTGCTGACGCTGGTCGTCACGATGTCGATGGTGTTCACTCCGGCGCTGTTCGTCCTCTACGAGTACTTTGCCAGGCAGTCCCCGGTGGTCGAGTCGATAGAAGGCGATTCAGCGGTCGTTCAGGAGCCGGTCATCATCGCAGGGGTTGGACGCTTTGGCCAAATGGTAAACGACATGTGCGTCGCCAACGGCATTCCAACCACAGTCATGGACTCCGACATCCGAGTGATAAACATGATGCGAAAGCTTGGCATCAGGGCGTTTCTCGGCGACATCACGCGCCCGGAAACGCTGCAGGCTGCCGGACTGGCATCGGCGCGCGTCCTGGTGGTTGCACTCGACGACCCCGAGACAATTGACCGGCTGGTACGCTATGCAAGAACCGTTCGACCCGACCTGTACATAATTGCCAGAGCACGGGACCGCGAGCACGTGTTTTCGCTGTACCAGGCACGTGCAGACGAAATCGTCCGCGAGACGTTCGACAGCTCGCTTCGCGCAGGCCGCTACGTGCTGCAGCGGCTTGGCTACCCGGAAGACGAGGCCAGGTTTCGCGAATCCTCGTTCTTTCATTCCAACCGACGCATCACTCAGGAGTTGGCCGCGGTTTGGGACCCGGACCTGCCTGCCGAGAAAAACACCGTCTACTTGCAGCGCTTGCGGGAACTGAACCGATCGATGGGATCTTCAACGGGATTTGCGTCCCGAGACAGGCAGATGCAGGCCGAGGAAGACAGGTTTGTCTCGGACGGCGCGAAGATCGCGAAGAAGTACATTCTGGCGGCCGCGAAATTGCTGAAGCGAAATCGCATCTGGCAGTTCAAGTCGGGCAGGTCGGATTCGGGCGATGGTTCGGCGCGCGACTGACTTCCGCCGATTCACCCCGACCATGTCGCATTGAAGTTGGAACATGAAGGCATGCGGACAGCCGACGCCCGACTGCTCCCGCCAAGCCACATGGCGTTCAAGCGGGACAGCAATGTGAGGCCGTGCTCACCCGAAACCAGCATCAGGCGACTTCGGTCTTTTCGGCCACTCCAGCCTCGCCAAACGTCGCCATGCCGTAGTGGCAACCCAGCGCACACTGCACAATCTGTATCGCCACCGCCGCGCCGGTGCCCTCGCCCAGTCGCATTCCGAGGTCAAGCAACGGCACCTTCCCCATTCTGGCCAGGAGCCTGCCATGCGCGCTTTCGGCGGACTTGTGGCCGGCGATTGCGTGGTCAAGTATTCCAGGCGCCATTTCATGCGCCACGGCGGCGGCGGCGGAACAGATGAACCCGTCGATGATTGTCGGCACCCTCAAATGGCGAGCACGCACCATCGCCGACGTCATGGCGGCGATTTCCCGGCCCCCGAAGTGGCGCAGGATGCCAATCGGATCCCTGTGCACCGCAAATCTTGACACTGCTCGGCTTATCATTCTCGTCTTGGCTTCCAGCCTCTTGAGGCTGATGCCGGTGCCCCTTCCAACCCAGTCGCTCGCATCACCGCCATACAGGGCAAGACAAATTGCCGACGCCGAACTGGTGTTGCCAATGCCCATTTCGCCAACAACCAGGAGGTCGGTTTGCCTGGCCACGGAATTCCACCCAATGTTCAGGGCGCGCAGAAGCTCCGGCTCGGTCATTGCCGGCGCCATCGTGAAGTCACGGGTTGGCTTCTTCAGGTCGATTTCCACGATGTCCAGCCGAGCGCCCGCCATTCGGGCCAACTGGTTGATTGCCGCGCCGCCCGCATGAAAGTTGAGCACCATCTGTTCTGTCACCGATGCCGGGTATGCGGACACCGGATGCCTGGAAATGCCATGATTGGCTGCGAAGACGATTATCTGCGGGTGCCGGATGAGCGTGTGCCTGGTGCCACGCCAGCCTGCATACCAGATTGCAAGCTCCTCAAGCTTGCCAAGCGCTCCCGCGGGTTTCGTCAGCCGGCGCTCGCGCTTGGCCGACTGCATGCGGGCATGATTGTCAACAGGAGGTGCGTGCCTGCACAGCGCCTTGAACTCGGAGAGCGACTTGATGCGATCAACCATTGGAATCTGCCCATTCAATTATCACGAAGAATCATCGAACTATGACAATCCACATTAGTTTGCGTACGAAAACTAGCAAACAGCAAACTGACGGAAATGCATAATCAAGAAACGCCGACGGTCTTTGAGCGGATTCGGAACGACATCTCGACCGCGCTGGGCCTGTTGACGATAGTCCCGGCTTGGCGTCACCCTGAACGGGGAAAGGTAGCTTCGAGCGCCTGGTGCTGGCCCTTGATCGGCGCGCTTGTCGGGGCGGTTGCCGGATTGGCGGGATACGTCGCAAGCGCCGTCGGACTGGCCCCGGGAATAGCGGCCGCACTGGCGGTTGCATTGGCGATCGCAACTACGGGAGGGCTGCATGAGGATGGGCTCGCCGACACCGCCGATGGACTGCTTGGCGGCCGCAACAAGGCATCCCGTCTCAGGATCATGCACGACAGCCGCATTGGAACCTTTGGTGCGCTTGCTCTGTTCATTGTCCTCGTCCTTCGCTGGTCGGCGATTTCCGAGCTTGTGGCCGAGTGGCGCATCGTTGCCTGCATGGCTGTTGCGGGAGCCTTTTCCCGCATGGTCATGGTTGCGGCCATGCACTTTGTGCCAACAGTCGACAGCAGCGGCCTGTCCGGGCGCGCCGGAAAACCATCGAGGAAGGCCATGTGGATTGGCGGCGCAACAACCCTTGGCTCAATGGCCGCCATCAACAGCAGCCAGATCTTGACTGTACTTGCGTTGGGGGCGATTCCTGCGATTGCACTGCTCTACCTCGCCAGGAAACGTGTTGGGGGCCAGACCGGAGATGTCCTGGGGGCGAGCCAACAGGCTACGGAAGCCTCAGTTCTGGTGGCGCTGTCGACATCCTGACGGTCACAGCTGATGTTGCCGGGATAGTGCGGGGGTGTTGTTTGCCTAGTTTTTTCTTCCCATTGGACATGAAGGCATTGTGACAAATTGGCTTCAACAAAGCAGGCCATTCAACACGCCACCTCCTCAACCGCCTGCAGCGTCCCCGGCCGGTGCGACGAGAAGCACAGGGGCAGCAACGACCACGTGCGATGCGCCTTCGGACAGTGGCAACGGACAATGAGAGCATATTCGCCGTTGTGCTTGCGCCTGTAGGCGCCGTACCGGGCAAAGCCGCAGCCGCCCTCGGGATGCTCGGGACACTTCTTCAGCCTTGCATTCTTCCACTTCTTCTGCGCAGTGTACTCGTCGCCGTCATGTGGTATTTTCCAGAGTAGCTGCGTGATGGTCACTGGCCCGGCGGTGCAACGCGCGGGCCTCCCTTTTTGTTCAGGCGTTGATGCGCTTCCCCCTGTAAAGCGCCTTGCGCCCAAGCAACAGCAACAGCAACACAGGCATGCACACCTGCCGACAAGACGCCCGAACCCCGCTCAGGACGCCGAAAACACCCGCATTTTGTTCCGCGCTGTTCCCGATCGCCGTGCAGATCGCAGTCGATTAAATTCGCAACTTTTCCTTGCTACCGGGAAGAAACAACTAGGCAAACAACACAATGTCGCCTTGGACACAAAGGCCCGGGCCATGGCAGCGCGATCCTTCGGGGCCATTTGGCGTCACCGCGGCGATTGATGTCCAAGCTCTCCACATCGACCATTTCGAGCGCTGCCAGGAACAGCCTGCTGCGGCTTGAAACGATGGAGCTGTCTTCAAGTTCGGGGATGAGAGTTGGTTGAAACATTGCGGGAAGGCGGCTGATGTGGACATCGCGCATCTTGGGGCGAACTCCAGTGTTGCATTCCGCTTGCGTCCACTGACTTTTGCTCCCACGCCAACCCACTTTCCGAAAGCAATTCCGGTTTTCCCGGACAGGCGAAGCCTAAACACGCACGTCTTGCACGTTGCACGAGGCTCTGTGGTTGAATCGCACCAAGTTGCTGCCATCGTTTGACCTAGATTGCGCTGGAGGATTGCCTGGGATAGTCCGACAGCTTTCCTGTGCCGAATGGCTTTGGGCGCATCTTGGAATTGATCATGCCCAGCTTGTACTCGGCGGCATTCAGGCTTACCTCTCGGCTGGGGAGATATAGTGTCTTCGAGCCGTCGTTGCCGCAAGGCCATGCAGCGGGCGCTGACGGTTGATTGTCGTGGGTCTGCGGCCTGTCGCAGTAAGGGGCGGAGATCAATTGTCGACCCCTCGCTGGCGGGTACAACCGTGTTGCTGAGGTCGCATGTGACCTGCATTCCCGCCAAGGTCATTGCGCATGCCACTGCGACTGACACAGGATAAACGTGCACGCGGCTGCAAAGGGTCGAAGTCAGTCGTTGAAAGCGCAGGAACTGCCAATCGGCAATGGAGTATTGGACATGGTGGGCAGCTTTGACGGTCGCGACACATTTGCGAAGGCCGTGGGCGACCTCGCGCTTGGCCTGCCAATAGTCCTTCATGATGCCGAGCGGGCAATCTACGCGCTTTCCGCCGAGTGCGCCCAAGGGAAGTGGGTCAGCAAGTTCACCTCCAGGAAGGGCACGGTTGTTGTTCTCACCCGCAGGCGTGCCACCACTCTGAAGGCTCGCACATACGATGGATCAATTGCCAGGATTGCCGTGCCGGAAGAGGCCAGCCACGACTGGGTGCGCTCAGTCGTCGACCCCTCATTCGACCTGCGCCACCCGCTCAAGGGACCTTTGCTCAGTCAGCGAGATGGAAGCAGTCACCTGCATCGTACGGCTTTGGAAATGTTGAAGCGCGGACGCATGCTGCCGGCCGTGCTTTCCTGCGCCTGCCACGAGGACAATGCCCAAGTGCGCCTTGCAGGCAACACCGTGATTTCCAACGACGATGCAAATGCTGTCCTGAAGGAACCGGCCAAGGCCCATTCGGTCATTCACGCAAGGCTTCCTCTGAAAGATGCAACCAATTCGATCATTCATGTTTTCCGAAGTTCGCAGGGAGTTGAGGAACATTGCGCCATTGAGGTTGGCAGCCCCAATCGCAGCCGACCGGTTCTTGCGAGGCTGCACTCTTCCTGTTTCACGGGCGACATCTTTGGATCCCTGAAGTGCGATTGCGGCACTCAACTCGCAAGATCAGTCTCGGCGATGGCAGCTGAGGCGGGAGGCGTTTTGCTGTACATGAACCAAGAGGGACGGGGAATCGGCCTGGTCAACAAGGTACGCGCATACGCACTGCAGGACCAAGGATACGATACAGTCGAATCCAATCACCGATTGGGCTTCGAGGACGACGAGCGTGACTTTCGACTGGCTGCCGACATGCTGCGCCAGCTCGGCTTCATGAAGATCCGATTGATGACCAACAACCCGTCAAAGGTCGATGCAATTGGCAGCGAGGGCATCGAAGTCGTGGAACGCGTGCCCATTCCGGGATGGAAGAACCCTCACAATGCAGCCTACATAGACACCAAGATTGGAAAGAGCGGGCATCTCTGATGGGAGCAACTCGCGACGACCTTGTCGTGACCCGCTGGCTGGCGAGATTCAGAGGACGCGGCTTTCCCTGCTCCGTCGGCCAGAGAGGAATTGCCTTCAACAAGATCGAGGGTGACAGAACCACTCCAGCGGGGAGTTTCGGTCTGGCCCAGATTCTTTATCGGCCCGACCGCATCGGTGGCCACCAACTTCCGGCCGGATCACGTCAAATTCGGCCATGCGCAATCTGGTCGGATGATCCTGCGGACCCAGGCTACAACAGCCCAGGAAAGCGGACGCAAGGTCAGTCGATTCGTTTCCGGCACGAACGTCTGTTCCGCGCCGACCCCCTCTATGACATTGTTGTCGTAGTCGTCTTCAACATGAACCCCGCAGTACCCGGCAGAGGTTCTGCCATATTCCTGCATTGCTGGCGCCGGCCAAGGGTCCCTACCCTAGGCTGCATTGCCTTTGATCGCCACGACCTGCTGTGGATTGTCAACCGCCTGGATCACGGGACAAAGCTAGTCGTCATAGGCTGAACGGACACGGTTGCGCAGGCACTCATGCACTCCAGTCACCGCAGCGAGTAGTCGCGCTTGCCAAACACTGCGGTCCCAACCCTCACAAATGTCGCTCCCAACCTGACCGCCGACGCAAAGTCGGCGCTCATTCCCATGCTCAGGTCGCTCAGTCCGTGCCGCTCGGCAAGAGCAGCAAGCAGCCCGAAATGGAGAGCCGCTTCATCGTTCATCGGCGGTATGCACATCAATCCTGTAATCGGAAGATCGAGTGGCTTGAGCTCGTCGAGAAAGGCATCCAACTGGGACGGCTGAACACCGGACTTCTGCCGCTCTTCGCCTGTGTTCACCTGAACCAGCAGCCCTGGACATCGGCCGGACGCGTCGGCCAGACGAGCGATTTTCCTTGCTATTCTGACACGGTCAAGAGAGTGAACCACGTCAAACAGTTCCATTGCCGCGCCAACCTTGTTGCTTTGCAGCGGCCCCAGAAGATGCAATCTGACGTCCGGAAACTCGTTCCGCAGGTTCGGCCACTTCCGCTGCGCCTCGTGAATCCGGTTCTCGCCGAAGTCGCGATGGCCCTGTTCGAGAACCTGCCGCACGCGCTCCACGGGCTGCAGCTTGGCAACCGCCACTAGCGTCGTTGTGCCAGGCGGTCGACCAGCTGCCGCTTCGGCGGTCTCAATTTCGCTCCTGATTTCTGCTAGTGACATTTCAATCTCTTTCGGAACCAATCGATCTGCATTCGGCCAGCCAACTCCATTTGAATCGCGTGCAGCTGCGTCTGAGGCGCAACTTCAATGCTGCATTCGTCGCCTTAACATTGTATGGCTCGGTTGTCAGTCGCGCCGTGTCGGCTCCCGGACACGAGCGGCTCCCTGAATCCAATACGCGATGTCGCCCCATGGGCAGTGTTCAATGGCTGCACGACACAGGACTGCAAGCGCCGGGACCAATGTCCTCTTGCATGTCGCCCGCTTGGCGCCACTCCTGCTCGGCGCTTCAGGCATTGTTGGCGGCTTCAATTCAACCCGTGGCTCCACATCCCGGAGAGGCATTCCAGGATTCCTGGGACGGCGCAAGATTCCTCGTGGAACTCCAACCTGTTGACAACTTGCCAATGTTCCCTCGAATTTGTAGTTGGAAGCGCTATCACACAGAACAGTTGTACACATGACCAACAGTCGCATTTATTCATTCGCCGCCGCGCTCTTTCTTGCCGTCGGCCTTGCAGCATGCTCGGGCAATCCGTTTTCGAGGGACGATGGCTCTTCCGTATTCAGTGGAGCCGAAACTCCTCCCAATCAGGAACAGGAACCGCGCCAAATGAGGTTGCGTGACGTAATTTTCGCGCCGGACCAAACCGAGTCGGCGACGAAAGTCAATCGCCACATTTGGCAGGCAGCTCTCGACGTGATGGAGTTTCTCCCGGTGGAACAGAGCGATCCGTTCACCGGAGTGATCGTGTTTGGCTATGGCACGCCGCCGAACGGCGACGTGCGATATCGCGCAACGGTACGCGTGACCGACCCTGCGCTTGATGCGCGTTCGCTCAGCGTGTCGCTAATGGACGAAACTGGGCTTGTCGACAAAGCCCTGCGCCGTGAAGTCGAAAACGCCATTCTGTCCCGTGCGAGAGAGATTCGAATAGCGGAACTCAACCTCTAAGCGAGGGACTCCACAGTTTGTTGAGGCACTGCGGGTGCAGTATGTCCGATATTGACATTCCGAGGATCGAGGCGCGCTGGCAGGAGCGGTGGCTGAAAGCCAAACTCTTCGTCGCCAGCGAGAACCGCGATTTCCCCAAGTACTACATTCTCGAAATGTTCCCCTATCCTTCAGGGCGCATTCACATGGGGCATGTGCGCAACTACACCATAGGCGACATCGTCGCCCGCTACCGCATGGCGAAGGGCTTCAACGTTCTTCATCCGATGGGTTGGGATGCCTTTGGAATGCCGGCGGAGAACGCCGCCATCGAGAACAAGCTGCATCCACAGGAATGGACACGCAACAACATTCGCGACATGCGAAGGCAGCTGAAGCTGCTCGGCCTTTCCATCGACTGGAACCGCGAACTTGCCACCTGTGATCCGGAATACTACGGCCAGCAGCAGGCCATGTTCCTTGACATGCTCGAGGAGGGATTGGTTTACCGCAAGAATGCAACGGTCAACTGGGACCCGGTTGACAACACCGTGCTTGCCAACGAGCAGGTCATCGACGGTCGCGGTTGGCGTTCCGGCGCTCAGGTCGAGCAGAAGGAACTGACGCAGTGGTTCTTCAGGATTTCCGACTTCGCCGAGGATCTGCTTGCAGCGCTCGACCACGCAGATGGATGGCCCGACAAGGTGCGCCTGATGCAACGCAACTGGATCGGAAAGTCACGCGGTTTGGAGTTCGACTTCGAAACGATTGACTGTCCGCCTCCACATGACAGATTGAGAGTCTACACGACACGGCCGGACACCTTGACCGGCGCAACTTTCACCGCGATCTCGTATGAACACCCGCTGGCCGCCGCCGTGGCTCAAGCCAGCCCGGAAGTTGCGGACTTCATCGCTCAATGCCGCCGCACCGCGGCTTCTGAGAGCGAACTCGAACTGGCGGAAAAGATCGGGGTGGACACCGGTTTCCGCGTCAGGCATCCGCTGGACGACTCCGTTGAACTGCCAATCTGGGTCGCCAACTTCATTTTGATGACCGTTGGGACAGGCGCCATTTTCGGATGTCCGGCGCATGACCAGCGCGATCTTGACTTTGCGCGAAAGTACGGTCTGGCTGTCAAGGATGTCTTTGCGCCGATGGATGGAGAATGTCCGGTCGAAGACACAGCCTTCGTTCCGCCAAAGGACGAAAGGGTCAGGTACCTGTCAAGGATCGCGGGCGACGAAATCCAGACCGGCAACGAAGCGGTGGATGCAGCCATCGCCCATTGCGAAGGCCTTGGCATCGGCAGCGGCGTTGTTCGGTATCGCCTGCGCGACTGGGGCATCAGTCGGCAGCGCTACTGGGGTTGCCCAATTCCGGTTGTCCACTGCGAGGCATGCGGCATCGTTCCGGAGCGGCGGGGAAGACTTCCAGTTGTCCTGCCGGTAGACGTCTCTCTTGACATTCCGGGAAACCCGCTGGACCGGCACCTTGCCTGGCAAAGCTGCCAGTGCCCGCGGTGCGGAATGGAATCCAGACGCGAAACCGACACGATGGACACCTTCGTCGACAGTTCATGGTATTTCGTGAGGTTTACCGCGCCGCGTGCAAAGCGGCCGACGCAACCTGAAACGGCAGCCTACTGGATGAATGTCGATCAGTATGTCGGGGGCATCGAGCATGCAATTCTGCATCTCCTTTATTCCCGGTTCTTTGCACGAGCCATGAGCATCACCGGCCATCTTCCCAGCAAGTGCGCCGAACCCTTCGACGCCCTTTACACTCAGGGAATGGTCAACCACGCCATTTACCTGAGCAGGGACGAAAGAGGCTTTCCGGTCTACCATTACCCTCACGAAGTCGACGTCGACGGAGACCTGGCCAAGCTGAAGGCAACGGACGAACCGGTGGAAGTGATTCCTTCGGCCAAAATGGCCAAGTCGAAGAAGAACGTCATCGATCCGGAAAGACTGATTTCCCGCTTCGGCGCCGACACGGTGCGCTGGTACATGGTGTCGGATTCTCCCCCCTCACGCGACATTGAGTGGACCACCTCCGGAGTCGAGGCTGCGTCGCGGCATTTGGCGCGAATGCGGCGTTTTGCCGCCGAACTCGGAGAGTCGGACAATGCGGATGGCGGTGGCGACGACGCGTTGCGCAAGCTGGCGCACCGCGCAATCGAATCCGTGTCCATCGACATCGAGAAATTCGCCTTCAACCGGGCTGTGGCACGCCTGTATGAACTGTTCAACGCCATCACACGCTCGACCGCCGCTGACCGGGTCAAGCGGGAGTGCATGGGCATTCTCGTGAAGCTGATCGCCCCGTTCACTCCCCATCTGGCCGAAGACATGTGGAAGTCGCTCGGAAACGATGAATTGGTGACCGGTGCGGACTGGCCTGTTGCAGATCCGGAACTGTTGGCTGTCGAACACATCACTCTGCCAATTCAGGTAAATGGAAAGCGCCGGTCCCAGCTTGTTGTGGAAACCGGGCTCACGGCCGAGGAAATCAAGGAACTGACAATGTTGGATGCCGCCGTTAAGCGTCATCTGGCTGGGGCAGCGCCAAGGAGGGTCATTTATGTCCCGGATCGCATCGTCAATGTTGTTGTGTAGACTTGTTGCTGCAACAGTACTCTTGGTGGCATTCAGCGTTGCCGCCTGCGGCTTCAAGCCCGCTGCGATTGACCGCAGCGGCGATGCCACCGTGTTTGGCAACACGAAGGTTGAAGTTGCAGGCGACCAGGCAGGCTATCACTTCGAGCGCGTCTTGCAGCGGAAATTCGGCTTTGCCAGCAGAACCGCGCCGTACCATCTCAAGGCCTCAATTGGCATCACGGGCGCCGAAGCCGCGATTCAGGGCTCGGGAGGCCACTATCGGTTTGAACTGGTTGGCACGGTTGGTTTCACGCTTGTTGACGCAGCGGGCGAAACAGTTCTGGAGAGTTCGGCGACCGAGATCGTGTACTGGGGATCCAAGCGGGAGGTAATTGCCAACCTCGCAGCGCGAAGGGATGCGGAACAGCGACTGTACAACGAACTTGCGGACCGAGTCTTCACATCGGTGATTGCCGCCCAGGCAACGCATGCGGACAGCACGATGGAGCGGGCCGCGAATCTGGGAGGTTGACGCTTGAAGGCGACTGCTGCATCAGAATTGCATTGCTTGCCTGATCCAGTCAACGCGCCCGGAGAGGCTGGACACAGCCAGGGACATCCGAATTGAAGCTCAGCGCCGCCCGACTACGCAGCTTGCTTGCTGATCAGAATCTGCCTCACGCCGGATTCCTGCTATTCGGAAACGAGCCCGCCCGTATCTCGCAGTTGCGGGACAAGCTCGTTGACCGCATTGGCGGTCCGGACGCCATATCCGAGATGCGTGTCGAACGCGTCGACGCAAAGGAAATTCCAGCAGATTCAAGCAGAGTTGCCGATCTTGTCCAAGCCGTGAGCTTTTTTGGCGGCAGACGCGTGGTATGTGTCGAAAACGCTGCCGGGAGCATCTGGCCCAGCATTGAGCGCTGCTTTGCGAACTGGACCGAGGACCACGCCACGCTGGTCGTGTCCGCAGGAACACTGCCCGCCAGTTCGAAACTGAGGAAACTGTTCGAAACCAATCCCAGATTGGCCTCGGTTGCCGTCTACCCCGGCAAGCCACAGCAAAGCGAAGTCGTTGATGCCTTGGCAGAGGCCGGCCTGTCCGATGTGAGCCAGGAGGCGCTTCAAGATCTTGTTGTCATTGCCGGCGAGCACGAAACGGCGGAGCTTCAAAACCTTGTGGAAAAGCTGGCGTTGTACAAGCTGAATGACGATACACAGTTGCAGCCAAAGGAAGTCGCGGAGTGTGCGCCTCTAACAGGCGAGACGGCGCTTGACGAAGTGTTGAATGCAGTGGCTGGTCGAAGGGCAGCTGACATCGGACCGGCAATTCGCAAGTTGTCGAGAAACGATCGGCGGCCGGCCCGCATGTGCACGCAGGCCAGGACGCTCTTTCGAAACATCCTTCTCGCGGCCAGCCATCCACAAGGACCTAGGGCTGGGGCAATGTCGATTCGGCCACCATTGTACTTTGAACGACGTGACAACATGATCAGATTTGCCCGACTCTGGGGCGCGGAAGGCGCCCGCCAGGCGCTGCAGGACTTGTCACAGGTTGACCTGCAAGTTCGGACCAACATCCGAGTTCCCGCAGAAGCAACAGTCGAGCGCGTGTTCATGCGTCTTGCGCTACGAAAGCTGCCGAGTCGTGATTGACGTCCGCGCCCGTTCCAATCCAAGGCGCTGTCCTGGCTTGAACCAGCGACAGTTGGCTGACGATCAAACCCACGCGTCCGGGCAGCTTTGAGTCGCTGCTGCATTTTTCTCCGCCATGGTTTGCACATCGTCTGCAGGTCGAACCGGCGGACCGCAATGCAGTCCCATTGCGTGCATTCAGTCTGGCGCTCCAAGGCAACGCTTTGGTTTGCGCGCCTGTGCACATTTGCTGCCGCAGCCAAGAATTCCTCGCCCGCGTTCACGGTTCCGTTTGGCTCGAATGCACCTTCCGGCTCGTTTCGTTCCAGGCCGGCTGCAAGTCGCATCCACGCATTGGGGCCCCTTCCAGCGACATGCCTAACAGTCTGCCGACGAATGCATTGTCAGGACCGCGGCGCTGCACAATTGGTCTCTGAACGCATCCGAATGGGCGGGCATCGGCACTGCCATGCGGAGCAGTTGCCTGATCCCTCATGCACTGGAATCGGCGAGGCTGCCGAAGGTCGCAGCCTTCCGGGAAAGTGGTTGATCTCAAGCCTTCATGCGCTTCCCGAGGAGGACTTCCGCTTGAATTTCCTTGTTGTTCGCTGTCGAATTGCGAAGTACGATGCGGCAGCTTTCTTCAAACAAAGAGGATTATTCATGCGCATGAAACTAACACGAGCACTGGTGATTTCAGCGTTCAGCAGCTTTGCCATGGTTGGCGGCGCCTTTGCGGCGGAGTGCATTGCACCGGCCAACCCCGGCGGCGGATGGGACTTCACATGCCGCACCATTGGCAAGATCATGTACGACATCGGTGTCGTCGACAAGCCAATTCAGGTCACGAACATGGCCGGTGGCGGCGGTGGGCTGGCATTCAGCCACGTGGTCAATGAACGCAGCGACGACGGTGAATTGATAGTCGCAGCCTCTTCGGCGACGGCAACAAGGCTTGCCCAAAACGCCTATGGCGGCATGACTCCCGATCAGGTGTCGTTTCTTGGCGCCATTGGCGCGGACCCAGGCGTCCTGGTTGTTGCAGCGGACTCCGAATTCCAGTCCCTCAATGACCTTCTCGACGCGGTGAAGGCCGACCCAACCTCGGTTACATTCGCCGGCGGCTCGGCAACCGGTGGCTTCGACCACCTCAAGGTGCTCATGGCGCTCCGGGAAGTTGGATACACTGATGCCCGCAGCGTAAAGTATGTTGGCCTTGACGGTGGCGGTGACGCACTGACTTCGGTCATTGGAGGCCACACCCAAGCCATGACCGGTGACATTTCCGAAGTCGTCGGATTTCTCAAGTCAGGTGAGGTTCGCGTGGTTGCAGTGTTCACGGAAGATCGAATTCCCGGCTTCGAGGACATTCCGACGGCGATGGAACAGGGCGTGAACGTGGTTGCCGTCAACTGGCGCGGCCTTTACGTGCCCAAGGGCATTGATCAGGCCGACTACGACAAGTGGTCCGACGCTCTTGCCCAAGTTGCAGCCTCGGACGCGTGGGCAGAGGCCATGGTTGCAAACGGTCTGGCGCCGTTCACCAAGGTTGGCCCCGACTTTCAGGACTACCTCGGCGGCGTAATCAACGACATCCAGACACTGTCGCGTGAAATTGGCGTTATCCAATAAAAGCGACCGACTGTTCGGTCTCGGCGTAGTTGTAGTTGCGCTCGCCTATCTGGCGAGCGCAGCTCAAATTCCCGAAGGCTTCCTTTCCGACCCGGTCGGCTCGCGCACATTTCCCTACATCGTCGGCACGATAGCCCTTGTCTGCGGCGTTCTGATCGCCGTCAAGCCGGACGCCGATCCAACCTGGCCGGAACTGCCCACCCTCGCGAGGATCGGGATCGCCTTGGCGGTCATGTATGCCTTTGCCGTGACGCTGCGGCCGCTCGGCTTCATCCCGGCCGCCTTTTTTTCGTCGGCGGCAATCAGCTACCTGATCGTGCCGCGCCTTGTGCAGTCGCTGTTGACCGGCGCCGGGCTGGCGGTCGGCCTCTTTTTCATTCTGAAGCATGGATTGGGCCTCGGCATTTTTGCGTTCGGCAAGACTTTTGCATTTTAGGCGCTGAGATCAGCCATGGAACTGTTTTCGAACTTGGCACAGGGCTTCGCGGTAGCACTGACCTGGTCTACGCTGCTGCTTGCCGTCTCCGGCTGCTTTGCCGGCACGATAATCGGTTCCCTTCCAGGCCTGGGACCGTCGAACGGCGTTGCCATACTCATCCCGCTGGCCTTTTCGCTTGGACTTGACGCGACCGAAGCGCTGGTGCTCATGACATCGGTCTATTACGGCGCCATGTACGGTGGCAGGATTTCGTCAATTCTGCTCAACATTCCCGGCGACGAACCGGCGCTCATGACAACGCTTGACGGGTTTCCGATGGCCCGCCAGGGGCGCGCCGGCGATGCGCTTGTTCTTTCGGGCGTAGCCTCGTTCGTGGGCGCCTTCCTGGCCACGATTGGCCTGATGCTTCTCGCGCCGGTACTGGCCAGAGTTGCCTACCTGTTTGGGCCGGCGGAGTATTTCGCCCTGTACTTGCTTGCCTTTTGCACACTTGGAGGACTGGCGTCCAAGAACCAGATCAAGGCGGCGCTGGCCGCAGTGGTTGGTCTGGGCATAGCCATGATTGGCCTCGACAACCAGACCGGCCTGCCGCGGCTGACGTTCGGCGAACTGCATCTCATGGACGGAGTCGACTTCCTGGTGGCGATCGTTGGGCTGTTTGCGGTTTCCGAGGTCTTCTTCTTCATCGAGAGCCACGGAAAGCAGTCAGCAATCGGCATCAAGCTGGACCGCATCACCATTCCGGTCAAGGACATCGTGAACAGTTTCTGGACCATGATGCGGGCGACGGCAATCGGATTCATTGCCGGCGTGCTGCCGGGGGCCGGAGCGTCGCTCGGGAGCTTTTTGGCCTACATGGGCGAAAAGGCGATTGCACGCGATCAGGATTCCTTTGGCAAGGGAAATCCGCGCGGCGTTGCTGCCCCGGAAGCGGGCAACAACGCGGCGGCTGGTGGCGCGCTTGTGCCAATGCTGACATTGGGCGTACCCGGTTCCGGCACCACAGCGGTGCTGTTGGCCCTCCTGTTGACCCTCAACATCACGCCCGGACCAACACTATTCGCCGAGCGTCCTGAAGTTGTGTGGGGACTGATTGCCTCTCTCCTAATCGCCAACTTTGTGCTGTTGATAATGAACGTGCCGCTGGTCCGGCTGTTTGTTCACATACTGTCGGTTCCGCCATGGCTGTTGCTTCCAGGCATAACGCTCGTCGCCTATGGAGGAATCTACTCGCTGTCGGGAAGTGGATTTGACCTGATACTGATGACCCTCTTCGGGTTGTTCGGCTATCTCTTTCGAAAGCTGGATGTGCCCACCGTGCCAGTGATTTTGGGAATCCTGCTCGGCAACAGCATGGAGGACAACCTGCGCCGGGCAATGATCATCTCCAACGGCGATTGGACCTACTTGTTTTCGTCAGGGATATCGATTGGCCTATGGCTCGCGGCATTGGCGGGATTCATTGCCCCCATGTTCCTGCGACCTCTGCTGAAACGACCGGCAAGGCCAGAATCTGAAGAATGACGAGGGTGTTGATACCCTCCGGAGTTCTTGGCCTTGCATATGATCGCAATGCCTTGGCGGCCGGCGTTGCCACCCGTCCTGACATCATAGCCATTGATGGCGGCTCCACCGACAGCGGCCCGCATTACTTGGGAACCGGGACGTCCAAGTACTCCCGAGCAGCCATAGCCGCAGAGTGGCGTGATCTCCTGGAAGCCCGCTCCCAGCTCGACGTTCCTCTCGTGCTTGGAAGTGCAGGCACATGCGGCACCGATTCATCGGTTGACTGGATGGTTGAAATCACCGACGAAATCGCTCGCCAGCTTGGGCAGGGACTGCGTGTGGCGACAATCAAGTCTTCAGTCGAACCCGGGAGTTTGGCGCAGGCATGGGAAACCGGAAAGATCAGTGAACTCAGCGATGCTCCGCTACTTTCGACCAGCACATTGTTGAGCATGAGCAATGCGGTTGCCGTGATGGGTGTCGAGCAAATCGTCGATGCCCTGTCCACCGGGGCGGACATTGTCATTGCCGGCAGAGCCACAGACACCGCCCCGATTGCCGCGTTGCCAATTGAGCGCGGCGACTGCCCCGGAGCCAGCTGGCACGCGGCCAAGGTCGCGGAATGTGGCGCACTTTGCTCCACGCATCCCATGAGCGGATGTGTCGTTGTCGAAACCGACGACTGCGGTTTCGAGATTGAACCGATGCACCGACAGGCCAAATGCACGCCGGAGACCGTATCGGCACACATGCTGTACGAAAACGCCGACCCGTTCCGTCTGCATGAGCCGGGCGGATTTCTGGATGTCAGGGACGCAGTCTACACTGCCAAGTCCAACCGCCGGGTCAGAGTGCAAGGATCAAGCTGGACGGGTTCGTCGGACTACAGGGTCAAACTTGAGGGTGCGCGCCTGGCAGGGTACCAGACAACAATTCTCGCTCTCCTGCGCAGCAGTCACTATGTCCAGCATGCTCGAGCCTGGGCAGACAGGCTCCTGGACTTGACGAGACAAAGAATTGCGGCCAGCATGGCGCTCACGGATGGGGAGTACAGCCTTGAGTTCAGGCTGATTGGCATTGATGCCACACTTGGACCGCTGGAAGGCAATGCGGCAAACCCGCTCGAAGTTGGCGTTCTGGGAATCGTCACCGCTCGAACACAGGAAAGGTCCCTGGAAATTGCCAAACTCCTCAATCCCTACATGTTGCACATGCCCCTTGCCGCGGATGAGGAACTGCCAACCTTTGCCTTCCCCTATTCGCCTGCGGAAACGCCTCGCGGTCCTCTATACGAGTTCTGCCTGAATCACGTCCTTCAGCTGGACGACCCAATGGAGGTTTTTCGAATTGACGTGTTCCAGGCTGGTGTGCCTCGTGTCTGAATGCCTCGGCCGAGAAATTTCAGGAAGCGTTTGGATGCAATGGCCCAGCTAGCGGATTTGAACCTGCGAATTCGGTCGAAGAATGCAGGTCCATTCACGATCACTGTGGACATCTTCTGCCCGGATCAAGCTTGCTTTGACCGCCTTTGCAAGAGCTTCCGTACTTCGGCTGTGGCGTCCGCGCTTGGTTTGCCCGAGAGCGAAATTCGGCGGTTTGAAATCGAATCGCTGCGTGTGGTGAAACTCAGCTTTCCCCGCCCGGTGGTTCAGGGCAGCCGTCTCGACCGCGACATCCACGGCGCCCAATTCGCCGTCCTGTTTGAACACATCACAGTCCAGTGAGCAGGCTGGAGCGGGACCTGCCAAGGCAGCGCTGGACACCGCTTTTCCACGAGAGTGCAGAGCCCCGACTGCCAACCTGTGGATTGCCCGGTCATGGTCGGTCAACCGGCGCCCTTCCAGCGCCGTGGATCAACCGTCTTGCCAAAGTCCTGCCAGCCGTCTTGGCATTGTCGAACGAATCGGCAATCATGCCTGAAACGCGCCAACTGTCGGAACGCGGATAGTGCTCACCCGTCAATTCTATGCACTCGCCCTCGATCAGCGCCAATGCTCCGACAGGCAATTCGCAGGAGCCACCGAGACCAGCCAGGAAATGTCTCTCTGCAGCCGCCATCAATGCAGTGTTGCGGTCATTGAGGCGACTGAAGGCATCCGCAAGCGTTCGGTCCGAGCAGCGCCTTTCGAGGCAGATGATCCCCTGTCCCGGAGCCGGCAGCATTTCCGTGACCGGAATCGGATGAATCGGCACGTGATCGACAGCAAGGCGCTTGAGTCCCGCCATTGCCAGAATCAAGTGGGCCGCATCCCCTCGGTCCCATTTCTCGATCCTTGTGTCTATGTTTCCGCGCAGTTCGACGATTTTCAGTTGCGGCTGAATTCGCCTCAGCTGGGCTTGCCTTCGGACGCTGGATGTTCCGACTGAATCATTCCGACCGATTTCAGCAACGCATGTAGCGGTTCGGGAAATCAGCGCATCCCTGGGATCGCTGCGCCGCAGCACGCAGTCGATGATCAACCCGCTGGGCTGCTGAACGGGCATGTCCTTCAGGGAATGAACGGCAATGTCGATGGTCCTGTCGAGCAAGGCCAATTCGAGATCACGACAGAACACGCCCTTGCCACCGATTTGGCGAAAGGGTCGATCCTGCACGCGGTCTCCCTTGGTGCTGATCGGAATTATGGGCACGGAAGACTTTGGAACGTCCATTTCCGTGCAAAGCGCCGTCTGTGCTTCCCGAGCCTGCGCTAGCGCCAGGCGTGAGGCGCGGCTTCCCATTCTAAAGACAGTGTCTGCCATTGCGTTCAGGTTACCCTCTTTGGACGCCATATGGTAACACATGGTTACCGGATTTCGGATGACAGAACGAGTTGACGAGTCACAGCGCTCTGATCCCGCGATTCGCGCCCTGTTTGCGGGAGGTCAAACAGCGAAGCCTCGTACCCGCGATTTGGCGGCAATCCCACTTATTGGCGGACCAAGCTGCGAGGAGGTTTTGACGCCGCCCTGGAACGAACGGAACGCCGTCATTGACTGCTCAATCGTCGAGGCATCACCCATATGCACCCCCACCAAAGCTTCGCCACCTCCGCCACGACCATCCGGGCCCGGCTCGCTCAAGAATCGGCGCTTGCCCTTTCTTCTCTCGGAATCCCTGCTGGACGGGCCGATCACCATCCGAAGGGCGCAAAACCCGACTATCCAATCGGATTGCGCGTGTTCATTGGTGCACTTATAGTTTTCCAAACGTCCTCGACCCAAAAAATAGTTCTTTCCATTGTTTGTCCTGGCAATGCACAATGGAATTCCATGACTGGCAGGCTGTACACGAACTCACATCTGCAGAGTTCGGCAATCCGCTCGGGCTCTTGCACAGGCAGTTGGATTGCAGGTCCGCAAGTCATTGCAGCTTTCGCTCGCATTGCATTTACATTTTCGAAACTGATCGAATGACCAATTCTGACTCGGCGCCCAATGGCAACAAGCCAATATTGCGGGCATTGTCCGGCGAAGTGCTTGATTCACCGCCGATTTGGCTGATGCGGCAAGCCGGTCGCTTCCTTCCGGAATACCGCAGACTGCGAAAGTCCGCTGGGAGTTTCCTGTCGCTTTGCTACACCCCCGAGTTGGCAGCGGAGGTCACGCTGCAGCCAATACGGCGATTTGGCTTCGACGCAGCAATCCTGTTTGCTGACATACTCCTGATTGCCCAAGCCCTCGGATCAGACTTGGACTTTCTCGAAGGCAAGGGGCCGCGGCTTTCGCGGATTGCAAGTTTCAAGGATGTTTCCGACCTGTATCCGACGGAGTCCATAGACGAGGTTCTTGAGCCGGTCTACCAAACCGTGGGCATTCTTGCTCAGGAACTGCCTCGCGAAACTGCGCTCATCGGGTTTGCCGGGGCTCCTTGGACGGTTGCGACCTACATGATTGCCGGTCGCGGTGTACCGGGTCAACATCCAGCGAAAGCGTTCATGGCGGAACAAAGGGGTGCATTTGAGTTGCTCATGAACCGCTTGGCCGACGCTACAATCCACTACCTGAACAGGCAGATTGAAGCAGGTGCGGAAGTTGTAATGCTGTTTGACAGCTGGGCCGGTTCGCTTGGCGGGGATGCGTTCAAGACCTATGTCGAAACGCAAACAAGGGAAATTGTGTCAGCTCTGAAACAACGGAACCCGGACACGCCGGTCATAGTGTTCCCTCGAGGTGCCGGTGACAATCTTGCCAACATTGCGGTGAACTGTGGCGCCGATTGTGTTTCAGTGGACGAGAGCACTGACGCCAAGTGGGCTAGCCGTCAAATTGGCAACAATCTCTGCGTTCAAGGCAATCTTCACCCTGACGCGCTGGCTAGAGGCGGAAAAACCCTGATCAGGTCTGCAAAGGCGGTAGCAGATGGATTCGCCGGCCGGCCGCACATATTTAATCTCGGACATGGCATCTATCCTCACACTGACACCCGAAATGTTGAGTTGTTGATGGAAGTTGTAAGAAATTATCGTCCGCCTCGTTGATCAGTTCGCTCCTAGAATGCACCACTTAGTTCGCTCGCCGACAGCACGCCCGGCGCAATTACGCATCCGCCCCAACCAGTCAGAGTCCACCCGAATTCGCTGCAAGTTGCCAATTCCATACGCTCGCCGCAGATTTGATGGAGAGAACAAGTCCCATTCCCGCTTACAACTTGCGACACTGTGCGTAGGCCGAAACAATCATCGGCGCCTGAACATCAGCAACTGTCGCCCAGGGATTGCGGCAGACGCTTTTCAAACAGCCAGTTGAATGGTGCCTTCACCAGGTGGCTACCTCGATTCTGAACATGCTGGAGGATGTTCTTGTTGGGAGGGATTCCATTGCACTGCCTGTCAGGCGAGCATGCCGGCATCTACATCATCGACAGCACAAAACTGTCGATTTGCCACAACCTTCGTGCACGAAGACCTCGCAAGTCCTTCGACGAGCGCATGGTCGGCTACGGACACAGCGCCACGGGCCGCTTCTTCGGCCTCAAGCTGCACTTGGTGGTCAACAGCAAGGGACAGTTCATGGCCATGCGCACAACGCCCGGCAACACTGACGACCGCACACAGGTGGAAGCTCTGACGCAAGGCCTCAAGGGCAGGAGCTTCGGCGACAAGGGA
>JAPOOS010000263.1 GCA_026713305.1 Paracoccaceae bacterium
GCCAATTCCTCTTTCGGAAATGACGTTGGCCATGACCTCGCCTTGCCGGGCGTCGGACGGAGAGGTTCTGAAGAAAAGGCCGTCGTCCTCGGCCGTGGTCAGCGCCGGCGAAGTCGCCGACGGGGAAATCATGACAACCCCGTTCGGCCTTGCAACATTCTGCAGTATCGCGCCGGTCACGCCGGAGCAGTCCGCTCCCATGATGGCGGAAACGCCATCGGCCGTGATCAGGCGTTCGGCGGCTGCGGATGCCGCGGCATTGTCTATGCACGTGGAGTCGCCCCGGACCGCCGCGACAGTGTGCCCGCCAAGCAGGCCGCCGGCCTCGTTGACTTCGGAAATCGCTAGTTCAGCTCCCGCAGCCATGTCTGGGGTCAAGGATTCAATTGGGCCCGTAAAGCCCAGGATGATGCCAATCTTGACGTCATCGTTGGCAGCGGATGGCCCCGCCAAAGCGATTGCCAATGCTGCAAGCATCAGTCTTTTCATTTGTGTCTCCCTATATCCTTGTTGTCGGGATTGATGTTCGGACAAACACCTTAACGGAGATGCGGCTGCGTCAGCGGCGCTTGCTCGCCCTCAATTGGCGATCAATTGACGTCCCTGTGCAATTGCGGTTCACCAATGCCAGTTGGATCGTTCGGCGAAAGCCGCAATTGGCCAGTTCAGCCATAGCAATTCCCTGCCAAGGGTTTCAGCATGGGACTTTCCCTGCAGCGAGCGGTCTCGTGCCGCTAGACTACTGCAATCCTTTCGCCCGCGCAATGTTCAAGTTAACTTCAGATAAGGTTCGAAAGGCATTGCGATTGAGCCTGAGATTCTGCATTGCCTTGGCCGCCAAGCGCCGTTCGGTCGGATTCGCGCCGGGACTCGAAGCCAATGCAGTTCACGGGTCCGTTTCCAGATCGACAGCCGCAGTTATTTGTCCCGTGTCGGAGATTGTTCATGGAATTGTTTACTCCAGCCGCATGCTGGCCTGAAGACGAACATTTTCTGGTGGCTGACGCAGCTAGAAGGTTCTTCGCCGACCGCCTCGTTCCAAACATTGGCAGGTACAGGAAACAGGGATACGTAGACCGCGACTTTTGGCTTGAGGCTGGCAGGGCCGGCCTCATGTCCGGTGCGGTGCCCGAGGCTTACGGGGGAACCGATGGCGGTCTCGGATTCGATTCGGTCGTTCTGTACGAACTGGCTCGCGTCGGAGACACCAGCTGGGGGTATGGAATTCAGTCGATCGTCATTCACTATGTCCTGAACTACGGTTCGGACGATCAGAAGTCGTACTGGTTGCCAAGGCTTTTGTCCGGCGAGGTGATTGGCGCATTGGCAATGTCGGAGCCGGGAACAGGGTCCGACCTTCAGGCAATACGAACCACCGCCACCATGGACGGCAATCTGTATCGAATCTCGGGCTCGAAAATGTTCATCACGAATGGCTGGTCGGCCGACCTGGTGGTGCTGGCGGTCAAGACCGATCCGAAGCGGGGCGCTCAGGGGCTGTCCCTGATCCTGGTGGACACACGCGATGCGGAAGGCTTTCGCCGTGGCAGGAGACTCGAGAAGCTTGGCCTCCACGGCAACGACACGGCCGAACTGTTTTTCGACGAGGTCAAGGTTCCGCTGACCAATCTGCTTGGCGAGGAGGAAGGCCAGGGCTTCTACCAACTCATGCGGCAGCTGCCGTGGGAACGGTTGGTCATTGCCATTACGGCGCTTGGGGCGATGGACTGTGCCCTCAAGGAAACCGTGGAGTACGTGAAATCCCGCAAGGCCTTCGGAAGGCGCATCATGGATTTCCAGAACACGCGCTTCAAGCTTGCAGAGGTCAAGACAAAGACCGAGCTTCTTCGTTCGTTTGTGAACGACTGCATCGCCGAACTGGAAAGAGGCGAACTCAGCGCCGAGAAGGCTTCGATGGCAAAGTACTGGGGGACCGAAACACAGAATTGGATCATGGACGAATGCCTGCAATTGCATGGCGGCTACGGCTACATGATGGAGTTTCCCATTGCATGGCTTTACGCCGACGCCCGAGTGCAGAAGATTTACGGGGGAACGAACGAGATCATGAAGGAACTCATCGCCCGTTCCATCGACTCCTGAATGCAGGGCAGCCATTTCCGAGCGACGGTCCCGCAGCCTTGGCTGCAACGGAGATGCACAGACCATTGGGACAATGCGTTCGACACAACTATGTGCCGGCCGGCCGGATACAGCGGCGCCTTCCCTTGAATGCATCCTCCCCCAATGCAAGGCGCCAGCCAGATCGACCGACAATGGCCATCTGGACATCGATGCCGGCATCAGGCACAAGATTGCAGGCGCTTAACGAGAGGAACCAACATGTCAGCGTTAGAATTGTCGAATGACGCCGCCAGAGACATCTGGGAGCGTGACCGCCGCCACTTTCTTCATCCTTTCACCGATTTTTCGAGCTTTCGGGAAAAGGGCGCACTGATTGTCGATCATGGCACAGGCTGCACGATAACGGACGCCAACGGTCAGCAGTACCTGGATGCAATTGGCGGCCTGTGGTGCACGAACATTGGGCTTGGCAACGAGGAAATGGCGGAGGCCATCGTCGATCAGGTTCGCAGGCTGGCCTATTCGTCAACGTTCACCGACATGTCCAATCAGCCGGCGGCGCTGCTCGCCGCCAAGTTGGCCGAACTCGCGCCAGGCGACCTGAACCGGGCTCACTTCGCAACCGGAGGATCGACCGCAGTCGACAGCGCATTCCGCCTGGTGCAGTACTACCAGTCCTGCCAGGGGAAACCCGAAAAGATCCACATGATTGCCCGCAAGCAGTCCTATCATGGGTCCACCTATGCCTCGATGTCGCTCGGCTACAAGGAGCACGACCGGAGTTCCCACTTCGCCTTCATAACCGACACAATCCACCACCTTTCCGCACCTGATCTCTATCGGGCGCCCGAAGGCATGGACGAAGACGCCTTCTGCGACTTCCTTGTCGATGAATTCGAGACAACGATCGCCGAAATCGGGGCCGAGTTCATCGGAGGCTTTTTCGCCGAGCCCGTGATGGGAGCCGGCGGTGTGCTGGTGCCGCCGCGCGGATACCTCCCCCGCATGCGCGAAATCTGCCGAAGGCATGACATACTCTTTGTATCCGACGAAGTTGTAACTGCATTTGGCCGATTGGGACATTGGTTTGCATCGGAATCAGTGTTCGACATCGTTCCCGACATCATTTGCAGCGCCAAGGGACTGTCGTCCGGCTATCTGCCGATTTCCGCGGTGATTTACTCCGACCGTGTGCACGAGGTGATATCGGAGGGCGATTCAAGTCGTTCCTATCCAAGTGGGTTCACATACAGCGGGCATCCCGTGTGCTGTGCCGCGGCGCTGAAGAACATCGAGATCATGGAACGAACCAATTTGCTGGCCCATGCCCAGAGGGTTGGCCTGTACTTTGGCAAGCGGCTTGCAGAGCTGCGCGACTTGCCGCTCGTGGGAGACGTGCGTGGCCTGGGCTTGATGCGCTGCGTGGAAAACGTGCGCGACAAGAGGACGAAGGAAACGTTCCCGGGCGATCTGAACATTGGCAAGCGCATTTCCGACGCCGCCGAAGAACTGGGCCTGCTGGTGCGTCCGGTTGGCCATCTGAACATAATGTCGCCTCCGCTCACAATCACGGAAGAGGAAATCGACTTTGTCGTGGAGAAGCTCGGCATCGCCATCGAACGAACGCATGCGGCTTTGAAGTCCGAGGGCTTTGTTGCCGGCTAGTCGGCACATCGTCATGCGAGGCGTGAGAGCGAACCAGCTAGATGCAAGCAAACGTGACGGTTCAAGAAATGCCAGTCAATCCGATCGGACCTTCGGTGCAATTGTCGCTTCCCGAGGACGCGTTTTTCAGTTGCGATGACTGGCAGGTTGGACCTGCATCACCCTGCGCTGCTGGAAAGCGCACGGTCTTCAAGGTGAACCACGTTCCTTGCGGCCAAACCCCGACATGGCGCTTCGCTGCGCAGCGAGAGGCCTGTGGCCTTGCTATGCTGGCTTTGACGTCCCAATGGCGGCAAGTGAACGACACGACAAGGAATTCGTAGGGAATATGGACGAACATGTTGTGCAAGTCTGAGTGCCCGATTGGAAAGTCGGTTTTTGTGCCTTTGGGATGGTGATCGGCCCGTCCAGCATGGTATTCCGCTGAACAATATTCACAATGCAATGGAGGACACCATGCCTTGGAACAAAGCCGATCGCCAGACATATAGGGTTTCCGACGACAGTACGCAATACGTCCCGAGCGACGAGGAGTGGGAAGTGTTGGAGCCGCTGATACCGAAGCAGGGACGCATGGGGCGTCCCCGCGTGACCTGCATGCGGGCAATCATGAGCGCCTTGATCTACATGAACTCCACGGGCTGTCAGTGGCGTGCTCTTGACGGCAGGTTTCCGCCCGCCTCGACGGTTCGCCACTGTTTCTACAAATGGCAGCGTCTTGGCGTCCTGGATGGCATTCTTCATGCGCTTCGCCGCTTCGCACGGATTGAGTCCGACCGTGCGCCGGAGCCGACGGTTGCGATCATCGACAGCCAGAGCGTGAAGACGACGGAAGGTGGTGGTCCACGAGGCTATGACGCCGGCAAGAAAGTCAACGGCCGCAAGCTCCACATTGCCGTCGACACTGAGGGCAACATTCTGGCGATGAAAGTGCACGCTGCCGACATCCAGGAC
>JAPOOS010000310.1 GCA_026713305.1 Paracoccaceae bacterium
CCGAAGGCGCCCGAGCCAGAACCCTGTTCGGGAAGTTCGTCAATGCCAGCGCCACCGTCGACATCACGCCCAAGGAGATCATCGTCACGTTTGGACGGCGGGCCAACAACCAACTCCTGTTCGCCTCCGGCTACGCCGAGCGGGAACAGACGATCCCCTGGCTGGACAATCGGCAGCTGAAGATCCGGTTCCTCTGATCGAACGACAACGCCAAATTGTCATGCCAACTTGTCCAGATGTGAATTCAGGCTAGACCAGCAAGCACAGGTTGGCTCAAAGAGCATGTGCATCCATGGCTGGGGCCTTCGTCCTTCCACCAACATGATGAAGGTGTGATCGGCCATTCAGGACCTCTTGACCTGTCCAAAAGCACACTGCCAGATCTTCGGGAACCGGGAAGTCACGGCTTCAACATGTGGTGACGAAAGCCGTCGTCCACCCGCAGTGCAGCGACTGCGGATGGAACCGGACACTTGCGAGTCTCCAAGAGAACGACTTTCGCTGTCTTGTCAGCCTTGGCAAGCTGACGGTTGCGTGAGGACGCTACTTCCAGTGACCGTCCGGCTGGCGACACTTGGAACCTGAGACTGTGCCTTGCTGGCCTCTGTCACGCCAGGTCGAATCGAAGGATCTGCAGGTCAAGTTATGCTCTGTCCAGGATCCTGTCGGATAGATTGTTCCGCTTGCAGTGCCGGCGTTCCAATTCTGAATTGAATTTGAGCTAAGGGCTTGCTGAACGGCATACTCATGCGCGGATTGTATTGCACGCTGCGCAGGGTCCCCAATTGCGGAAGCCGACGCTTGAGGTGCCGGTGCTGCGGGAGCAGTCTGAGTCGGTTGAGTGCGATTTGGTGTCATATGTTGGGCCGCCAGATTGCCGAGCAATGCCCCGACGCCCCCTCCTACGAGGCCCCCTTCCGTCTTGTCCTCTTCGTTTGACACAGCCCTGCCGATTCCGGCTCCAATTGCTGCGCCAGCCACTGTGCCGACGGCCGCGTTCTGCTGCTGCTGCGTCGCCTGACATGCCGCCAAGGCGACCACCAAGAGACAGCCAACAGCGATTCCAGTTACTCTCATTACCGCTCTCCGCGCTTCAGGTTTGGAAAATGTGTTCGGTTCAGAAGTAGTACATTGACTGCGCAATATCAACAACGAGAATTGCGAATTCCACACAGAACAAGTGGCCTCGCAGGTCATGATCTGTTGCCGCTCAACCCGGCGTTGTCCGCTGGAAGCTCATGTCGAATGCAGTTCATGCATCGACTGAAGCTTGCCGGACTCCAAAACCGCTTGCAATCCGCCTCGTGTCGGGGCGAAACTCCGGATGCAGCCAGATCGGTTCCACCGGTTTGGGCAGCAATTCGATCCATCGCAGCATTTTCGTGGGATAGCCATGTCAGCCATGATTCAGCAGCAGCACCTTGACGCTGCACGCCTTAACAGGATGGTCGACTTCAGGAGTGACACCGTCACACAGCCGGAGCAAGGAATGCGTCTTGTCATGGCGCAGGCTGAAGTGGGCGACGATGTGTATGGGGACGACCCCACGGTCAATCTCCTTGAACAACGGTTTGCAGAAACTGTTGGCAAGCAGGCCGCTGTGCTCTTTCCGACAGGAACTCAAAGCAATCTTGCCGCAATACTCTCGCATTGTGGACGCGGCGACGAATTGCTGGCCGGCGCGAGCTACCATACACTGGTCTACGAGGCAGGCGGTGCATCGGTACTTGGAGGCGTGTCCTGTTGTGCCTTGCCGGTGCAGGACGATTCATGCGTTTCCCCGGATGATGTCACCGCCGCTGTCAAGCCAGACGACCCCC
This sequence comes from Paracoccaceae bacterium, assembly GCA_026713305.1. Taxonomy (GTDB): domain Bacteria; phylum Pseudomonadota; class Alphaproteobacteria; order Rhodobacterales; family Rhodobacteraceae; genus MPNP01. The sequence continues at coordinate 1,821 of JAPOOS010000310.1, forward strand.
ATTTTCCACGCAGTCGACTGCTGTGCCTTGAGAACACGGTCTCTGGAACCGCAATAGGTCTGGAGCGATTGAAAGAGGTCTCCGATCGGGCTCGGCAGCACGGTCTCGCGGTGCACCTGGACGGCGCCCGGCTGTTCAATGCCGCAGCAGAGCTTGGGGTTGACGTGAGTGAACTTGCGTCAATTGCCGACACAGTTTCCGTATGCCTTTCGAAGGGGCTTGGAGCGCCCGCCGGCACGATGCTTGCCTGCAACTCCGAACTCGAACCGCTCGTTCGCCGGAACCGGAAAATCCTCGGAGGATCCATGCGGCAGAGCGGCATCATTGCGGCAGCTGGACTTTACTCGCTCGACAACAATGTAGACAGGCTTGTTGAGGACCACAGACGGGCGAGAAGCCTGGCAAGCAAACTGGACAATCTTGTGGAACACAAGGACGTGCGAGTTGCGCAGAACACTAACATGGTCTTTCTGACTCCTGACCCAGGTGATCATGCGGCGCTGTGCGACCATTTGGAGGAGAACGGCTTTCTGGTTACACGCAAGGCGCCAGCCATGCGTTTTGTGCTGCACCTTCATCATACCGACAGTGACATCGAGCGGTTTGCCGCCGCCATCCGCAGCTTTTATGGCCTACTGCATTGAAGTGACATGACGGCACGTTCCTGAAGCTTGCAGGTGTCCCAGCCTTCCATGGTCACACCAAGTTTGCCGTGAGTCGGACGAAACAAGACGAGCGGCATCAAGATGGCAGCGGATGTGAACAATGGGCTTTGAGTGCGCCATCGCCCTGATTCAAGTGCAACTGCAATGGCGGCTCGACCCTGGGACTGTCAAGCTCCCACACCCAACCGCCAAGACACGGCACATGCAGCCGCAACCGGATCAGTCAAAGGATCGATTGAGAGTTGCCTGACATCACCTCGCCGACCCGTGACGACACGAACCAGGTCACTTCCTGGACAAACGAGCGCGCATTGACTGAAAACGGTCGACAATCCATTCCCGCAACAGCACCGAAAGCCGCCAAACCATCAGCGCCAAAATGGTGCCCACGGCGAACAGGACATACCTCATCCAGTTCATGCCTGCATCCGATGGCGAGGCGATGCTCCGAATGCTAAGCGCGTTGGGATAGATCGACATGGTGGTGATGCGCCATCCATAGTGTCTGACCACCGCCCACTCCTCGCCGCCAACAAATCTCTGCGCTTCGGCTTGAAGGTTGCCGCTGTCGAACTTCAGGTAGGGCGGCCAACGCCATCCCGTATCCTCGTTTCGGTACACTCTGGACTTTTCGTTGGGAAAAACCGCATTGATGAACCTGATGTCGCGATTTCCGGCTGAATCAACTGCAGGCGACCTGTTGACCCAAAACAGCGCGCGATCCGGCACCTCCGTTCGAACCACCTCCGTTCCGACAATTTTGACAACGTCATTTGAAGGCAGAGTATAGTTCAGGAACGCGACATAGCTGGCAAACAGCACCAGAAGGATCCCAATCCTAAGTTTACGCATGCGGCAAATCCGATCCTGGTCAAGGCACGTTGACGGGTGTGTGTCGAGGATGTTTACATAATGAGGTTGCCCATGTCATCCCGCTCTCTCACAGGCAAGTCCTCCGGTTCGTGAATCCGCTTCGAAATCTCCTCCCGGAACTGCACGGCTTGCACATTGCTGAAGATCGTGGGCGCTCCTCAAGGGCAATCGACGGAACATGCAGCAAGCGAGCACGATGCCAATATCTTGTTGCAAACCATATGGCACATCTCCAAAGACTTGCAACGGCGTAGACGGTGCAACCTGCGGCGCATTGTTGAACCGAGCCGCGATCGAAGGGAAGTGAATGGCACACTTGTACGACGAACTCCATGACGCAGTTGAACAGCGCCGTGATTCGCTGGTCGGGCTGACCCGCGATCTGATTGCCTTCCCGACCGTCAATCCGCCAGGTCGCGACTACATTGGAATCTGCCGTTTCCTGGAGGAGCGCCTGCAGGGCAGTGGCTTCGAAGTCGAACTGGTTCGTGCCAAGGGCGCCATTGGCGACTGCGAACAGTACCCTCGATGGAATCTCCTGGCACGGCACGACGGGCGACCCGGAGGCGACTGCATTCACTTCAATTCACATGTCGATGTCGTTCCGGCCGGAAGCGACTGGACCCGGGATCCATTTGCCGGCGCAATTGAAAACGGCAAAATTTACGGGCGCGGCAGCTGCGACATGAAGGGAGGGCTTGCGACGTCGATTGTCGCCGCCGAGGCGTTTCTGGCCTGTGTTCCCGACTATGCCGGCGCCATAGAGATTTCCGCCACATGCGACGAGGAATCTGGCGGTTACGCCGGCGTGGCTTGGCTTGCCGAAAACGGTTACATCTCGCGGGAAAGCGTTCAGCACGTGATCATACCCGAGCCTCTGAACAAGAACCGGATTTGCCTTGGTCACCGCGGCGTGCTGTGGGTTGAAATCGAAACCTTCGGACGGATTGCGCATGGCTGCATGCCTTTCCTGGGGGACTGTGCCGTTCGTCACATGGGCGCAGTGCTTGATGCACTTGAATTGGAGTTGATGCCGCGTCTGGACCAGCGAAGGACCAGTATGCCGGTTGTGCCGGAGGAAGCCCGTCGTTCGACCTTGAACATCAACTCCATTCATGGAGGACAGCCCTCTTGGCGTCGTTCCGAAGAAAACGGCGGATTTCTTGCCTCCTGCGTTCCCGACAGATGCCGCATAACGGTGGATAGACGCTTTCTGGAAGTGGAATCCATTTCGAGCGTCAAGGCGGAACTCGTGGAGATTCTCGAGAATGTCCGCCGCAAGAGGCCAGGCTTCAACTACGAACTGACGGAAATGTTCGCAGTTTCGTCAATTCTTGCCGACAAGGCCTCGCCTGTAGCCGTGGCCCTGGGGAATTCCATCCAAACGGTCCTGGGAGTCGATGCCGAGCACGTGGTGTCGCCCGGCACCTATGACCAGAAACATTTCGACAGGATTGCAGGAATCTCGAACTGCGTTGCATATGGTCCGGGTATCCTGGATCTGGCGCATCAGCCCGATGAATGGATCGGTGTGGATGACATGATCGACGGCGCCACGATTATGGCGCAGACCATGGCCAGACTGTTGTCCGTCCCATGAAAGCCTCTTGAACCCAAGACATTGATCGAAGCTAACCAAAACGGGAGAAGTTAGAATGACAAAACGCCAAATTGCCCGGCTTGCAATTGTGCTGTTCGCAATGGTTCCAGTCAGCGGCGCCGCTCAGGCCGCCAAGGATTCGATTGTGCTCGCAATGCAGTTGGAGCCGCCCAACCTGGATCCGACTGGCGGCGCCGCCGCGGCAATCGACGAGGTTGTGTACGCCAATGTCTTCGAAGGCTTGACCCGGTATGGACCCGACGGTTCAATCAGGCCGGCGCTCGCCCAGTCCTGGGACATCTCCGACGATGGACTTACCTACACATTCCATTTGCATTCCGGCGTAACGTTTCACGACGGCAGCGAGCTTGATGCGTCCGACGTGAAGTTTTCGCTGGACCGGGCGCGCAGCGAGGATTCGACGAATGCCCAGAAGGCGCTGTTCGCCGGAATTTCAGATGTTGCGGTGATCGACCCGCTTACGGTTCAGATTACGCTTGCCAACCCCAACGGCACGTTCGTGACCAACATGGCTTGGGGAGATGCCATCATTCTGGATCCAGCGAGCGCCGACAATGCGCCCCACCATCCGATCGGGACTGGACCGTTCGCTTTCAAGGAATGGATTGAAGGCGACCGGATCGAACTCGTTCGCAACGACAGCTATTGGGGCGAACCAGTGGCGCTCGCATCGGCGACGTTCAAGTTCATCTCCGATCCAACCGCCGCCTTCAGCGCCATGATGGCAGGCGACATTGACGCCTTCCCGGGTTTCCCGAGTCCGGAAACTTTGACGATGTTTCAGGGAGATCCAAATTTTTCCGTGATTGTGGGGTCGACGGAAGGAGAAACCATCCTGTCAACCAACAACAAGGCCGAGCATCTTCAGGATGTCCGCGTTCGCAAGGCGATAGCCCATGCAATAAACCGCGAGGAAATCATTGACGGGGCAATGTTCGGATTCGGCACGCCGATCGGAACGCACTTCGCTCCCCACAACCCGGACTATCTCGACTTGACCGAGCAGTCCGCTCATGATCCCGAAATGGCACGCCAGCTGCTTGCCGAAGCCGGATACGCTGACGGCCTGACTCTGAGATTGATGCTGCCTCCGCCAAGCTACGCCCGCCGAGGCGGAGAAATTGTGGCTGCACAGTTGCGTCAGGTGGGGATTTCGACCGAAATCAGCAACCTTGAATGGGCACAGTGGCTCGAGCAGGTGTTTCGCGGCAAGGACTACGACTTGACCATCGTGAGCCATACCGAGCCCAACGACATCGGCATCTACGCCCGACCCGACTACTACTTTCAGTACGACAGCGCGGCGTTCCAGGCCCTGATCGCCGAGCTTGCGGTCACTTCGGATGTGGAAGCCCGCACTGAATTGCTGCATGCGGCGCAGCGAATGATCGCTGACGACTACGTCAACGGCTATCTGTTTCAGCTGGCCAAGCTTGGCGTCGCCAACTCCAAGATCGTGGGCCTGTGGGCGAATTCGCCAACTCAGGCGAATGATCTCACGGAGGTCCACTGGACGGAGTAGTCAAGGCACATTCGGCAGGAACGCCCACCGGCGCTCCTGCCGGCAAAAGCCAATCACCGTCAGTCCCTGGCAGCCGGGCCAAAAGCAATGGGTCAAGAGGCTGCCAAACCACACACTGGCAGGTTGGCAACAAAATCGGAATTTTGGCATGAAAGAACTTCTGCGTGCAAATGATCCAACCGTGATCGCATTTGCCGAAGCCCTGCTCCAGGGCGAGGAAATAGACTGCTTTGTCTTCGACATGCACATGAACGTGCTCGAAGGAAACATTGGCATATTTCCCAAGCGACTGCTTGTCAGGGAACAGGACTACGAGAGTGCGCTGGATGTCCTCGTGGCAAACGATTTGGATCCCTCCACCGGAAGCGCCGGCTGACAACGGCTCCAGGATCCCGCCTGCGGCAAGGTCATCTGGCGGAATCCCAAACCGGGCTCCCGTTCCTCTGAAACCTAACGCGGCACAGCGCCGATCGCGGGGCATGCAAGGCCGCGCCTCATCAAGCCACGGCCTGTTCTCGCCATGACACGGGTATGCTCGGGGCGGCGTCGAGCAGATGGCGCGTGTATCCGTGCACTGGGCTCCGAAACACGCTCTCCGTATCGCCTTCCTCCAGGATCTCTCCGGCATGCATGACGAGGACGCGGTCCGTTATCGCCCGCACCACAGTCAGGTCGTGACTTATGAACAGGTAGGAAAGCTGCAGCCGGGACTGAATGTCGGCGAGAAGATCCAGTATTCGGGCGCGCATGGATACATCAAGCGCCGATACGGCCTCGTCCAGGACGACGAGATCAGGACGCGTGACCAATGCCCTGGCGATGGCAATTCGCTGACGCTGACCCCCGGAAAACTCATGGATGTATTTCGCCATGTCGGCGGCCGACAGTCCGACCTCCTCCAGCGCGCCAGCCACAATCTCGCGGCGACGCCGGGCGCTGGCGCCGGCATTGGCGAGATGAAGCGGTTCGGCAACCAGACGCTCGACACGGTGCCGTGGATTGAACGAGCCATAGGGATCCTGAAACACGATCTGCATGCGCTGTCGAAGGGAATTCGGCATGTGCCTACCCGCCAGGACTGGCGAGCCATCCAGCAGGATGCGTCCGCTTTCAAGCGGGTCGAGCCCAAGTATGGCACGCGTCAGCGTGGACTTGCCACATCCGGATTCGCCAACGAGACCGAGGCTTTCACCTCTTTGTAGTGAAAAGCTCACGCCGTTCACGGCCTTCAAGCTGCCGGGCCGGGAAAACAGGCCGGCCTTTGGAAGCCGATAGCTGCGAATGGCGTTCTCGACCGTCAACAGTGGCTCGCCGCTGTCCCTTCGTTCACTACGCTCGGGACGATGAAAGGAAGCGCTGAGCAGGCGCCGTGTATATTGGTGTCGCATTCTGCGGAACAGCCGCTCCGTTGGCGCCGACTCGACAATGCGTCCGGTTTGCATGACCGCCACTGCGTCGGCCATTTCGGACACCACGGCGAGGTCGTGCGTGATGAGCATCAGCGCCATGCCTTCCTCCTCGACCAGCGACTTGAGCAAGGTCAAGATCTGTGCCTGGGTCGAGACGTCGAGCGCCGTTGTGGGTTCGTCGGCGACAAGCAGCTTTGGTTGCAGGGCGATTGCCATCGCGATGCACACTCTCTGTCGCTGCCCTCCCGACAGTTCATGCGGAAACATGCTCGGCGGAAACCGCTTTGTCGGCAGCTCCACGCGCTCAAGTTTCCCGCGAGCCTCTTCACGGGCTTCGCGGCGCGAGAATCCGCCATGAACGATCAGGGTTTCGGCGACTTGGTCTCCAATGGAACGCAACGGATTGAGGGCCGTCATCGGCTCCTGAAAGATCATGCCGACGTCGCGTCCACGCACGGCGCACATTGCGGCTTCGTCAAGCGAAAACAGGTCCCTGTCTTCTAGAATCGCGCTGCCCTGGCGCACTGAGCCGCGGGGAAGCAGATTCACCAGCGACAGCGCCGTCAGGGACTTGCCGGACCCGGACTCCCCCACCAACCCGAACGTTTGGCCGCGCCTGACTTCGAAGGACACCGACTCGAGCACGGAAGTTCCATGAATGGAGAGGTCAAGGCCGTCAACCGTCAGCAGGGGCATCACCGCGCTCTCCGAATGCGCGGGTCGAAGTGATCCCTCAACCCGTCGCCAAGCAGATTGAGGCCAAGCACCGTCAACACGATCGCCAGCCCTGGAACCACAGCCAGCCGCGGCGCCGTGTAGATCAGCGTCTGGGCATCGGCCAACATTCTGCCAAGGCTGGGAACGGGTGGCTGGGCGCCAAGCCCGACATAGGCCAGACCTGCCTCCGCCAGAATGCCAAGCGAAAACTGAATCGTTCCCTGCACGACCAGCAGGTTCATGATGTTTGGCAGCACATGCTCGATCGAAATCCGCACGGTCCCCTTGCCTGCCACACGCGCCGACAGGATGTAGTCCAGTGTCCATATGCTCAGCGCCGCGCCTCTGGTTACCCTTGCAAACACTGGTATGTTGAAAATGCCAATGGCGAGAATCGCGTTGAACGCCGAAGGCCCGAAAACCGCCGTGATTAGGATGGCAATGACAAGCGCCGGAAAGGCAAACACGAGATCGTTGGTGCGCATGATGATCTCGTCGAAGCCGCTTCGGTGCCTGGCTGCGGCAGCCAGCCCGAGGGGCACGCCGAGCAGCATTCCGATGCCGACTGCGACGATCGCCACCTCGATGGAAATCCGCGAGCCGACCATCAACATCGACAACATGTCGCGCCCGAGATGATCGGTGCCAAGCCAGTGCGCCGAGCTGGGAGGCTGCAACTTCATGCTGACATTGAGATCCTCCACCGGATAGGGAGTCCACAGGAAGGATATCAGCGCCGCCGCAACGAAGATGGCGGCCAGGGCAGCGCCCGCGGTCAGCTGCACCGGCAGTTTCACGAGCGAATTCTCAGTCTCGGGTCGACAAGCGCATAGGTGATGTCGACCATGAAGTTCACAACTATGACCGCAAAGACCAGCAACATCACAACGCTTTCAACGACGACAAGATCGCGCTGCGTTATGCCCTGAAAGACAAGGCGGCCCAGCCCGGGAAGGAAAAACACGTTCTCGATGATTATCGCGCCGGCAAGCAGGAACGAAAACTGCAGCCCGACAATGGTGAGAACCGGTATCATTGCATTGCGAAGCGCATGTCTGGCCATTGCCTGGCGGCGCGTCAGGCCCTTGGCACGGGCCGTGCGAATGAAGTCCTGCTCCAGCGTGTCGATCAGCGCCGAACGCATTATCCTCGCAAGGATCGAAGCTTGTGTCACGGCCAGGGCAAAGGCCGGAAGCGTCAGCGACTTGAGACCTGCCAGCAACCCCTGGTCCCATCCGGCGAAGCCGCCGGCAGAGAACCACCGAAGCCCCACCGCGAAAAACAGCACCAGAAGCATGGCAAACCAAAAGTTCGGCACCGCTATGCCCAGCTGCGTCGAGCCCATGATGCCAACATCCACAAGGCCTCCACGGCGCGATGCCGCGACAATGCCGATGGGAAACGCGATGGCGGTCGACAGAATCAGGGCATACAGCGCCAGGGGCAACGAAACGGACACTCGGGCGGCCACCAGTTCTGCCACAGGAACTCGGTAGGTGTAGGACGTTCCGAAATCCCCAACCAGCATGCCGCCTATCCAGTCCAGGTAACGCGTGTGCAGGCTGCCGGACAGGCCCAGTTCCTCGCGCAGCGCCGCCACCGTGTCCGGCGCCGCGTTCAGTCCAAGCATGAAGGAGGCAGGGTCGCCGGGAATGACCTCGACAACCGCGAAGATCACTAGGCTAGAGGCAATCAGCGTTGCGCACAGGGACAGGAATCGTTTCACCGCGTATTGAAGCACTTGTCAGGAATCTCCCGTCTTCACGCTTCGTCGGGCATGGCAGCGGAAGGATGTTCGCAGTTGGCCGGCCCGGCCGGGACGGACAAAGCTCCTGCAAGTTGCTGCGGAAATTCCGGATTCACTCCGCCGACTCTCGTTCCTGATGGATCGCCTTGATTGCTTCCCAAGCCTGATTGTACTGAATCAGGCGCGCTCCGGTGATCCTGATCGCCTCCTCCGGCACACCAGCCGCCGTGAGCACATCGGGATGACAGGACTTCACCCGCTTGCGCCAGACGCTCTTTGCCTCGTCAAGCGACGCCGACTCCGACACTCCGAGAATCCGATGGGGATTGCCGCCCACCTGCATGTCGTAGTATCGCAGCCTCGCTCTGAGAGACTTTCGGGAAAGTCCGAAAATTGTGCTCACGCGAATCAGAAAGCGCCGTTCCGGGTAGCTGAGCGTTCCGTCGGCCGTTGCGATGTAGAACAGTCCTTCGACGAGGTGCTCGAGCATCTTGCTCCCCGGTCCCACGGCGCGGCACACGGACCGCGCATAGTGTTCATACCCGATGGCCGTCTTGCTTGCGTAGTTGAAAACCCTTGCAATGTTCCTCTGTTCCGACTCAGGCACCTTGAACAGCCTGCGAAAGGCCGTCACCTCCTCCGGTGTCACTGTTCCGTCGACCTTGGCCAGCTTTGCGCCCAACGCAACCACGGCTATCGTGAATCCAACCCGCCTGTCGGGATATCGCATCCCGCGCCGAAACGCGCTGCGCAATCCCAGCGCGCCCTCCATTCTCCTGGGATACAGCTTGCTGACCGTTTTCCAGATCGAACTCATTTGTGCCACTTCATGATCGTCGCGTTTCGAATTCAGTCAATGCGCCGAACGCGCGCCTGGAACTGCGCGAGCCGTAAACAGGACCTCGACTGGCGCCGGCAGCGGCGCTGGCTTCCTCGCCGGATTGCGCGTGCCTTTCGACTCTCGGTTGTCGAAGTCCGGCTGCGAACTCGCCAACCGCGGTTTCTGGATGATGCGCGGCAGCGGCAGGCCATCTCGCGCACCGAGCCACGCCGCCGTGCGCAACTGCGTGCCGGCGTTCGGCACGACAGCGATCTGGTTGGCTTTGGATGGTGCAAGGCTGTGCCTGCCGTCAAGACTTGCCGAACCTGAATTCGCAGTCATGCGTTCCTCCGACTTGCTGCCGAACTGCATGCTTCCCATTGACATTGAAGCAGGTTGTGCGTCCTGTCCAAACGCATGACTGTCGCGCATCCCATTGGAATTCCCCAACTGCATGACCCTAAACCCAAGCGGATGGAGTCGCAAACGGTACACCGGATTTGCTTCCTTGAACATGCTTGCAAGCCCACTGGGATTTCATTGCGCATGCCTCCCAGGCAGTTTCTTGCCATGCAGCAGGACTTGCGGCGCTGCCAGCCAATGCTCAAAGCGACGAATTCACGGAGCTCCGGCGTTTGATGCTGGCGGGGAAGCAGTCCAATGCGCAGACCTCAGTTGAACCACCCACTCACGCTTGCAGGAGCTTCTGCACGAGAATGAGGTCGTAATGTCTGCCAAACTTGTAGCCGACACTTGGCAATCTGGCGATCTCCACATAGCCGAGCGCAAGATGAAACCGCAATCCGGCGTCGTTTGCCGCGCTGATTGCCCCGATCATCGAGTGAACGTCCTGCGCCCGTGCAGCGGCTTCGAGCCCCTCCATGAGCATTCTGCCCATCGACTGTCCCTGAGCCTCCGGTGCGACAATGATTGTGTGTTCCATGGTTCTGCGGTAGCCGACACCCGAACGGAACTGCCCGAAGGTTGCAAATCCTGCGACCGTTGGACAACAGGCGACGAGGAAGGGAACCCCTTTGCGGCGTTTTTCGGCGATCATGCCCGCAATCTCTTCCGGCGTCTTTTTGGCGCTGTTGAAGGTCACTTCGCTGCCCTCGATGATGGGGTTCCAGATCCGCGCGATTTCGGCGGCGTGCGAGTCATCGGCTTGAACGATGGTTGCCGGCGACTGGCTCATGATGCGTGACACCTGGGTTCCCCGCCATGCGGCGTGGTGGAAAGGCGAACAGAGAACAGGAACTGTTCAGGAAATGACAGCATAGGAGGAAACGGTGAACAACAAACCGAGGAAAACACTCTACCTTGCCAACCATTACGGGTTTTCGGCGCAACAAAGGGCGACTCTGCTGCCCGAGATCCAAGCAATTCTGGAAGGCATGGGTATAGAGGTATGGGAGCCTTTTGCAAGAAACAACCAAGTGGATTTCAGCGCAAGTGGTTGGGCCTATCAAGTCGGACAGCGTGACCTGTGCGACGTGCGCGATTCGGACGGCACCTTTGCGATCGTGAATGGCTGTCCTCCGGACGAAGGCGTCATGGTCGAGCTTGGCATGGCGATTGCGTGGGGCAAGCCAACCTTTCTGTTCCGTGACGATTTTCGCAGGTGCACGGACAGCGAACAGTATCCCTTGAATCTGATGGTGTTCAGCGGTCTGCCCGAAGCGAACTGGAGGGAATACTGGTACACTTCGATTGAGGACATCACGGACCCTCGCAAGGCATTGGCACGATGGCTTTCAGAATGAAGCCTGACGTCCGGAGGCCATCTGCCCCTGGCATTCCGGCGCTGCGGCAAATCCCGGGTTGCCGACGGCCCTCGCACCGGCGGCATGCAGCGCCGCCTGTCCGTCGTCGGTCGTCTGCATCTCATATTCCTGTGGACACGCGCGCCATTTGCCTCCTTTGCGGGTAACTGTCCAGTTGGCCGGTGGCTGTCCCCTCGCCCGCTGACGCTCCACATGCCACCGGTCTGCCGTTCGGCTGTGCCAGCACTCGCAAAGCCATCTGCTTTCCACCCCCATGGCGCCTCCCCTGCCCGGCGCCAGAAGGAGACAAAGCGGCAACGCCTGCCCTCTTTCCAGCCCGGCCTCCGCTGCCAGATGCAGGCGCCGCACCGGTGTCAAGGCGGCCGGCCTCTGCAGATCGAGCACAGTCAGGGGCACAATGCCGCTGCGCAGCGATTCCTCGGCAGTCCAAAAGATATCTTCCGTCTGGTTGGCTGCCACCAGAATCAGCCGGCCGGGATTGAACCAGTCAAGCAATCCCTCTGGATTGAGCCGGCATCGCTGTCGCCGTGAGGCGATCCACAAGACAGTTCCCGTTGCCTTCATCGCCGCCAGGAGCGCCAGTGTTCGCCTTGCGCCGCCACAAATTTCATGAGCTCTGGCAACCGTGAAGGTCATGTCATCCAGCAGGGTTGTCGCCGCGCGGGTCTTGAGCGATTGATCTACAATGTCTCTTATGTTCATGGATGTTCCATATATGTTCTATTTTTGTTCTTGGCAACAGATGTCGATTTGTGGTGCAGGCAAGTCACGAGGACACTGGCTGCCGACAGCAGTCCGAACGAAATGCGCTGCCAAACACTGCAGGCGCCGGCAGCAAAGGGGACGCTGCGCTTCAGGCCATCCTCGGCTGGGCTGCATTCGCCAACGGTGTTGAATCGGCCGCTCCGTTGAACTGCATCATGCGCATTCCTTCGCTGCCCCGACCGTGAAACGTTGCACCATGTCTCGGCAGCCTGCACCAATCGAGCATGATTTTGTTGGTCCAGGTGTTGTCGCAACGGAGGTGGCGGGTCTTGGGTCGAGGATGCCGGCTCCGAGAGCATTGTTACATACGTTGCCGGGATTGATTCTCAATCGCGGCAATTTGCCATGTCTTTCTTCATCGCCTGCGAGCATGGAGGCGCAGCATCTTCCGAGTGATTTGAAAGGCGCTTCGAGGAACTGCCCTCCAACTTCAATCATTTCCCGAGAATCTTGAGCTCCTCCCCTTCGATCACGCCAGGGAATCAGGAATCAATCGTTGTCGGTCGAGACTTGGAGACAGGCTTGTTCCTCCCTCATTGCACAATTCCCACAATGCAGGCGAGCGAGCGGCGAATCCAGTCTGCGCCCATTTGGGAACAAGGCGGATTTGAAGTCAGGTCTTCACCGCGACTGCATCCGAATGCGCGGACCGGTTGAGGAGAACGTTCGAGTTGTGCACATGCATCATCAAGGGAATGTCCGACTTTGTGTCCGATACATTGCACGCCAACGATTCTGTCAGGATCACTGCGGTCCCGTTCGGTGGCGATGCAAGGACCGTTGAGCAGGAACGACGCACTTTGCTGGATGCATTGGACATGCGCATTGGGAGAGAAGTTTTGCAATGGGAGAATGGGTTGCCTGTTTCGGGCTTGAGCTTCAAACCGGCCTGCGCTGAAGACCGTGATACCAAACTGGTCCAGACAGAGAAACGGACCATGTATGCAAGCAACACTCTGAGAGTGCCTTTCCGAGTTCACTTGGACCTCCAGTCGGAAAGGCCTGAATTCGAGGACCGCGCAAATTGCTGGTTTCCGGAGCACGACCTTCGCATTGGACATCGGCGGAGCGGCAACGATTGGGCGCAAGTCACTGAGGAATCTCAAGGTCGGCGCTCAGCGGCGTTGTTGGCGTTCCCGCTGGCGTTTGCTGACCAGCCACCGGATAGAGAAATTCGAGGCGGCGCTTTGGATTGCCCGTCTTTACCGTCAGCGCTGGACAGTTGAGCAGCTGTCCAGAACGGTCAAAACGCGTGGCTTTGACATAGAGCGGGCAACGATCGAGGCAGCGCCCTTTCTGTGCTGAGTGCGATGACGCTGGTTGCCGGCGTCTCCTGCATGCAGCTTGTGCAGGAGCGCGACGGCGCCGGCAGGCGGCCGCTTGAGGATATGTTTGAAACTGAGGACCGCGAGGCGCTGGAGGCGGTGTCGGAAACGCTGGAGGGGAAGACGGAGAAGCGGAAGAATCCGCACCCGCGAGGGTCGCTGGCCTTTGCTTCATGGGTCTGTGCGCGACTGGGCGGCTGGACCGGCTACTATGGCAAGCCCGGTCCTGTGGTGATGTTGCGGGGTCTGTACCAGTTCAGGGCC
>JAPOOS010000284.1 GCA_026713305.1 Paracoccaceae bacterium
ATCCAGCCCCATGCCGCAAGCGGACCTGCCTTCGGGCGCGATTTGCCCAATGAAGCGCTGGCCTGCAAGCGGTGGTCCAACACACAGATTGAATTGACGACTCAGAAACTGTCCTTGCGTGTTCTGAATTCTCCGAACACCTCGGAATCCGAAGCGGACGACATGCCGAAGAGCGCTTTGACCTCGGGCAATCCGGCGCGCAGAAACAGTTGGTTGACAGTTCCACCGCGATCTCGGAAGGCACGGTCGGCAAACCTGCGTTGCACCACGCATTCACTTCCTCGACTCGGGCTGGAAGCGCCTTGATTGCGGGTTCAACCGACAGCGCAAACCTGACATTGGAAAGGGTCCATTGGCTTCCCAAAAATAATGGTGAAAAAATTTGCGGATGACCGAAGCTGTTCGCAATGAAGCAGTCCCCAGTGTTGGTAATGTCCGACCAAGCGAAACCAGAGTTTCGGCTGGTTCAGCAGATGCTGTCCCGCCTGTTCACTCGGCAGGTTGCGGCAACGCCACTACCGGGAATGGCGTTCCACGCAGCCCTCATCCGACCGGCCAACGAACAACGATGCCGAGGACGACGACGCCGGCAATCCATAAGCCAACAATCCATTGGATGTTGCTCTTGTCTCGCCTTGCCTGATTGGCTTCTTGCTCAGCCTGCTTTGCAACCATCCTGGCTTCTTGCTCAGCCTGCATTGCAACCAGCCTGGCCATGGAATCTGCCATATCCGTTCGCCACTTCGCAGAGTCGGTAGCGCGTTTTTCATCCCGTTCCGCAATGGCTGCCGCCAACTGGGCGATGTCCGTCCTGTATTCGGCTTGCATGGTCTTCATGCGTTCCTCCAGCACAGCCGTTCTCTCGGCAAATTCCGTTGTTCGATCATCCATCATGCCGGAAACTATAGTCAATTGCTGCTTTCAAAGCAAGCATGTCCCAACTTGTCAATTCTCCAAAGTGCACTCCAAGGCCGGTCGGGAAGTTGTCAAGGAGAGACCGTCCCAGCCCTCTCGGTTGCAGGACCGGTTAACGGCTTCGCCATGGGAGTCCCTGGGAGTCCGTGGTTGAATTCGCACATCCTCTTCCACCGAGACCGACATTCGGCCGGTTTCTCGACATGGCCCCCTCAGTCGAGGCAATCGACAATCCAGCCCCATGCCGCAAGCGGACCTGCTTTCGGGCGCGATGTGCCCAATGAAGCGCTGGCCTGCAAGCTTTGGTCCAACACACAGACTGAATTGACGACTCAGAAACGGTCCTTGCGTGTTCTGACTTCTCCGAAAACCTCGGAATCCGAAGCGGACGACATGCCGAGGAGCGCTTTGACCTCGGGCAGTCTGGCGCGCAGAAACGGATTGGTTGCCAGCTCCACCGAGAGCTCGGAAGGCACGGTCGGCAAGCCCGCGCCGCGCCGCGCCTTCACTTCCTCGACTCGGGCTAGAAGCGCCTTGTTTGCGGGTTCAACCGACAGCGCAAACCTGGCATTGGACAGCGTATACTCGTGCCCCGAAAAGATCAGGGTGTCGCTGGGCAGTTTGGCAAGCTTCTGCAAGGAATTCCACATCATGCTGAATGTGCCTTCGAACACCTTTCCACAACCAAGCGCCATCAGAGAGTCCGCGGTGAAGGCAGCGCCTTCCGTAATGAAGGCAATGTGACCGACCGTGTGGCCGGACACATCCAAGACCGAAAACCGGCGTCCGCAAACTTGGTTGGTTTCACCGTCGGAAACGGCCAGATCCAGTCGGGGAAGGCGGTGAGCGTCCCTGTGATGTCCAACCACCTTGGAGCCAAATCTTCTGCGCAGTTCACCCACTCCCATTACATGGTCGGCATGATGATGTGTGAGAAGGATGGTGTCCAGCTGCCATTTGCGGGCGGAAAGCTCCTTCAGGATCGGGCGTGCCTCGGGAGCGTCCACGAGCGCCGTTTCTCCCGTTGCGTCGTTGTGGACAAGGTAGGCATAGTTGTCAGACAGGCAGGGAACCGTGACCACACTGATGGGAACATCTCCTTCCAGACTCGCGACATTTGACATTTGTGGACTCTCGGGCAGTTGCAGTTCTCCGTGACGCTTAGCCGCGAGGCGCGGAAAACCAAACCAGATTCTGGAATGACAGCCCGAAAACGCGCCGAAAGGCGGCCTGCGTCCAAAAAGTCGTCAATGGGTCCTGCAAGGTCTTGGCTTCGACATTTCTTGAACAAGCGGTTCTGTGACACTGTGCTCAAAATGGTGTAGTCAATGCAGCGACAAAAAAAGTCCGCTGGAGCCCGAATGAGAGACCGACATGCCTTGGCCACCCGCGCCGTGCACGGAGGAACGCTGCGGAGCAGGTTTTCCGAGACGTCCGAAGCGATATTTCTTACGCAGGGATACGTATACGAAAGCGCCGAGCAGGCGGAGGCGAGATTCATCGAATCCGCCGCCGACGAATTCACCTACTCACGATACGGAAATCCCACCGTTCGGATGTTCGAATCAAGAATTGCCGCCATGCAGGGGTGTGAGGACGCCTTTGCCACGGCATCTGGGATGGCCGCGGTGAATGCGGCGCTGTTCTCCTCGCTGAAGGCCGGGGACCACGTTGTTTCGGCCAGGGCCCTGTTCGGGTCGTGCCTCTACATTGTGGAGAACATCTTGCCCCAGTTCGGCGTTGAAACCACGACGATAGACGGCGTGTCCAAGGATGCATGGCAGGCTGCGATCACACCCAGGACGAAGTTGGTCTTTCTTGAAGCGGTATCCAATCCGACGCTGGAAGTCATTGACCTGCCGTTTGTCAGCAGCTTGGCTCGCTCAAATGGCGCCAAGGTGTTTGTCGACAACGCACTGGTCTCGCCAGTGTTTCTTCCGGCTCCGGATCTGGGTGCGGATGTCACAATCTATTCATCGACGAAGCACATCGACGGTCAGGGGCGGTGCCTGGGAGGAGTCGTGCTCGGCAGCAGGGAGTTCGTTCGAGAGACGCTCGAACCCTATCTGAAGCACACAGGCGGCGCAATGAGCCCGTTCAATGCATGGGTAATGCTGAAGGGATTGGAGACGATCTCCCTTAGATGCAATGCCCAGGCGGACACAGCCCTGGCGCTTGCCGAGTGCCTGCAGGACCATCCCAAGCTGAACCGCACGATCTATCCGCTGCTGGCCGGCCATCCGCAGCATGAACTTGCAACGCAATTGATGACCAAGGGCGGAACAGTGCTTTCGATTGACATCGCTGGCGGCAGGGATTCTGCATTCAGGTTTCTCAATGCCCTGAGAATCGTCAAGATTTCGAACAATTTCGGCGATGCCAAGAGCCTGGTTACGCATCCGGCAACCACTACCCACCAGCGGCTGTCTTCCGGTCAGCGGAGGGAGCTTGGAATTTCCGAGGGATTGGTTAGGATTTCAGCGGGTCTGGAGGATGCGGACGACTTGCTGAACGACATTGTGCACGCGCTCGATCAGGTCTGAGTCCCGCTTGAAGCGAACCGGAAGGCTGCATTGTCAGGGGCCCGCTGCGTCGCGCAACATTTCAAGGAAACGCAGGTTGCGACAGTCACAAATGAGTTACGATTTCGACTTGGGCCCGATTGGACGCACAATCACGACTTCCAGCCGCCAGGCCCAGAAATGGTTCGACAGAGGGTTGGCCTGGACCTACGCATTCAATCACGACGAAGCGACGAGATGCTTCAACAGAGCCATCGAAGCGGACCCGGAATGTGCAATGGCGCATTGGGGGCATGCATATGCGGTGGGTCCAAACTACAACAGGCAGTGGGACGTCTTCGAGAATTACGAGCTGGCGCCCGTGACACGGGAAGCATTCGAGAGCTCCCGCCGAGCAGCCCGATTTGCGGCGAATTGCTCAAACGTCGAGAAGTCCCTGATTCAGGCTCTCCAAATGCGCTACCAGTCCGCCGAGCCGGTGGCCGACATGCAGAAGTGGGAATTCGACTATGCCGACGTCATGCGCGGCGTGTACAGCAACAACCATGATGACGTCGATGTCCAGGTGTTGTTTGCCGAGGCGCTGATGAACCGAACGCCTTGGACGTTTTGGCAGCGGCTTTCGGGCGATCCACTTCCGGGAGCCGCGACCGTCGAAGCTCGGGAGGTGCTCGAAGCGGGCATCCTGCAGAGAGAGGGGAGCGGTGAGCTGCCACACCCTGCTCTGCTGCACATGTACATCCACCTCATGGAGGGATCGCGATGGCCCGAGAAGGCGTTGGATGCAGCCGATGCCTTGCGCCGACTGGCGCCGGATTCCGGACACTTGTTGCACATGGCAAGTCACATCGACCTGCTGTGCGGCAGGTATGCCGAAGCGCTGGAAGCAAACACGCGGGCGGTGGCCGCCGACAAGGCGTACTTCGGTCGAGAGAACATGACCGAGTATCACGTGTTCTATTTGTTTCACAACTTTCACTTCATGGTGTTCAGCGCGGCCTTCATGGGCCAACGGAAGGAAGCCTTGCGCGCTGTGGAAGAGATGAAAGCGCTTCTGCCGCGGGAGCTGCTGCAGGTGGAGCGGCCGCCAATGGCCAATTGGCTGGAGGCGTTTCGGACGATTGAGATGCATGTAATGATCAGGTTCGGCATGTGGAGCGAAATCCTTGACCATCCGCTTCCGGACGACAAGGAACTGTACAGCGCAACGACGGTCACGGCGCATTTTGCACGTGCCGTCGCATTGGCGGCGACAGGCGAAGCTGCTGCAGCCCGACGAGAGGTTGAGATGTTCGACCGGGCCTTTGAGCGTCTCCCTCGCGGCCGCAGGTTGTTGGGCGGCGAGTACTGGAACATTGTGGCCATTGAGCGGGAGTTCATGATTGGCGAGGTTGAGTTTCGCGAGGGCAATGTGGAATCCGCGTTCGTGCGCTTGCGGAAGGCGGCCAGGATGCAGGACCAGCTAGAGTATGAGCAGGCGTGGGCCTCGCTACTTCCGGTTCGCCATGCCCTGGGAGCGTTGCTGCTGGAGAAGGGGTTGGTCGAGGAAGCTCACGACGTCTATTCCGAAGATCTCGGATTCAGCCATGGTGCCGGTCGGTCCTGCCACAGACCCGACAACGTCTGGGCGCTGAGCGGCATCGTCGAGTGCCTCGAACGCATGTCCGAGGACAAACGAGCGTCCGAACTTCGTCCACGGCTGGAAGCGGCTCTGGAGCTCTCCGATGTTCCGATACGCAATTCATGCTGCTGCAGGTGGCCGGACTGATTGCCTTGACGCTTTTTCCCGAATTCGTGCAGTCTTCAGGCGCGGCAAGCGGCAATGTGCCGGCAAGCTTGCGCTCGCCTGCGTTCCCGAAAGCCCTGGTCCCGGGACTTGCCGAGATCTCCGACAACGGACGGCACCGGACTGCGCGTGCCTTGTTGAGTGCACAGGCAAATGTTTGACTTGAAGCCGGTAGGACTGGTCATTGGGTGGCTGCTCGCTGTTCTTGGCGTGTTGATGCTGGTCCCCGCGATAGTCGATGTGGCGCTTGGAAACGATCACTGGCTAGTGTTTGTCGTTTCCGCGGGACTGACCGCGTTCGTGGGCGTCTGCCTTGTGTTCACAACGCGGGCAGGCGTGAGCGCCAGCGAAAGCACGACCGTGCGTCAGGCGGTGATGTTGGTTGCCTGCGTCTACACCGTGGTTCCCGCCTTTGCCGCCGTGCCGTTCGTCATCGGCGCGACTTCGTCCAGCATTGTCGATGCGGTGTTCGAATCGATGTCCGGATTCACGACGACAGGCGCCACCGTGTTTGTGGGACTTGAGGAACTGCCTGAAGGCCTCCAGCTGTGGCGGGGCATGCTCCAGTGGACGGGAGGAATTGCCGTTGTGGTCATCGCGCTGTCGGTCCTGCCCGGTCTGAGGTTTGGCGGAATGGCGCTGTTCATGCGGGACAACTACGAAGCTTTTTCGTCGGTCATTCCGCGGGCGGTTGCGACGGCCCGCGACATATTTCTGATCTACTTCGTGCTCACCCTGTGCTGTGCCATATCCTACGTCGCCTCCGGGCTGTCGATCTTCGACGCCTGGGTGCACTCGATGACCACCATCGCCACGGGCGGATTTGCCAACTACGACAGTTCCTTCACCGAACTCGGCCGCGCCACCGAATATGTCGCCGTGGTTTTCATGTTGACGGCATCCCTGCCGTTCTTCCGGTACGTGCAGTTCATTTCAGGATCCTTTCGCCCCTTGTTCGTGGACAGCCAGGTTCGCACGTTCCTGTCGATCGCCTTCGTGATATTTGGGGCCTTGGTCATCTGGCAGCGCGTGGTTCTCGACCATTCGTACGAGCTGGCAATCCGAAAGGCGATGTTCAACGGGGTGTCGATACTTACGGGGACCGGGTATGCGAGCACAGACTACGGGTTGTGGGGCAGTTTCCCCATTGTCCTGATGTTCCTGTCAGGGCTGATCGGTGGCTGCATGGGTTCGACGTGCTGTGCGATCAAGGTGTTCAGGTTTCAGCTGATGGTCGCATCGGTGAAGGCGCAGATCAAGCGGTTGAACAACCCTCACGCAATTATCGTCACGCGCTACCAGAACCGCAACGTGCCGGAAGACGTCATGTCTTCGGTGCTGGCGTACTTCGTGGTCTTTCTTGCCACGCTTGGCGGTGTGGCGATCTTGCTGGCAGTCATCGGGCTCGACATGCTGACCTCCTTGTCGGGAGCGGCCGCGACGCTGGCGAATGTCGGCCCGGGCCTTGGCCCTGTAATTGGTCCTTCCGGCAACTATGCGGGCCTGCCCGATGCCGCCAAGGTTGTACTGACGGCATCCATGCTCATGGGGCGGCTGGAACTCTTGGCGGTGTTTGCGCTGGTGTCGTTGAGATTCTGGCGGGCTTAGTTCAGGCGGACTGGATTGAAGCGCGAGCGGAGAAGTTCAACGGCTGATCCAGTTGCGGTGGGGCCACCGGCGCTGGGGATCAGGCTAACCGGGATCAAGACTTGAATTCCAAAGCATGGCGCTTGTGTCCTGTCCCGTCACCGGAACCAGTCCGAAGCTTGAATTCGCAGTTTTCCTAACCTCCTTCGTGGGCACAAGCCGCTGTGCGAGCAGACAGCGGCAAGAGTCCGCACCAGTTTGGCGCTCTGCAATGCCGGCGCGGCGAACGTCGCTCCACGAGTGGGCAGTGTCACCTGCCGG
>JAPOOS010000125.1 GCA_026713305.1 Paracoccaceae bacterium
ACAGCCGATTTGCTTCAGGAGTTCTCGACTCGCTTCAAACTGCCGGTTGCGACCAGCTTTCGCAGACAGGACTACGTTGACAACAGGTTCGTCAACTACATCGGCGATCTCTCGGCTGGCGCAAACCCACTGCTGAACGAACAGGTTGCGAATTGCGACCGACTGCTTCTCCTGGGCACGCGGTTTGGCGACATTGCAACGCGCGGCTTTTCCTGCCCGAAGCCTGGCAGCTGGCACGGCTCGATCGCCCATGTCCATCCGCATCGAGCTGAATTCAATCGCATCTGGAGGTGTGACCTTTCCCTGTGCACCACACCGGACAGATTTCTCCGGGCGCTGTGCGGGATTGCAGCCGGCCGGCAGCCCGATCGTTCGGCATGGTTGCGCTCGTGCAGAAGCCTCTACGCGAATTGGGTGACCATCAGCCCGGTGCCTGGAGCCGTGTCGCTGCCAAACATTGTTGCCTGGCTGTCGGACAACTTGCCGGAAGATGCCATTGTCACCAACGGCGCCGGAAACTACGCCGCCTTTGTGAACCGCTACTTTCGTTTCAAGAAATTTGGGACACAATTGGCGCCAACGTCTGGATCAATGGGGTACGGGTTGCCGGCTGCGATTGCGGCCAAGCTTGAACGCCCGCAAAGCCTCGTTGTTTGCATTGCTGGAGACGGTTGCTTTCAGATGACCATGAACGAACTGTCCACTGCGGTTCAGCACAAGGCCAACATCATTGCCGCAATCGCCAACAACGGCTTCTACGGAACAATTCGAATGCACCAGGAGATGCGCTTTCCCGAGCGCGTGTCCGGCACCGACCTGTACAACCCGGACTACGCTGCGCTTGCCAGGGCCTATGGATGCCATGGTGAAACCGTTCTTGCGAATGAAGACTTTGCCGGCGCCTTTGGGCGATCGGTTGAGGCCGGAATGCCGGCGGTCATTGAGCTTCGGCTTGACCCCGAAGCAATAGGCACGGAAACGACAATATCCGGGATTCGGCAGAGCGGCACAGCGCTGCGGCAGGCGTTGATGCCAAGCTGTCGAACTGGGTGAAGAATCGCAAGTCGGCGGCAGAAGGCTACTGTTGGCCAGCAATCCAGCCGAAACGCTGTCGAAACCCACGCTGTTTCCCGGAAACCGCCTTTGGGCGCCGGTCGCCGAGGCAGGGGATGTCGCTGCGCGGGCATCCACGGCCAAGTGAAGAATTCAAGCCAGCGTTGGGCTTGTCCGGAGAGGAAGCAACGAATGCAGACAGTGCGGTTGCCAACCTGGTGTTCAAGGACCGCATCCCATTTCGTAGAACGAATTCCGCCAATTCCGTGATCTGGCTTGGCAGTCTCCAAATGTCCTCATGGCTGAATGTCTCCTCTCCAACGCATTGCACGGGCAGACTTCAAACATGCGATGCAGAAAAGGCGCTTGAAACTCCGCGGCCAATGCCCAATGCAGGGCACGCATACGGCCTTGAGGCCAAACTCCCGGAATGTGGCGATGTGTCCTGATTGTGAGGTAGCGAGATGAAACGATGTTGGCTTGCTTGCGTGGTGGTGGTCCTCCTGCCCCACATGGTGAATGCAAGCGTGGTTCCCTGCGGCGGCAGCTTCGAGTCCTTCGTCGAGAACGTGCGTCAGGAAGGCATAGGCCGGGGACACGACCCGGCAATGGTCGATTCCTTCCTGCAACATGCGAGTCATGATCCCGAAGTGATCAGGCGAGACAACGCGCAGGGGATTTTCAAAAGGTCATTCATCGATTTCTCGACACTCGTGATGTCCGACCATCGCATCGTGAAGGGTAGGGAGTTCCGGCAGCGGCACGGCGCCGAACTTCAAGCCGTATTCGAAAGATATGGGGTTCAACCGGGGGTGTTGCTCGCCTTTCTTGCCTTGGAAACCGACTACGGTGTCGTGCAGGGCGACTTCAACACGCTAAACTCGCTGATTACCCTGTCACACGATTGCAGGCGTCCGGAACTGTTCCAGCCCCATTTGTTTGCGGCAATGAAGTTGTTTGGGAATGGAAGTTTCGATCCCGTTGAAACACAGGGTGCATGGGCGGGCGAAATCGGAATGATACAGCTCCTTCCAGAGGACATCCTGCAATTCGGCACCGACGCGGACGGTGACGGCAAGGTAGATCTTCGCGGATCGGCGGCAGACGCTCTAATGACCGCCGGGCGGGTGTTGAACAGCTTTGGCTGGCAACCAAGAGAGCCATGGTTGATCGAGATACTGGTCCCGGAGTCGCTGGACTGGGCGGAGACCGGTGTGCGCAAGCCCAAGACGCTGGAGGAATGGCGGGCTCTGGGGGTCTCTCCGCGCAGCGGCAATTGGCCCGCTCTTTCTCTCGAGGCGTCCATTTTGCTTCCTCACGGACGAAAGGGACCGGCGTTCTTCGCTTTCAGCAATTTCAACGTCTATCTCGAGTGGAATCGTTCGCTCGTCTACGCAACGACTTCGGCGTTCTTCGCGACGCTTCTGTCCGGTGAACCGCTCTACCTCAAGGGAAACCCGCCTCCGCAGTTGACCAACGAAGAGATCGTCTGGCTTCAATCTCGCCTTGTCGAACTAGGGCACGATGTTGGTGGAGTTGACGGTATCGTTGGCTCAATGACAAGAGCCGCCGTACAGAATGAACAGGTAAGGCTGGGGATTCCTGCCGATGCTTGGCCAACAAGCGAATTGATTGCCCTTCTCAGGTAGGCGATTCTGGCGAGCCGCCAGGTAGATCGAGCCGAACGGGAGCGCATTGATTGCAGAGCCAGGCTGGGCCGCCAACTTCGGGCCATTGGATTGCCTGCAGCATGGATCGATTGCGGGACGTGGATTCAGAGTTGCCGTTCCCAATGAGCGTATGGCAGGGTGAAAGCGCGGGAGTCGAATGGAGCACACCTCTGCTGCCTTCTGGCAATTGCTTCCCGTTCGATCGGCGCTCGCGCAATCTGGTTTGCTCACGGACTGCAGGCTTGACGGTACGAGCCCACGTGCCTTGCCGGCATGAACAGAATGGCATGCTTGCAATGCCGCCAAGCCGAGACCCGCCAACACACTTCAGATCTCACGCCGGTCAGGGAGCCGAAGTGGAACGCCAAACAGGTACCTTCCGGGCCACCGTTCCCGACAATTTTGAGCTCAATGGAACGAGTGTCAACAAGCGCGCGTTCATCGGTCTGCAGCTGCGCGAACGATCCCTGGATGTCTTGGCATGGAACTCCGGTCGAACCGTGTAGGAACGCTCGTCGGAAGCATATGCGGAACTGGTTGGGTCCGGTGTCCACCAGCGACTTGAGCCATGGACAACGCCGTTCCATTCACCATTGACGGCCAGGTCCGGATGCCGATCGCCATTGGTGTCTATCAAGGCCAGCTGCTTGCCGTCGACATGACGAAGTTCGTCGTGCCAGATCCATACAAGTTCATTGTCGGCTGTGCGGAACTGCAGGGCCAGCCGGCAAAATACCAAGCCCGATCCTCCTCGAGCATTTCCTTGGCTTTCGCCATTGGCAAAGCCGAGGCGGCCGCCGCTAACCTTGCTCATCCTGCCAAACGGGAAGCTGCCAAAGCGGCTGTACGTCGGTCTTGACACACTGTCGACGATGTACTCCTCGCCGCCCATCGAATACAGGCAGTCAATCTTGCCCGTCGACCCTGCATACTGGCACGTCATTCCATCGCTTGCGCGACCCAGAACGGAACTGTCGGAAGTCTTGGGAGCATCGAAGTCAGGTCTGGAGTAGGTCGAATCAACAGCACGGGAATCGTCCGGCGCAACCGATGCAAGGACGCAAGTCGCCGCAACGGCGACGGATGAAAGTGACTGCAGGAATGTGCTAGACATTGGATTCAGCCTTCGTTTTTTGCAGTCCTTCGCATCGATTTCGGAAACCTGCAAACCCGGAAATGCAATGGCGTGTGCAGAAAGTTTCCGGCTAGCAAGCGCCTTGAATTCGGCAGCGACACTGAATCCCAAGGGCATTGGGACAATCCTAACTTCGAACTGATGAATGGCACCGATTTGGCGCCTTGCCGGACAAGACTTGAACGAGCCCTTGTGGACAGCTTTGAATGTCGTTCGATTGTCGCCAATTCCTGCAATGCTTGCGTTGCGAGAGCAATTCCTCCATACCCTTGCAGGCGCGCACAGAGGTTCGCGGTGGCAATCGCCTCATAAATTCAATCGTCGCAGACGGCTGTTCCTTGCAACTACGCCAATGCGAGCCCCATAACTGTTGGCAGGTTCCAATGAAGCCGCTGGACCTAGTTGCTGCAATCGTGCTGCCGGTGATTTGGGGCGCCGGTTTCACAGTGGCAAAGGGGACATTGGACGAGTTTCCTCCCGTTTTCCTGATGGGCTTGAGGTTCACGATCGCGGGCTTGATACTCGTCTGGTTTGTGAAGCCGATGTGGGAAGACGCGGTTCACATGGTCGTGGTCGGGTTTGCGGGAGGCCTGTTGGCATACGGCCTGATCTTTTCGGGCCTCAAGAACCTGGACGCGTCAATCACCATATTGGTCGTGCAATTGGAGGTCGTCTTCATTGCAATTCTGGCGGGCATCTTCCTCGGCGACCGGTTCAGTTTGCGACAATGGGTGGCAGTGGCATGCTCGTTCCTGGGAATAATGCTCATTGCCGGAGAGCCCAGCGTTCAGGCCAACCCGTTGCCGTTCATCATGGTCATACTTGGCGGCCTGTTTTGGTCGATTGGCCAGGTCCTGATCAAGTCGCTCGGAAATGTTGGAGGCTTGCGCACGGTTGCGTGGTTTGCCGCGTTCTCGGGGCCACAACTGCTGCTGGGCTCGCTTATGGTGGAACAGGGGCAGTGGCAGTCAGTGGAATCGGCGTCCCTGAAAGGTTGGATGGCTGTGGTTTATCTGTCAATAGTCATGACGGCGCTTGGATACGCTCTCTGGTTTCGGCTGGTTAGCCGGTATCGCATGAACCAAGTTGCCCCCTTCATTCTACTTGTGCCCGTTGCAAGCGTCTTCGGCAGCGTCGTTTTCCTCGGAGAGAGGCCAACGGCATGGGTCGTTGCAGGTGGGCTGATTGTCATGGCATCTGTTTCCGTCATTCATTTGGGACATGTTCCCGTGCGTCGATGACGCAGGCGTCACGAGCTCCGCGCCAAATGGCAGGCGGCACAAGTTGGCTGGAGAATTGCTGCCAGGTTGTTCGCTGTTCGGTTCAGGACGGACGGCAAATCCGGCATTGCCGCTAGATGCCAATGTCTCTTGCCACTCTCCTCTGTAGTTTCTACGATGGAGGTGCAAATGGCATCAGATTTTTCTAGTTCAACGAGTTTTGGCGACACCTGCGTTGGTTGAACGCTCCTTTGCAGTTCGAATGCGGCAAGCCTTCGTCAACATGGGAAGACAGCAGCCAATGTGCAGGCGCGAATCGGGTGAGATGCAATCCTTGCTTCGGCGCATTGAAGGGAAAGGGACATGCTTCAAACAGGGCAGACTCTCGGGCAATTCATTGACCGTCACAGTTGCGTGTTGAAGGACCTTCGGACCAACGGTTCGGTCGCGTGGGATCCAGTGGTTCTGCCTGACTGTTGTCAACGGGCTTTCTTGAAGCAAGGCAAACCGCCAAGCGACGAACCGAGCCACGCTTGCACCGGGCCCAACAGGTGGCGCTGACGAGAGCACGGAAACCAATCATTCTGGGGAAAGTCCGCAATTGAAAAGGAACAGGCTAACAGGAACCATCACCACCATCCTCAATTGGATGGTTGGGAGAAGTCCTCGAACTTACGGGATTTTCTATTTTCTGTTGATGCCAGCCTATGCGGTGGCTTACTGGCTGTTTCCAGGACTGTTGGGGGCGAAGCACAACTTTCAGGAGTGTCTCTACTTCAGCATCGTGACAGCGACGACTTTGGGCTTTGGAGACATAGCTCCTGAAAGCGATGTCGGGAGGCTTATGTCAGCGTCGGAAGCGGTCTTGGGGATCCTGTCGATCGGATTGTTTCTCAATGCAATCACTGGCGCCCGCCTTGACATGGTGCGGGAGCTTGACGAGGAAAAGAACCGGATGCTTTTCCGGGAAGCACAGCGCTCCAAACTGGACGGGCATTTCAGAGTTCTCTTTCCCTCGATTCAGCGCTTCAAGGCATTTGCCATTCAAGTCAGCCGGCCAGTGACTGACAAGACAGGGGAATACAATCCGGAATTCACGCTGAACGACATGCGAGACATGTACAGCCCCTCTCAAGCGACGAGCAGATTTGATTCGCAACCGGCAATAATTGGATACTTTCGTTGTTTGGAGGAATTGACCGCAGAGCTATGCGACATGGTGAAACAGGTCGACTTGCGCTGCTTTCCCGACATTGAGCACTACAGCTTGATGTTGGTCAGCGAAATCGCGAGTTTCGATCAGGCGGGGTCGATTCTGTCCGCCAGCTACTCGACGACAGACAGCACGATTTCGGCAAAGGACATGGCGGAAAGACTGAGGGACTACGACGGAGACTATAGCTTCGACGGCTCGGAAGTTCTTGACAGTTACATTGAGCTATTCTTCCAGATAAAGATCATAATGGGTCTGCTGCCTCAGTTGGAACGAGCCATCGAAAGGGAAATTGCCAAGCTGAAGCCCGTTTAGCGGCAGGGAGCGTCATCGAGATGCGGCTTTGCGAGCCACGCAAACGCCATCGAGCCATTGCGAGGCTGAATTGCCGCTCTTTCAGAGGCCACGAACTCCATCACCAGTCAGGCCCCATGCGAGCTCACTGGCTCTATCGTGTTGACCACCTATGCGAACCATGGTTTTGCAAAGTGGCTGAGGAAGCTTATGGCCGGTGGCGATCAGGATGGGGAGCGGAAGCTGGGTGTGTTCAACCGCAAGCCGGCCCGAAGCAACAGAAAGGCGCTGATGTCGCTGTGACCAATCCGGCCAATGTGGTGCAGCCTGAAGTGCGCGTTGTCGTCTCCTTTGCAGCGTTCACCGGCCTCAGTCGGACAGGTCGCGGTTGGACATGCGAACCGGAATTGCCTACAGGATGCGCATGGGGCAGCCCGTTTCGACCTGCGGTTCGCGCCAGGCGGAGGGCAGGACCCACCAAGAGTGCAGTCAGACTGCGTTGAGTCCGGAGGCCATTGCAATGACCTGGACACCTCGCCCAATCAGGGCGGTTCCAGTTGCCACGTTCCTCGCATTGCTGATCGCGCTTCAGCCTGTTGCATCCCAGGAAAGTTGCTACGACTGGAATACCCCTGATTTTTTCCGTGCCGCCACGCCGACTTCGGTAGAGCGATGCCTTGATGCCGGAGCGGACCCGAATGCCCGCGACGAGGATTACGGTATGACTCCTCTCTACGCTGCGGCTGCGTACAGCGAAACGCCGGCTGTCGTGCAGGTTCTGCTGAATGCCGGAGCGGACCCTAATGCGCGCTCAGAGGGTGGTATGACCCCTCTCCACGTAGCGGCTGCTCTCAGCGAAGCGCTGGCTGTTGTGCAGGTCCTTCTGAATGCCGGAGCGGACCCTAATGCGCGCTCAGAGGGTGGTTGGATCCCTCTTCACTTTGCCGCTGCGTACAGCGAAGCGTCGGCAGTCGTGCAGGTTTTGCTGAATGCCGGAGCGGACCCTAATGCCCGCGGCGAGACCAGTTGGACCCCTCTTCACTTTGCCGCTGCGCACAGCGAAGCGCCGGCTGTCGTGCAAGCTCTGCTGAATGCCGGAGCGGACCCGTCAGCTCGTGATGTGAAGGGAAATGTGCCATTTGAGTATGTTCCAGAAGATTCCCCACTGCGTTCGACCGATGTATATTGGCGATTGTACAAGGGACGTTTCGAGTAGCTGCGGCGAGCGGCGAATTGCAGAATCGAACGAAGAGCTGCGCAGGGCAACCTGCGTTCCTACCGCAATGCCATTGTTCGAAGAGGGTGGTGAAGTCGTCGAGACAAACGAACAGAGCTGTGATGGACATTGCATTCATGGGTGGGATCCTTTGTTTTGGTTCTCCCCATCGAATCATGTTCTTTGGGCAGATGGAATTCTTTCCAACAAAAACATCCTCCCG
Organism: Paracoccaceae bacterium; assembly: GCA_026713305.1. GTDB lineage: Bacteria > Pseudomonadota > Alphaproteobacteria > Rhodobacterales > Rhodobacteraceae > MPNP01. Next base: position 8,025 of record JAPOOS010000125.1, read on the forward strand.
CTTGTCCGGAATCGGGGTTGGTTGAGGCTCCTTTCCGACCTTTCGGTCATTCCCGCTTCACGAATCTTCGTGCCAATGCGCTTTCCTCTGTTGGGACACACGAATTGCAGGCAGTCCGACGCGCACCCATTTGGCAAGCCGCCAGTTGCGGAAATGCCGGCGAACTTTCTGCCGAGCGTTGAAGGATGCCCAATGTTGAACTGGAACTCTCAGAAAGTTGCAGGGCCAAGCATGACCGTTCTCGCTCTCCTGCGGTGGCGGCGAATTGCTGCATCGGGATTGGCCATCGAACTTTGGTTCAACGCGATCTGCCCCGGGAGCATCATGCCGGTCCCTGCCGAGATCAGCTCCAAACCGCTGTAGCATGGCGTGTTCCTGGTTCAGCTTGTGCGTTGCATCGTA
>JAPOOS010000234.1 GCA_026713305.1 Paracoccaceae bacterium
AAACCTGATGCTGCTGCGCAGGCCAAGGCATGTGCCGCGCCCGGGAAGACCGGCAACTGAAGCAGGACACTGCTCGCAACAGGCTGCCAGCCGGCCCAACATCAATTGAACTCCACATCGACGCGCGCCTTTTTCGATTGGGGAGATCTCCGGCAGCTGGTCCGGCGGATGCATTGGATCGATCATTCTGAGATCGCCTCCGCTTGACTGAAGGGGTTCGCCTTCCTCACGGAGCTGGACCCTGCGGAGGCGAAACTCGGCGCCGACCCTCAACAGTGCGATCACACCTTGTGGAAAGCCCTTCGTGACGATCTCCAGGTCAGCCGGCATTGAACGAAGGCGTTCCGCGCAGTTGACCTTCGGAAGCTCGTGCTCCTGTTGCGGATGCCTTGCCTCTCCGCCCGCGGATACGAGTGCGAGGACGCACTGGCCTGTTGACGATCTCTGTTTGGCATTGATCAATTCAATGGTCCGTTGCCAGATCGAAGCGGCTGCGTTCCGTCATGATCGGGGAGTTTGCTGATGCCCGGGAATGCGGTGGGCGAAGCTACGGGGCATGCCGTCAGTCGTTGAGGAGGCACTGGGTTGTGAGCGCCCGAGTGATCGCTTCGCCGCGTCCGGACAGGTGCCGTGCCGGGCAAAGCCGCAGCCGCCGCCGAATGGCATGCATTGGACCAACTGACCATCATGGCGATTTGCGGAGCTTGACCGTGCCTTGAAGTTCCCAAAGACAGCATCCACAGAATCCCGTGGCGCATACACCTAGGGACTGCCGGGAATTCTCGCGAAAGGGGAGCGTGAACCCCATCCAAGCTTCCTGCCGACAAGTCGCACGACATGCCGTGTGCAAGCTCCTAAACGAGCGGCGCCAATTCAGCCAATTCCCGCTTGAACGGCACCGCATCGCCAATCGGTGGCGCATCAAGCTCCTCGGCATATCTGCGCCCGGCATATACGGCGTGGGCAATTGTCGCTGGTGCCTCCGCATCGCCGAAAACGGCAACACTTTCAATTCCGGCATCGGCCCACTCCTCACTCCGGGCCCTGAGTTCATCGTACAGTTCGTTGACGGGACTTCGCGACGTGACAAGTGCAGTGACATCCGTAGCCAACCTTGCTTCCGCACCGGTGAACATGCAGGAAAGTACTGCATGATCCTCGTCGACCGACATGAGATTCTTACTCAGGTGGATCTTGACGCCCATCGTCAAGAGACGCTTGTGGATCTCGAACTGTTCCATGGTGTTCTTGGTCCAACTCGACACCTCGGTCGCCGGAGTAACGTAGTTCACGGAGCATCCGCGCCTGCGGAGCGCTTCCGCCAGCACTCCCGCCATGTAGTAGTGGTCATCGTCCCATACCAGAACTGACTTGCCGTCGGGAAAATTGCCGTCCATGAGATCGTCGGGCGTGGCGATCCGGGTTCCAGGAGCCATTGCTATCGGCGTTGTCCACTGGTGGCCAACGCCGTCGCGTCGCCACCTTGACCCGGTGGCGATGGCAATCCGCGGAAATTCGCCTTCCAGTAAAAAGTTGGCATCCAGTTCGGACTCGAGATAGACTTCGACGTTGGGAAGCTTGTGGAGTTGCTGCACTCTGTAATCTCTTACCCTGCTCCACGCTTCAAGTCCGGGAAGCTTGCATTCCCGGGACACCCGGCCACCCAGTTCCCGCGTTGCCTCCGCAAGGGTGACCTCATACCGGCGCTTTCCGAGCGCCTGCGCAGCCTCCAGTCCAGCCGGTCCGGCACCGACAAGAAGCACTGGCTTGTCCGACTCGCGTTTGCGAATGTATTCTGGATGCCACCCCTTGCGCCATTCCTCTCCCATCGTCGGATTCTGGGTACAGCGAATGGGCGACATCGTGAAGTCGCCGGAAACGCAAATGTTGCAGCCAATGCATTCCCGGATGTCGTCCACGTCACCCCGCTCCACCTTGGCCGGCAGGAATGGATCGGCAATGGACGGCCTTGCACATCCAATCAGATCCAGTTTGCCGCTGCGAACGAGAGATGCCATCCGGTCCGGAGAAGTGTAGCGGCCAACACCCACAACCGGACGTGTGGTGAGTTGCTTCAGCCCGTCCAGATGTTCCTCCTGAAACCCTTCCTCGGCAAAACGAGAAGTCTGGCTGTCGTTTTCCCAACCGGCCAGACAGAAATCCCAAAGATCGGGCAGTTCTGCAAGCAGGCCAACCAAGTCCTCGGTTTCAGCCTTCTCAAGCCCTGCGCTGCCCATCAGCTCACTGATCGAAAGCCGACAGGGAACGGCACATGTGTCTCCGACCGCCTCCTTTGTTTCGATCAGGATTTCCTTCAGAATCCTGGCCCGGTTCTCGAGCGTGCCGCCATAGCAGTCGCTGCGGAAATTGTAGCGCCTGGACAAAAAGTGATGGAAAAAACCAAGAGCGTGTCCGGCGTAAAGGTAGACAATGTCGTATCCGGCCTGCTTGCCACGCAATGCTGCCGCCTTGTGCCACCGGCGCAGGTTTCTGATGTCCTCAAGATCCATCGTCCTTGCCGACACCGGATCATAGGTGAAGGACGCAATTGGAAATGCGGTCGGCGCCATGGGAACTTCGCGGCCATAGAAGTTCGGGCCGTTCAGCCCATTGTAGGCCAGCTCGATGCCGGCCAGCGCTTCGTGCTCGTGAATCTTGTCGGCTATGCGAGCCAACATTGGAATGTCGCTGTCGTCCCAGAGGCGAAGCTCAATGAAGGGATTGATGTCGGAAGTGTGATGAATTTCAACCTGTTCAGTGCACACGACGCCCCAGCCGCCCTCGGCCTTGGTTTTCCGAAGCCACGCGTTGGCGGTCGGATCCCTGTATCCGAGACCGTTGCAATGGGGCACTTGATAGAAGCGGTTTCGCGTTACGACAGGGCCGATTTCCAGAGGCTCGAACAAGACGTCGTACCGTGGATCTCTTGCCATTTTTCCTCCAGGCGCTGTGCCAGGCCGCCTTGACGGCGACCTGGCCTTGCACATTGTTTGGTGTCTATTGCTTCAACCTGGTCCAGATTTGATCGTAGACCTTGTCGACTTCGGGGTCGCAGACTTCCACGAACGTGCCTGAAGGAGCGTCCGCGGGCGGCACAGCTTCCGGCTGCGAAAGCAGCTCCTCGTCCAGCAACGCCTCAACTCCGGCGATGCCTGAGCTGTATCGCGCATAGTTGGTTACGGCGGCAGAGTTTTCGGGCTCCAGCAGGAAGTCCAGGAACTTGATTCCACTTGCCCTGTTTGGAGCGTCCTTCAACAGGACGACGTTGTCCATCCACGCAATCATGCCCTCACGAGGGTATGAATACTCGATGTTGGCGCCCTCAGCGCGAGCCTTTGCAGCGAAACCGTTCCAAATCATGCCGACCCACGCTTCACCGGAAACGAGCACTTCCTTGGCGCCGGCGGAATTGAAGGAAGCCCAGTGCTGCTTGGCGCCCTGCACGAGATCGTCCAAAGCCTGCAACTGCTCACGGTCGCTGGTACATTGCGGAATGCCGAGGTGAAGGGAGGCGAGAGCAAGCAGTTCGCCCCGGGAATCGAGTACGTTGATCTTGCCGCGCAACACTTCGGGAGGATCAAACAAGATCGCCGTCGTGCGGATGTCTCCCGTGTAGGCATCACGATTTACGCTGAAATTGGTTGTGCCCCACTGGTACGGAATGGAGTGCTTTCGTCCTGGGTCAAAATCCACGTCAACCCATTGCGGTTGTATGTTTCCGAAATTGGCGAGTTCGCCCGGCATGATTTCGTCCAGCATTCCTTCGCTGATCAGGATCTTGACCATATAGTCGCCAGGAACGGCAACGTCGTAGGATCCAAGCTTGCCGCCCTTCAGCGTAGACAAAAGCGTTTCGTTCGAATCGTAAGTGTCCATGACAACTTCGATTCCAGTTTCCTCGCTGAACTTGTCCAACAATTCCTGCGGAATGTACTCGAACCAGTGGTAGATGGATATTTTTTCCTGTGCAGCGGAAGCTGTAGCAAACAGGACCAGCACAAATGTGCATAGAACTCTTTTCATGTTTGATCTCCTTAGAACGAAGCTGCGCTACTCCCGCCCACCGTGACTGCCTACTCGGCTGAGCAGGTAGGACAGCGTAACGCAAACTATTGAGACTAGCAGCATGATCGTCGACAAAGCCATTATGTTTGGCTTTATGCCCTGCTTGACCGCACCAAAGATGGCCGTTGGCAGAGTTTCGATTCCCGCGCCCTTTACAAAGTTGGTTATGATGAAGTCGTCGAGAGAGACGATGAACGCCAAGAGTAGACCCGCCAGTATTCCCGGCAGCAACATCGGAAAAATAACGTGTCTGAAAAGCTGGCCTCGGCTTGCATAAAGGTCCAGCGCCGCTTCCTCGAAGACCGGCTCGATGCCTCTCAGGCGGGCAGCAATGGGCAGGTAGGCGAAGGGAATGCAAAACACGATGTGGGCAACCAGGATCGATGAGTAGCCAAGCACAAAGCCAATGGCGCTGAAGAATATCAGCGTGGCCACGGCAGTGACGATTTCAGGCACCATTATCGGCATGCTGATGAGCATGAAGCTCAAGTTGCGCCCGCGAAAGGCTCGGCCACGCAGAATTCCGATGGCCGCCGCGGTGGCGATTGTCGTGGAGGTCAGAGACGCCATCACCGCGATGGACAGCGAATTCCAGGCTGCGGTCTTGAACTTGCCGGACTCAATCCCGAAGAACACGTCCCAGTACCAGTGCAAGCTCAAACCCTCCCAGACAATGATCGAAGGCGAGCTGTTGAAACTGTAGATCGCCACTATGATCAGCGGAGCGTACAGTATCGTCAAACACACCATCGTCATCGTCAGGAAGCCGGTATACCGCTTGACGTAGGCGACCTTGCTCATTGTCAAGCCCTCCCCTGACGACCTGTCTGGCGAGCGTAGAAGAACAGCGCAACCAGCACGAGCGAAAGGAGTATCATGGATGCCGCCGAACCGAACGGCCAATTCCCGGCATTGCCATTGAACTGCTCATCGATGAGCGAACCGATCATGAAGTTCTTGGCTCCGCCCAGCATGTCGGGAGCCAGAAAAGCTCCAAGACTGGGCACAAACACCAATATGGAGCCGGCGACAATTCCCGGTGCGACGATTGGCAGCAAGATTTTTCGCAGAACGGTCCATCTGTCGGCATACAGATCCGCCGCAGCTTCCGACAAAGCAAAGTCATAGCGCTCGACGGTTGCAAATATGGGCAGCACCATGAACGGCAAATAGGAATAGAACAGCCCGAGCTGTACGGCAAGACCGGTGTTGACGATTCCAAGCGGCTCGTCGACAACGCCAACAAACAGGAGGAATTCGTTCAACGGTCCACTGTCGCGCAGGAGGAACTTCATCGAAACCGTGCGAATCAACAGGTTGACCCAATAGGGGACCGTGACCAGGAACAGCCAAACAGCCCGCACTCGCCGCGGGCGGGTGGCAATGTAGAAGGCCGTCGGAAATCCAATCACCAAGCACAGGAGGGTGGCCATCCCAGCCTGAAAGATCGACCGGCCGAACACTTCGATGTAGGTCCACTGAATTCTTGGCGGCTCATCGCCGAACAGGCCGCGGTCAAACAGAAACTGGTCGTAGGCAGCCAGGGAAAACTCCCAGATCACTCCGCCCCTGAACTCCTTGGTCAGGAAAGAGAACACCAGAACGAGGCATATGGGTGCGAGCAGGAAAAAGCCGATGACCAGCCAAGCCGGCAATATCAGCCAATACTTCAGCGGGTCGAAGGCGCCTGCCGCCTGACCGTCGTCGCGCCCGATTTCAGTCGCCATCGGCTAGCCACCTAATGGCAGCGGGTTCGATCATTGCCACCACACTTGAACCTGTCGACATCTGCATTGCAGTGTCATCGACATTCTGCATTCTGGCGGTCAAAGTCAGTCCGCCATCGGTACGCAGGACATACTGAGTGTCGGTTCCGAGGTACACGGCGCTCGCCAGTTTGCAGTGCAGCCCAAACGATGAACTTTCCGTAGCCGAAACGACGATCTTTTCTGGCCTGATCAGAACCTGTCCGCTCTCTCCGACGCCGACTGGAACGTTGTCCGTGCACATGACTCTCGACCCGTCCTCAAGCGTCAGCGTTGCGCCGCTGCCCGACTTTTCGTGAACGATCGCGCCAAGCAGATTGGTCTCGCCAATGAAGTTCGCGACAGTGCGGTTGCGAGGATGCTCGTAGATCTCTCGTCCCGGCCCCACCTGTTGAATGACTCCGTCCGACATCACGGCGATGCGGTCGGACATGGACAACGCTTCCTCCTGGTCATGGGTCACGAATATGAACGTGATTCCAGTTTCCTGCTGCAGCTGCTTCAATTCGATTCGCATGGCTTGGCGCAGTTTGAGATCAAGCGCCGAGAGCGGCTCGTCAAGCAGCAGCACTCGCGGGGAAGGCGCAATTGCCCTGACCAAAGCCGCCCGCTGCTGTTGACCCCCGGACAGCTGTGAAGGCCGCTTGTGGGCATGATCCGTCAGCCTGACAAGTTCAAGCATGCGCTCGACAGTCTTCTGCATCTCGCCTTGAGAAGCGCCTTTCATCCGGACTCCGAACCCAACGTTTTCGGCAATCGTCATGTGGGGGAACAGCGCGTAGTTCTGAAAGACGGTGTTGACGGGACGACGGTTGGGGGGAAGGTCCTGCAGATCCTTTCCGAACAGACGCACCTGACCCTGCGTAACTTCCTCAAAGCCCGCAATCAGGCGCAGCAGCGTGGTCTTGCCACATCCGGATGGACCCAGCAGTGTAAAAAACTCGTTGTCGTAAATGGACAGGTGCGCATCTCGGATTGCCGTGAAGCTCCCGAATTTCTTGACAACGTGGCGAAGTTCCACTGCAACAGTGGTTTGGTCTTGAGACATCATCCCGCTAGCTGCAAATCGTTCGTTCCGATCAGGTCGGGCAAAGATGAATAGCGCAGTTTACAAGCGATAATTTGAACTGGAACAGGCATATCTCGCTTACCTGAAAAACAAAACCACGCGAAATCGTTGCATCGTATAGGATTCTCCAATTTAACTGCAAACATGACCATCAAGAATTCCAAAACGACACTTCGGCAATTGATCTATTTTGTCTCAACCGCTGACTGCGGCAGCGTCAAGGGTGCGGCGAATCGACAGGGAGTGACACAACCCTCGGTATCCTCGGCGCTGGCCAAGCTGGAAATGCAACTGGGCGTCCAGCTGTTCCTGCGCCACCATGCCAGAGGTGTAGTCCTTACACAAATGGGTCAGGAGCTGTTGCCCAAGGCTCGAGACCTGGTCAGCCAGTTTCAGGCATTCGAAGAGCAGGCCATGTCTCTTTCGTGCGAGCCGGTTGGCACCATAGCCCTGGGCTGCTATCCCAGTCTCGCCCCGCTGTTCCTGCCGGCGCTCATTGAAAGGACTTCGGTCGACTACCCGGGGATAAGGCTCAATGTGATCGAGGGCGCCGAGGACAAGTTTCTTCCGCAGCTCGAAGCAGGCGAAGTGGACATGGCGATTTGCTACGGCGACTGCCTGCCTCAACACATGCTTCGCCTGACACTGCGAACAGCCCGGCCTCACGTCATTGTCTCCGGCAGCCATCCCTCTGCCGGGCGCATGGAGGTTTCGCTTGGCGAGCTTGCGGATCAGCCGTTCATTCTTCTCGACACGATGCCAGGCAGGCGTTACTTTCCGAGCATCTTCCAAGCCCTGAATCTCACCCCCAACATTGCATACACATCCGAATGCTACGAAGTCGTCCGCGGACTTGTCGGGCGCGGCGTGGGCTATTCATTGCTCGTGACCCGTCCCGACACGCACAGCTCCTACGAAGGTCGGGAAATTGCCAGTCTGCCAATCGTTGAGGACACGCCGACTGCCTTGATTTGTCTTGTCCGCATGCCCACGGCGCGGACAACCAAGGCGACCGAAATCGTTCAGAAGCTGTGCATGTCCATTGCCAGGAAACTGCGGTTGCCCGGAGATCGGCCGACACACGCCTCCCACAGCAGCCAGTAGCCGGCATTCGGAAGACCCTGTTCGAATGTCAAAGACGCGAGGCGGACCCATGCGAGACGCGACAAGGGCAGGTCGAGCCCGGTCACGTCAGTGGCGCTCAGATGCAGCTGCCGTATGGCAGCACCACGGCGCTGTCGATTGGGCCGACAGGGCGAGCATGCACGAACATCACCAGACACTCGTCATCCTCAACCAGCTCCAAGTCGTAGAGATCGGCAATGCGGTGTGTGCCGGGAGCCATCTCCGTGTATGATGCCATGTCACGCACAACATTGGTGTACGTGATCCTCGCGCCGGCATTCTCGCCGCGTCGAACGTCAGTCGTGATGTCACCCGAATGAAATCTCACAAAGCTGACGCCGCGTGACGTTATTTCGCTTGGAAACTCAACCTCGGCCTCTTGAAGCCTGTCTTCGGAACCGATTATCTTGAACATATTCCGACGCTTCAGGCTGCGAGCCCTGGCCAGCGCCGCCTCGACCTGCTGGCGGCTGCTTCCGACCATGATATCCCTTCCCTGCACGATGATCTGAGGTGTGTATATCGTGGTGCGCCCCGTCGCGCGTGCGTAGGCTCGTTGATAGTCGGAAAATGCCTTGCTCGAAAAAATGTCCGCCCAGCCAAGGTAGTCCCAATAGTCCACGTGAAATCCGAGCACCAAGACGTCGCTGTATTCGTCGCTGGAGGCCATCTTCGTCACCAGCCTGTCAGCCGGCGGGCAGGAGGAACAGCCTTGGGACGTGAACAATTCAAGAATGATCGGCGTCTTGAGACGAGGAGCTGCCTCGGTCGCTACAGCAGCAAACACCAGCAGTGCAGAACCTATCATTGCCATGGAAATGCGGGTGATCATACTGGAGTTCCCCATGAATTCGTGGTCCGGCAGGTTACTTCACCACCTAACAGTTTCAGAAATAAAGGTTTCGTAATTGCCTTGAACGCCGCGCCGCAACGGCGTGCCGGCCAGGCTCGAAGCCCTGCAGTCTCACTCCGGCGACGTGGCTTGGCTGCGGGACAGTTGGAGACCGTCCCAAGCATCGAAATTTTGCCTGATGGCGCTCCCCGCAATGTCGGCAAACGGATTGCAGAAGAGATCCGACTGGTTTTGGGCGCCCTGCGTTCCGCGTCGCCACCTTGCGAGGCTTGGAAATCGCGCAGGACAACTCACCGGCGGCTGTCGTCGAACGCCCTATCGTCCAGCGGCGGCGCTTGCAGCCATCGCGGGTCGAATGCAGCGCCATTCGGGACGTGCGCGCTCAATTCGAGACGGCAAGCTTTCGCAGCACAAAGTGCAAAACACCGCCATGACGCAGGTATTCGATCTCGATTTCCGTATCCACGCGGCACAGAAGATTGATTTCGCGCGCTTCCTTCCGGGCATGGCTGATCGTGCACGAAACATGCATGAGTGGCTCCAGTCCCTCCGCAATTCCCGAAATGCTGACAGTCTCGGTGCCATCGAGTTCAAGCGACCGACGTGTAACGCCGGACAGAAACTCAAACGGGATCACTCCCATTCCGACCAGATTCGAGCGGTGAATGCGTTCGTAGCTCTCGGCGATCACCGCCTTGACCCCGAGGAGGCTGGTGCCTTTCGCCGCCCAGTCTCTCGACGACCCCGCTCCGTACTGTTGGCCGGCAATCACGACGAGAGGAACGCCCTCCGCCAAGTACGACATTGCCGCGTCGTAGATGCTGGTCTCATTGCCGTCTGCGCCAATTGTGTATCCGCCCTCCACATCGTTCAGCATTTCGTTGCGCAGTCGGATGTTCGCAAACGTGCCGCGCATCATCACTTCATGATTTCCACGCCTCGAACCGTAGGAATTGAATTCCCTTGGCGGCACCTGATGTGCCATCAGGTACTTGCCGGCCGAAGAGGTTGGCGCAAAGGAGCCAGCAGGCGATATGTGGTCTGTCGTCACCATGTCTCCAAGCAGCGCCAGGCATTTGGCCCCTTCTATGTCGGTCAGCTCGCCTGGGTCTGGCGACAGGTCCTCAAAGTATGGAGGCCGCTGCACATAGGTCGAGCCCGCCGGCCAGTCATAGGTCAGGCTGGGCGGCGCCTCCAGGCTCCGCCATTTTTCGTCGCCGGAGAAGACGTCGCTGTACTTTCGCAGAAACGCCTCGTTTGTGACGTGTGACCGGACCAGCTCGTCCACTTCGGAGAATTCCGGCCAAATGTCCTTGAGAAAGACCTCTCCAGCGCTGTCGCTTCCCAGACTCTCCCTCGTCAGGTCAATGTCCATGTTTCCGGCAAGCGCAAAGGCCACGACGAGCGGTGGCGACGCAAGGTAGTTGCCGCGTACATCCGGGCTGATTCTGCCCTCAAAGTTGCGGTTTCCCGACAGGACAGACACCGTGTAGAGGCTGCCGTCGGCAATTGCTCGGGAGACTTCAGGCTGGAGGGGGCCGGAGTTGCCAATGCATGTCGTGCACCCATAGCCCACGAGGTTGAAGCCTATGGCATCAAGGTCTTCCTGCAAGCCTGCGTTCTCGAGGTAGTCTGACACAACCTTCGAGCCGGGAGCGAGAGACGTCTTGACCCAGGGCTTTCGCGTCAGGCCGCGACGGCGCGCGTTTCTGGCGACGAGACCGGCGGCAACCATGACATAGGGGTTCGAGGTGTTTGTGCACGACGTGATCGAGGCAATCACGACCGACCCATCCCGAAGCTTGTAGTCCGTTCCCTCGACTGCGATGCCGGCCCCGCCATTGACGGTTTCCGCCGCGGCGCCGCTACGGTAGTTGGCAACGAGTTTGCGGAACGAATCGGCCGACTGGTCAAGCGGCGTGTGATCCTGAGGCCGCTTCGGACCTGAAATGGCTGGAATTATCTCGGAGATGTCCAATTCCAGCGTGTCGCTGTAGATTGGATGGTAGTCGGCGCTTCGCCACAGCCCGTTGGCTCTTGCATAGACCTCAACCAACTCGGCGAGGCTGCCGCTGCGGCCAGTCTGCTTGAGATACTTGACGGTGATGTCGTCAATCGGGAAGAATCCGCAGGTTGCGCCGTATTCAGGCGCCATGTTGGCAATTGTGGCCCGATCGGCCAGCGGCAGATTGTCGAGCCCTGGTCCGAAGAACTCGACGAACTTGCCCACAACGCCCTTCTCCCGCAGCATCTGAACGATCTTGAGAACAAGATCTGTTGCGGTTGTGCCCTCGGTCATCCTGCCGTGAAGCTTGAACCCGACGACTTCGGGAATCAGCATTGAAATGGGCTGCCCCAACATTGCGGCCTCGGCTTCAATTCCTCCAACTCCCCAGCCCAGAACGCCCAGACCGTTGATCATGGTTGTATGGCTGTCGGTGCCAACCAGCGTGTCCGGGAAAAGAATCCGATTGCCGTGCTGGTCGTGGTCGCGGCACACGACCTTCCCGAGATACTCGAGATTGACCTGGTGGCAAATTCCCGTTCCAGGCGGCACCACCCTGAAATTGTCAAACGCCGCCTGTCCCCATTTCAGAAACTTGTACCGCTCGACGTTGCGAATGTATTCGAAGTCCACATTCAACTGGAATGCCCGCGGATTGCCGAACTCGTCAATCATCACGGAATGGTCGATAACGAGATCGACCGGAATCTGTGGATTGATCCTCTTGGGATCTCCGCCTATGGTCGCGATGCCGTCACGCATCGCCGCCAGGTCAACAACGGCCGGCACGCCCGTGAAGTCCTGCATCAGCACTCTGGCCGGGCGATAGGATATCTCAACCGGATTGGAACCACCCTGCGAACACCATTTTCCGACGGCCTCGATGTCGGCGATGGCAACAGTCTTTCCGTCGGCAAATCGGAGAAGATTCTCCAGCACGACGGCAAGCGATGCGGGCAATCTCGAGAAGTTGCCAAGACCCGCCTCTTCGGCGAGGGCAATCGAAAAGTAGTCGAAGCTTCCCAACCTGGATTCGGAAGTCCCGGTCAGCTGCTTCCGAAATTGCTGTGCGTGTTCACCGACAGGTAGCGCCATTTCAAATTCCTTGCTATGTCAGAGTCCGGCCTTGCCGGAACCGTGGTCTGCACAAGTCCCCAATGCCAGCGAGAACAATCGTCGATTCTCCCGCAAGTCGCCCGGCAGGCGATGGGCGGCCGGCATGCCGTGACAGCCGCTCGCCAGTGGAATGTGCAACGAGATGTCCCGCGCAAACTTGTGCATGGAACCGAGTTGCCCTTCGTTGATACGCCATGGCATGTAAAATGCAAGTTGCGCTGACAATGAGACCATGATGACTTGGCGCGCAGCGCGACGATCGCGGGCGCCTTCCTGAAACTGCGGACAGCTGGCCATGACTGGAAACGCAGCACAAATCGCAAATTCTGGCGTTCGGGCCACCGAGATGGCTTGCGGACGCAATGGCGTTGTGCTGCTTTCAGGGGTTTCGTTCAATTTGGAGCCTGGAAACGGGCTGTTGATTCGTGGTCCCAACGGCGTGGGAAAAACCACTTTGCTGGAGTGCCTTGCCGGCATCAGGCCATTGATGGCCGGGCGTGCCGAAATCGAACCCGAGCAGGTAGCGCATTGCGGCCACCGGACACCGCTGAAGTCGGAATTGACCGTGCGTGAGAACCTTGAGTTCCTGCATGGCCTGTTTGGCGTTGCGACAGAGGAGGAACATCTTCAAGTTCTGGGACTTCAAGAGCTTTCGGGCAGGCCCGCAGGACAGCTTTCAGCGGGTCAGAGAACTCGCCTGTCGTTGACCGCGACGATTACCTTGGGGCGCGCGGCTTGGTTGTTGGACGAACCGTTTGCGCTTCTGGATGATGTGGCCCGCAGAAAGCTGGACGAGTGCATGCTCAGCCACCGCGGGAGGGGCGGAATTGCAATTGTGACAACCAATGATCGAAGTCCTGCCGGCAACTGGCATGACCTCGATCTCAGCCATTTCGCTTCGGCGAGCTGAGCGCGTTCGGAAACCTGAGACCCGCGGGCATGTTCAGGAACTTGCTGGCAAGAGAGGCAAGGCTGGCCGCCCGCGGCGGCAGCGGTCTGTGGATGTCATTGATGTTCTTCCTCCTTATGACCTGTCTGCTGGCCTTCGCCGTGGGACCTCGAGGAGACATGCTGCGCGCATTTGCGGTTCCGTACCTTTGGGTCGGAGTGCTGCTTTCCTCCCTGTTGAGCCTCGACCGAATGTTCTCCTACGACATGGAAGATGGAACACTGGCACGGACAATGACCTCCCCCACTCCGATCGAGGCGCTTGTCGTTGCCAAGGTCCTGGCGCACTGGGCGGCTACCGGGTTGCCGCTTTCGTTTGCCGCTCCACTTTTTGCCGCAATGCTTGGGGTGCCGCCGACACAGGGCATCGCCGTTGGTGCAAGCCTTTTGGTGGGAACGGTTGGAGCAAGCGCTCTGGGTTCCTTCGGAGCCTCGATCGCAGTCTTCAAGCGAAGGGGCAATCTACTGCTTTCGGCAATGGTATTGCCGCTGTTCGTTCCAACATTGGTCTTTGGAGTGCAATCGGCGGAGATCGGTGCGGGCCACACGCTGCCCTCCTCGCCACAGTTGCTCCTTGTTGCCACTAGTCTGGCAACGCTTGCGGTCATGCCCTTCGTAACCGCAAGGGTTCTTGTCGCCCACATCCAAAACTGACTTTGGATTGCGCCACAACAACCATTGTTCCGCATGCATGGCGGGCGGCGATTCCTGAAGATGATGGAATGTCGGCCGATGTCCCTGCCGCCAACTGCCGACTCCCTGGGCGGAAGCGTGAGTGGGCAGGTCTCGCTTCCTGTGGCGCCTTTGGGACTTTCGTCAGCTGTCAGGCCAACGGCCACCAATCCACTCGGCGGTCGGACAGCCGTTGTTCTTGCAGAGTCC
>JAPOOS010000190.1 GCA_026713305.1 Paracoccaceae bacterium
CCATGCTCACTTTTGCCATTGAACGCCTCCCTTAACATGTGAATTCGCAATCAAGTTGGATGACCATATTTCATTGAGTTTCGATATCTACAACACTCTCCGCTGCATTGGCAACGAGTTCCGACATGCCCTGTCCCACTCCGGCGTCGGCCAGCGTTTCAAAGTACCGGCGACCCAGCAGGACGGGGAACTCCCGGCGACCGTCACGGTGCGCAATGCAGCAGATCTCCCTGCCGTCGGCCGGACTGAAAGCGCTGGTCAGCGTGTCGACCGCCCGCTTGCCGGGACATCCATCCTCGCTCCGGATCAGAAGCAATGCGTCCGTCCGGTCGCCCAGCTTGGCGGCTGCCGCGGCTATCAGCTGTCCAATGCTGCCTGCGCCCGGCTGCGCATGCCACTCGGTTCTGACCCTGCCACCCTGCAGGGGCCAGCCATTGGCCGGCGGCTCGCAGTCGGCAATCACCAACAGCTCGTCGACGGAACATCGCTGCAGTTCGGCTGCAATGCCAGCTGCGCCGTCTGCGCAACCTGAAACCAGCAGCGCGGCCGTCACCTTGGGCCGGACGGCCACTCGCCTGTTGGAGGATCGAGGCTGGGGACGAAGCGGAATCTCCTTCAGCAGCCCGCCGCATCCCATTGCCGCTATGTCCTTGCTGTCGAGCTCCATTCCACAGGCCAGGCGTTCAAGCACCCAGTCGGCGCCATTCAGAGCCGGTGACTTCGCACAACCGGGCAGGCCGATAATCGGGCGGCGGCCAACGTTGCCGTAAAACAGCAGATTGCCTGGATCGACTGGAATTCCGAATCGCGCAACGCTTCCGCCTGCCTCCCGCACGGCTTCGGGCCCGACATCCATCGTGTCGCTTGTGGCGGAGCCCGTCATCACCAGGATCATTTCGCCGGCGCTGTTGCGGATGGCTCTGTGCACCTCCGGAATGTCATGGCGCACGTGAAATGCTTCGACAAGCTGCATTCCCAATGCGTCCAGCCGGCTCGCGACCGAAAGCTTTCCCTTTCTGCTTGCCTTTGCGGAGCTGCCCTCGGTTTCCGTGACTACCAGACTGGCGGTTCGATAGACCACGGGCTGGACACTCAGGACTCCGGCGGCCGCAGCCTGCGCACTTTCCACGCGACCGACGTCGACTCCGTAGGCAATGATCTTGATGGTGCCAACCAGCACGCGCGCCGCAACCCGCGCCATGTCGGAAAGCGTCGCGAGCGTGATTGCAGGATCAACAAGGTTGAGCGCCGTCAGCCTTTCCCGGTCAACGCGCAAAATGCCCGGTTCCTGTGCGTAGAGATTCGATCTGCCCGTGAAGGGCGCAGATGCAGTCAGCCTGCTGCAATCCGCAATCAGTGCATCGGCAATTCGTTCCGCAGCGAGGTCTTCATGAAGATCTTCGCCGTCAAGCCTTGCAACGACGACCTGGGCGAGACCCTCACCTTGCAGACGCCGGACATCCCTCTCGGTCAGAATTCGTCCCTTGCGAATCCGCCCATCCTTCAGATTCAGGGAGTGCGCCAAAATGGCGCCTTCGGCATCGGCCGGGCTGACTGCGCCAAACTTCACCCGGGTCTCCCTGCCTTGCGAAGTTCGCTGGTCGCCTGCGCAACAATTGACACGGCGATCTCCGCCGGGGAGACGGCGCCAATGTCCAGCCCGACGGGAGCATGCAGCCTGACCAGGTCCCGGTCGTTCAATCCTGCCGCCTCAAGCCTTTCCAGGCGCTTTCCATGGGTTCGCGTTGAACCTAGGCAGCCGATGTAAAAGGCATCCGTCGCAAGCGCCGCCATGATTGCGGGATCGTCTATTTTCGGATCGTGGCTGAGAGTGACAATGGCCGTGCGAAAGTCGGGAGCTTCGTCGGCAATGGCCTCGTCCGGCCAATCGTGAACGATTCGTTCGCCGGGAAATCGTGCGTCTGACGCGAACGCTATGCGCGGGTCGACCAGCACAGGATCGTAACCCGCCAGCCGGGCGATTTCAAAGAGAGGCTGCGCTATGTGGACGCCGCCAACGACAATCATTCGCAGTGGCGGATTGTGAATGTTGTAGAACCATCCGTCCTCCACTCCGCTCCGGTCGAGCCGAAACCGATGCAGAACCCCTTTGTCCAGCGAATCTTCTTCGGCGCACACCAGCCGGCATTCCCAAGTGGACAGATTGGTGGCGACGGCGACGGGCAGTCGACGGGACCTCAGTTCAACTAGCTTCGAGAGCTTGTCGGCGCTGATGCCGCGTTCTCCGCCGACGGCTTCGACCATGATTTCGATGCGCCCGCCGCAGGCAAGCCCGACCGCGAACGCATTGTCGTCGGAAACTCCAAACTCGACCATCCGTGGTCGCCCGTCGGCCAGCACAATCGATGCTTCCTCGACTACGGCGCCCTCGACGCAACCACCGGAAACCGAGCCGGCAATCTCCCCGCGGCAGCTTACGGCAAGCTGACTGCCGACCGGACGCGGGGCTGAGCCCCAGGTCTTCACGACCGTCGCAAGAACCGCGCCGCCCGCGCCGTGCCAAGCCAGCGCCTGTTCCGGAATTCGGTCATGTTCGCTTGCCGCCATTTCGTGCCTATCGCCAACCCTCGGTTCTGTTCGCAGGGCCTTCCCCATTCATTGCCTGCGCCGACATCCGGCGCAGCAATCGATCCTTGTCGCCACTGTCCGAGCAATCCGAAATCACTTCCGCAAGCCCGCTCAGGGAGTTTATGCTGTGTGCGGACCGAAAGCAGTCCACATGGGGAAGCATCGTGCGTATGCCGCGGGCCTTGGGCGCGAATTGCTCCCAGCGCAGCAGCGGGTTGATCCAGATCAGTCGCCTGGCCGCCCGCCTCAACCGCCTGATTTCCTGATCGAGCAAGTCAATGTCGCCGCTTTCCAAACCGTCGGTAATCAACAACACAATGGCGCCCTGTCCCATCACGCGCCTTGACCATTGAACATTAAACTTCCTGACGCAGTCCGCAATGCGCGTGCCGCCGTCCCAGTCATGCGCCTCGCGCCCCGCCGCCTTCATCGCATCGTCGACATCGGCCATTCGCATCTGACGTGTTATGTTCGTCAGGGTTGTTCCAAACGTGAAGGAGTGAACCGGCGCCCATCCCGCACCCTTGCGGTGCGAAATGCAGTGCAGGAAGTGCAGCATCGTCCTGGAATAGGCGGACATGCTGCCGGATATGTCGCACAAAGCCACGAGCACGGGCCAGCGCACGGAGAAGGTGCGGCGGCGAAAGCTGTCAAATTCGCCTCCAGTTGCTAGCGCCCTGCGCATGGTCTTCCGCCAGTCCGGAAATCTGCCGAGCGGGTGCGGCTTGCGGCGACGCGACAGCAGGGGCTTGAACGGCAAGGACATCCCGCGGGTGAATTCATTGGCCTCGGCCATCTCCGCTGCCGTCATCTGCTCGAAATCCATGTCTCCCAGCCGCTCTCGGGCTGAAGTCGTGCCGCTTGCATCGACTTGCAGCTCGAATTCGTCGTCAGGGCGCTCGCGGTCAAGCGCTTTGGGCTGCTGCGCATCGTTGAGCAGCGCTTCTGCCGCCCGTCTCTCGCCCGAAGCGGCCTCACGGTCCTTGGCAACGCCACGCATCATGGGCAGCAGCATTGACATCATTTGCTCGTGGAATCTCGGATCGCGCCAAAACAGTCGAAATGCCTGGCGAAACACCTGTCGCTGGTCTGGATGAGTGACCAGGCTCGCGTGCAGCGTCCAGTAAAGATCCTGCTTGCTGGAAAACCCAGCCGCCGATACCGCCTCCACGGCGAGCAGCGTCTCTGACGATCCAACCGGCAGGCCGGCACGCCGCAGCGCCCGAACGAACAGCACGACATTGTTTACGAGGCGTCCGCTCTCCGGCAGACACGCCCGCTGTTCGGTCATTTTGTCCACCTGCCCAGAAACGCTTCGAAGCACAGGAAATGCGACGGCTTTGCATTTGCCATGCTGCAACGATCGCGGCTGTGGAAAATCCGGCCCTTGCTCTCGATGGAATGTCGATTCTGCAGGCGTCTCATCTTCCGGCCTGCGACTCCGCCAGGGCGGACTTGGCCTTGTCCAGCTCGCGGCTTATGCCGTGAGCCTTCAAGGCCGCAATGTCGTCCTGATACTTCAAGAGAGTTCCAAGCGTGTCGGAAATCACCTCGGGCGAAATCTCCACAACGTCCATTGCCAGGAGGCATCTTGCCCAGTCTATCGATTCCGCAACTCCCGGCTTCTTGAACAGGTCGTGGGATCGAAGGCGTTGCACGAACGCGACAACTTGACTTGTGAGGTCTCGGCTGGCGCCAGGTGCTCGAAGCTGAACGATCTGCAGCTCGCGGTCGAACTTCGGATACTCAACCCAGTAGTAGAAACATCTCCGCTTGAGCGCGTCGTGTACCTCCCTGGTTCGGTTGGACGTCAGAATCACAATCGGCGGCTCGTGAGCGCAGATGGTCCCAAGTTCGGGCACAGTGACCTGGTAGTCTCCGAGAAGTTCGAGGAGAAACGCCTCGAACGGTTCGTCGGTACGGTCGATTTCGTCGATAAGCAGCACCGGCGGGCCATGATCCTGCGGCTCAAGAGCCTGCAGCAGCGGTCGGGCAATCAGGTATTCACGCGAAAACAGTTCGCTGCTCAGCGCGTTGCGGTCCAAGCCGCCTTCGGCTTCGGCGGTGCGGATGGCGATCATTTGAGAGGCAAAATTCCACTCGTACACCGCTGAGCTTGTGTCCAACCCTTCGTAGCACTGCAGGCGAATGAGCTTGCGGTCCAGGGAGGTCGACAGCGCCCGGGCAATCTCCGTCTTGCCGACGCCGGCCTCGCCTTCGAGAAACAGCGGCCGCTTGAGCTTGAGCGACAGAAACACGGCTGTCGAAAGCGGTCGGTCACTGATGTAGTCGGCACGCGCCAGCGTTTCCTGCACGGCCTCGATTGAGCCAGTGGGTTCGGTCAAGCAACTTTCCTTTGCAATTGAGCGGCAATCCGGGCTTCGGCGGTTGAACTTGATTATGCAATTCCGGCTGTCGATTCCAGTTGCAAGCAGCTGCGCAATTGATTCGACACATTGGCAGTTGGATGCTTCAGTCCGAGTCGCAAGAGCGTTGACTTGCTCGGCGGTTAACGCTAATCGCCGTGGTTTCCGGCGGAGTAGCTCAGTAGGTCAGAGCAGCGGAATCATAATCCGCGGGTCGGGGGTTCAAGTCCCTCCTCCGCTACCATCGTCCGGCCGATTGGAACGCCTCGATCATTTCGGAAAGGCACAGTTGCGTGCATTGAATCGCCGCGAAAACTTTCGCGGGCTGACCGACAACGGCACATAGCTGGAGCGCTCCTTTCTGGACAACGGCGGCGGCTCTCCCGCTCCCGCGTCCAGGGATCAGGAAGGGCTCCCGACCAGTCATGACAGCTAGTTGAATTGCAGGCCGAGACTTGCCCGAAACCGCCTCCCCCCACACCAGTTCCGGCCAGAGCGACCAGCCGTTGCTCATGCTGGAAGGGCTGAGCAAAGCCTATCCCGGGGTCCAGGCCTGCGACCAAATCTCAATGAAGGTTGGCAGGAGCGCCATACACGCTTTGCTTGGGGAGAATGGCGCCGGCAAGTCCACGCTTGTCAAGATGATCTATGGTTTGGTGCGACCCGACGAAGGGCACATGCAGTTCGACGGCCGCAGATATGAACCGGCGCAGCCGCGTGCAGCCCGCGCCGCCGGCGTGGCCATGGTCTTTCAGCACTTTTCCCTCTTTGAAGCTCTGACGGTAACCGAGAACATTCTCCTGAGTCTAGACGACGCTCCGATGAAGGGGATGTCGGAACGCATCCGTCAGATTGCCGAAGACTACCATCTCGCCTTGGAGCCGGGTCGCATTGTGGGCGACCTGTCGGCCGGCGAGCGTCAGCGTGTCGAGATCGTGCGCTGCCTGATGCAGAATCCCAAGCTTCTGATCATGGACGAGCCAACCTCGGTTCTGACTCCGCAGGAGGTCGAACTGCTGTTCGACACCTTGCGAAGGCTGTCAGGCGAGGGAACTTCGATTTTGTACATATCCCACAAGCTGGAGGAGATTCGCGCCTTGTGCGAAGACGCCACGATCCTGCGCAACGGCAAGGTTGTGGCCAACTGCGACCCAAGGCCCAGTTCAGCCCAGCAGCTTGCGGAATTGATGGTGGGCACCGAGATCGTCCGCTCCGGCGGCAAGCGACCCATGCAGGACCGCATTCTGTTGAGGGTGCAAAACCTGTCCTTCGAAAACACGGAACCGTTCGGAACGAGCCTGAAAAGCGTCAGCTTTGACTTGCACGCCGGCGAGATTCTTGGAATTGCCGGAATTGCCGGCAACGGACAGGACGAATTGCAGCGGGCGCTGTCGGGCGAACACCCCGCCGCCGAAGGCAACTGCCAGCTGGAAGACGCTGAATTGGTGTTCGCCTCCCCGAATCGAAGACGGACCCGAGGCTTGCTGACGGCGCCCGAACAACGCCTGGGTCATGCTGCCTCCCCCGACATGTCTCTGACCGAAAACGCCTTGCTGAGCGGCTCCCGGCGCATGAACCTGGCTCCCAGGGGCATTGTGGACTGGGGCAAGGCA
>JAPOOS010000299.1 GCA_026713305.1 Paracoccaceae bacterium
ACGGCCCGTCATCAGGCGAAGGGATTCTCGGCGCTGGCCGACACGGTTTCCGGCATGAGGCTCGACAGGTTCACGCCAGCCGCCGCACCGAAGCAGGAAACGAACTGACAGAGAGATCGGATTGGCTGTCGCGCGTTTGCAATCGCTCCGATTGGTTGTCGAATCGACGGACATGCGGCGGTTGCCGACAGGTGATGCCGTTTCCCGCCTTGCACTTTCCCAGCAGCAGGGATTGTTTCGGAAATCGCGCAAGGCTTCAGGTCACTCGAAAGTCCCGTCGGCTTTCAAGATATACGGTGTGACTTGGCTGCACTCAAAATTGCTTCTCCCTTCCAGATCGTCAAGCCATTTTCTGTAACGAGCGATCCAATCTTCGTCCTCTTGTTCTGTTAACCGTGACTGCCAGTAGTTATATTCTACAATCGGTCCACCCTCGACCCAAATGTCGCACAGCCATACTATTCCCTTCCGGAGGACTACCACTTCGACGATCTTCTGTTCAGAGACTCCCAAATCGGCATTGGCTATTCGGCTAAACAGAATGTCCGCCTTGCCCAGAAGATCCAAGGCAATCTGCCCCTTGAGTTCTTCCGCGTTGGCCGAAGCTGCCACCAAACTGACGATTGCAATCGCTGCAATTCGCTTCATCGCTCGTTTCATGCGCATAGTTTTGCATTCCTTCATCAAGAAATCGTGAGTCCTCCTTCGACTACCGCTTTGTGGCAAAGTGTCAATTCAGTCAGCTCCAGCATTTCCTGTCAGTGCAAGCGTTTTTCCTGTTCGCCGGAATGGACGCGTTTCAAGCAAGCGAAGGGTGGAACTGTGGCAAGTCGGCCAACAACTGCCAAGTTGCGACGAATCTGCGGAGAAACTGGCCATTCGACCGCATTCAAGGCGTGCCGTTGTCCGGCGCGCAAGCCCATACCGTTCCCAAGGTCGGTTCTGGCCAGGCGGGCATGGCCTTCAACACTTGACCAACGGACCCACGATTGTGCTTGCCGCCATGAAGTACGCCACAATGGAACCATGGCTGCCATTTTGTGCTCTGCGACCTGGAAGCCGACAAAGTCGGCGATGATGCGCTCGCAGGGGCGACAAAGGAATCCTGACCTTCTGCGGTTGCAGCTCCATTCCGGAAAGCAGTGAAACGATGTCCCAGGATTTCGGAATGGACAGTCCCCGACTTCACCGTCAACCCTCGCGCCGGCCATGGCTGGCTTCACAGGCAAACACAGATCTTGCCGGCAAATCACGAGAACTTGCGACGCATCGTGGAAAGAAAGCCTACAGGGTCATTGAACGAGCGGGACCAATCCCGTTCAACATTGCCTGCCCATCAGCACATGTTCAGGGGCCAAGGCTCGAAAGATAGACTGCGACCGCTTCCGAATCGGCAATTGAAACATGTTGGGAAAACGCAAGCGTCACCAAGAACATCGGGCTGTTCTCGCTAACGGCGCCGGACCATTCGTCGAGCGCATTCAGGATTTCGGTATTGTCAAGACCGGCAATTGCCGGCGCCGGCTTGGCGCCTGGAGACATCGGCGAACCACCGGAGAAGGGACTGTCATCTCGCTCCGCCAGGAATCGGTTTCTTGGAGTGTGGCACACTCCGCAGTGACCAAGCGTGTTCACGATGTAGGCGCCTCGGTTCCATTCATCGCTGCGTGAATCGTTTGGCCGAAACGGCTCGATCTCATGGAAGAAAAGCTTCCACAATCCGATTGCCGATCGCACATTGTAGGGGAACCGAAGCTCGTGCGAGACGTTTGAAAGCTCCACTGGCGTTTGTTCGTCGAGGTAAGCCTTGAGATCGAGAAGATCGGCAATGCTGCTTCCGGCATAGGAGGTGTAGGGAAACGAAGGATAATAGTGTCTGCCGTCGGGCCCAGTGCCCAGGACCATTGCGCCGAGGAAATCTTCCTGCGACCAGCCGCCTATTCCAGTGGCGGAATCCGGCGTTATGTTTGGTGGAAAGAACGTGCCAAAACTGGTTTCAAGCCTGATCCCGCCGGCCAAGGTTCCGAACCACGGGTTTTCCGGGTCGCGCACCAAGTGACAGTCGGCGCATCCGCCCAAATGGAAGACCAACTCTCCCCGCTTGCTGTCAGCGGAAAACTCCGAAGGCGCCATGTCCAGCAACTGCGCGCTGTCAGGCCGGCCTCTTGCCTCCAGCCATGCCCATGAAAGGGTCAAGGCGGCGACGGCAACCAAGGACAAGGCTGCCGTTCGCAGGAAGTTTCGTCGCGACGGCAACCTGGAGTCTATTTTCGATAAAGCGAATGACAGGATCGGCAGGTCTGGCCAAGCGCCGCCAATCCGCTCGAGAGTTGTTCAACGCTCCCAATGTCCGACAGGTCGCTGGCAGCCTTGCCGAGAGCCTCGGACTTGACCTTGAAGTCCTCGCGGTTCTCAAGAATGCTTTCCAGGGCATCGGTGTTCTCCCCCACGATGCTGCCCTCGGGAAACAAATGGGGAAATGTCAGAGCAATCACGGCAATGGCCGCCGCGGACGTGTTTGCCTGTTCGCTGTTGAATGGAACCGCCCCTCTGGCCTGCTGGCTCAACACACGCATCTGTGCCCCGACGAACATCATTGCCTGGTGACGCGCAACAACTTCGGGTGTGTTGGAATCCAAATGTGAAATCGAACCTGACGGCATCATCACCGCCAACACCGCCAAGGCAAGAATGCGCTTCATCTCAACCATCCTGATTCCGTTCCTTCAGGCACCGTTGCAAGTGCCCTGCAAAGTTCAGGACATCCTTTACACCTTTTGACGAACCATTTCCACGACAATCGGCTTGGGACCGGAATTCCACAAGTGGCCGGACGCAACGACTGTTCAGCTGCAGGTTGGATTGCCGGTCGGCGCCCCTTCGCACTCGGCGGCGATCCTCGGGCTTGCCCCGCAGCATGTCCGGAATGCCATGATGGCTCCTGTCCTGCGCGACTTACCGGAATCGATCAAGTGACGCATCAAGCGTCCAACCGATCAGACCGACTGGAAGTCCTGCTTTGGCATCAAGGCCACCGGAGGCAGCGAAGCTGTTCCCTACGGCAATTCCGATCCAAATGTCCGGAAGACCGCATTCTCGGGTGTTCGCCGCGCAGGATCGCCCGCGGTTTCAATTCGTGGATTCACTGCTTGCAAAACAATGTACAACGACAATTGTGCATGACCATGGACAAATTCAGATGTCGCGCGAAAACTCGTTCGGAGGAAGAGACGGCGGCGTTTGCGCAGCAACTTGCCGCCGCGCTCGCCGAAACGGACGTCGTTGCTCTTGTCGGCAAGGTTGGCTCCGGAAAGTCCGTGTTTGCCCGCGCCCTGATCTCGGCGCTTCTGGCTGAGGCCGGCCGCGTTGAAGACATCCCCTCTCCAACCTATACACTCGTCCAAACTTACGAAGCCCGTTTCGAAATCTGGCATGTCGATCTCTACCGGCTTGACGAGCCACGGGAGATACTTGAGCTCGGGCTTCAGGATGCGTTTGGAAGCATGCTTTGCGTGGTGGAGTGGGGTGACCGCATTGCCGAATTCCTGCCAGGCAACACTGTCCGGGTTGAACTTGAGCCGGTTCCCGGCTGCTGGAACTCTCGCATCATAACGGTGAACACAAGCTGCCAGGCGGTTGCCGCAAGGATTGAAGGCATTCAAGGTTCCCATGAGTGAACGCCACGACGCAATTGAAGCATTTCTGGACTCCTGCGGTTGGGGCGGCGCCACTCGGACCCCGCTTGCCGGAGATGCTTCCCCCAGGCGCTACGATCGCCTGCTTCATCCGCAGTCGAACGCGTCGGCGGTCCTGATGGACGCACCTCCGCAGGAATGCGGCAGCCAACGGCAGTTCATGCACATTTCCGCATATCTGCGATCTCTCGGACTGAGCGCTCCTGAAGTCGTGGAGTCCAATCTTGAAGCCGGCTTGCTGCTGCTCGAGGATTTGGGCGACAATCTGCTCGTCTTGGCGGCGAGGGACAGCGGTGACCGGGAAAGACACGCCTATCAGGTTGCCGTTGATGTGCTGGCCTACCTGTGCCAACAGGCCCCACCTTCGAACGTGCCAAGCTACACCGCCGCGGTTCAAGCGGATTTCGCAGCGCTTGCACTGGATTGGTACTGTGACGAGTCGGAACGCTCGTCCGCGCCGTCCGAGGTCAGACTGGAAATGGAATCGCTGATGTGCGACGCGCTGTCCGGCCTGACCCTCGACCGCTTCACTCACAGGGACTACCATGCCGAAAACCTCATTTGGCTAAGAGATCGACAGGGGCTGTCAAGAATTGGCCTGCTTGATTTCCAGGACGGAGCTCTCGGTTGCATAGCCTATGATCTTGTTTCGCTGATCGAGGACGCGCGAAGAGACGTCGACATGCAGCTGCGCCGACACCTGATCAAGAGATTTGCGGCCTCGAACGACTTGTGCGAGGAGACCCTCGATCAACAGATTGCGCTGTGCGGATTGCAGCGCAACCTGAGAATAGTTGGCGTGTTCTCGCGGCTCAGCCTGGCCTATGGCAGGAAGCACTATGTCGATTTCATCCCGCGTGTCTGGAAACACCTTCAAATCAATCTGGCCATGTTGGACGCACCGGATCTTGTCCGGTGTGTACAGCGTCACATTCCCCCTCCGGACACTCGCATTCTGGCCAGGCTCAAGGCGGGGCCATGACGCGTCCTCCTCGGACGGCGGTGATCTTTTGCGCCGGCTTTGGCACAAGGCTGGCCAGCCATGCAGCTGGCCGCCCGAAGCCGCTTGTCCCAATTGCCGGAGTGACAATGCTGGACCGGGCAATGACGCTGGCGCGCAAGGTGGGCGCCAGCAAGATATTCGTCAACACCCACCATCTGGCGTCACAGGTTGCAAATCATCTGGCAGATGAACCCGACACGTTTGTTTCGCATGAGGAACCGAGAATCCTCGATACCGGCGGCGGACTGAAGCAGATGGCAGGTCGTCTGGACGAGGCAGCCGTGTACACCATCAATCCGGATGCGGTATGGGTCGGTCCCAATCCGCTCGATCGCCTTGCCGCAAGTTGGGACGACTCGCGAATGGGCGCGCTGCTAATGCTTGTTCCGGCAGCCTCTGCTCACGGTCATGACGGTAAGGGCGACTTCAGGCTGGAAGAGAACGGTTCGGTTCGCCGTTGCAGTCCTGGAGATCCCGGGCTTGTGTATGGCGGAGCGCAGATTGTCAGGGTCGACGAGGTCAGGAAGTTTCCGGGGACTGCGTTTTCACTAAACGCCGTCTGGGATGTTCTGCTCGCCAGCAAGCGGCTCTACGGCACGGTATACGAGGGCAGTTGGATCGACACGGGCAATCCGCTGGGGCTTGCCATTGCCGAGGAGACACTGTCGAACGGTTCGTCTCCCGGGCTCCACAGCGTTGCGCATGACCCGCAAGTGGGCAAGGCAGCATGAAATGCCCGACCATGAACTCAATCTGGCTTGACCCGGCCGTTTCAACGAACCGGCCCGAAGTCGGCCAACGGAGACGATGGATCTTTCGCAGGTTCGCCACAGCGGCGCGGCGGCACACTTTACACGTCAAGCCAACAGTGGTACTCGAATGGCTTGAACAGCCTACCCAATTCGATCATGGCAATGCAGGAGCGAACATTGAAAACAAGTGACAAGAGCCACATGAATCTGTCACGCAGAACATTCCTGGTGGCAACCACCGCGGCCCTGTCGGCGCCTGCGGTGCTTCGCGCAAGCGAGGGAGTCCTCAAGGTCGGAACCTATGGTGGATACTTCCAAGACTCCTTCGACAGCTACATCTACCCGGACTTCGCGGCTGCCACAGGCATTTCGGTTGAATCAATCGGCGAACCGACAGGCGAAGCCTGGCTTGTTCAACTTGAAGCGGCAGCGCGAGCTGGACAAGCTCCGGCCGACGTTTCAATGATGGCCCAGACTCCCCGTCTGAAGGGCCAGAAATCGGAATTGTGGGCACGCCTGGACGAGAGCTCCATGCCCAATCTGGAGAACGTCCCCGATCACTTTGTGCATCGCTATGACGACGGCGCAGTTTGCGGCGTTGGAGCCGTGTCGTGGTACATAACGTTGGTAACAAACACGGATTCCCACCCGGAAGCGCCCACTTCCTGGAAGGCATTGTGGGATCCCGCAAACAAGGACAGCCTGGGCCTTCTGGCGCTGGTCACGAATTCATTCCTCCTCGAGGTGACCGCCACCACCTGGTTTGGCGGCACGGACATTCTCGACACCGAGGAAGGCATACAACAGGTCATGGACAAGCTGGCCGAGGTCAAGCCAAACGTGCGGCTGTGGTACAGAGACGAAGGGCAGTTCCAGCAGGCGCTGGAAACAGGCGAAATCCCGATGGGTCAGTACTACCATGACGTGACGGGACTTGCGGCTGCCGACGGGAAGCCGGTCCGATCCACATTCCCCGAGGAGGGTGGCATACTTGATTCAGGCTCTTGGAGCGTGTCCAAGGCATCGCAAAGGCTTGACGAGGCCCAGGTCTTCGTCAACTACATGTGCCAGCCGGACATTCAGTCCAAGCTGTCGCGCTTTGTTGGAACGGCGCCCGTAATCAACCGCGAGTTGACGGATCTTTCCGACGAGGAATTCGGCGCAGTTGCCAGCGACATCCCGCCGATCCTGCCGCGCTACGACATCTACGACCTCCGGTCCGATTGGCTGAACCAGAAATGGACCGAACTGATCGCCGGATAACCCGGTCCGTTGCCCGGCCGTAGCTGGCCGCGGCCTTTGTGAAGTTCAATGTCCGGACTGGTGGTAAGAAACGTTTCGAAGGCATTCGGAGCGTTCGAGGCGCTTACCGGCGTTTCAATTGAAATCTCCAGCGGGCATCTGGCGTGCCTGCTGGGGCCTTCGGGCTGCGGCAAGACCACGCTGCTGCGCATCGTTGCCGGCCTCGACGAGCCCTCGAACGGCGCCGTCTACCTCGACGGCCAGAAACTGTCGGGAGTTCCGGCGCATCGCCGCGAGTTCGGCATGGTGTTCCAGTCCCTTGCCCTGTTTCCCCACCTCTCGGTAGCGGAAAACATTGCCTATCCCCTGGCAATTCGCGGAGCGTCGCGAAAGACCCGCGCGTCACGTGTTCGGGAAATGCTCGAGCTCGTGCGCCTGCAGGGACTTGGCAAGCGGCGGATACACCAGCTGTCCGGAGGGCAGCGCCAGCGAGTGGCAATTGCACGCGGGCTGGCCCTCAAGCCGCGCCTGTTCCTGCTGGACGAGCCGCTGTCGGCGCTGGACGCCAAACTGCGCGAGCACATGCAGGTGGAACTGCGGCAGCTGCAGCAGCGGCTGGGCATCACCACAATCCTCGTTACCCATGATCAGCGGGAAGCAATGACGCTCGCCGATCATGTCATTGTCATGGACAATGGCAAAGCGCTTCAATCAGGTCCCCCGCTGGAAATCTACAGGCATCCGGTCAATTCGTTTGTGGCGGAGTTCATTGGCCGGACAAATCTCATTCCCTGCCGCAGGCGAGGCGACAGGCTGATCGTGCTGGGATCCGAAGTCCATGCCGGCAGCGTGGCCGATCAAACAACAGTCGGCCAACAGGAAACCGTTCTCTCGGTCCGGCCGGAGCATGTGAGGTTGTGCGCGGCGGACAAGGGAGTCTTGACGGGCGCAATCACTTTCGTCCGCGACTTGGGGTCCGAGATTGAAGTCTCCATTGCCGTCGGCGATATCGAAATCCTGTCTTCAATGCCGGCCAGCAGCTTCGGCGGAAGTGGAGTCGGCGATCGGGTTGGAGTGGCAATCGAGTTTTCGCAGTGCAACCTGCTGAGCCGTGACCAGCGCTGAGAGGGTTGGCAGCAGCATCCTGACGGCGGCAATTCCGGCTGCGATGCTGATTTGCTTCTTTGTCCTGCCGTTTTCGATCATGGTGGCGGTCAGCTTTTTCGAGCGCGTTCAGGGCGCCTTCTTCGAACCCGCCTTCGTGCTTTCCAACTACGAGAGATTCCTCAGCCCGTTCTTTGGGTCGGTTCTGGCCACTTCCCTTCTGCTGGCCGCCGGCGCTTCCGTCGTCAGCGTGGCCGTGGCCTACCCCTTTGCCTGGATGCTTGTGCAGTTTCGCAGGCGTGGCCAAACTCTGATCCTCGTGTTCGTGCTCGCGGTTCTGTCGCTGTCCGAGGTCATCATCGGTTTTGCGTGGTCGAGCCTGCTATCCCGCACCGCGGGAATAGGGAACCTCCTGGCTTTCGCCGGCCTGGTTGACGCGCCAAGATCATACACCCCCGGTCTCGCGGCGTTGATGCTCGGGCTGTGCTATCTCGGACTGCCGTATGCCGTGCTGGTCATCTACCCAGCGCTGTCTCGCCTTGATCCAGCGATTCCGGAGGCTGCGAGAATGCTGGGTGCGTCTCCGCTGCGAGCCTTCCTCGGCACAGTCGTTCCGCTTTCGCGCAACACGATTTCGGGCGCATTGATCCTGGTGTTCGTGTTTTCGCTGGGCGCCTATCTCCTGCCCCAGCTTCTGGGCAGACCCCAGCACTGGACGCTTTCCGTGCACATCACCGATCAGGCGATATTCCAGTCCAACCTCCCGTTTGCCGCGGCAATGGCCGTGCTGTTCCTCATGATTTCGCTGCTGCTGGTCGGTGTGTCGATGTTGCTGGGACGCCAACGGTCATGAACGCCGCCTGGTTTCGAGCGCTTTACACAGGTGGCGTGATTGCCTTTCTTGCCGCGCCCTTGATCGTTGTCGCCGGAGTCTCGGTCAATTCCCAGCGAAGCCTGGTCTTTCCGCCCGAAGGCATTTCGCTGTCCTGGTATGCCGAACTGTTTGTTCAGTCCGACTGGTCCAGTGCGCTGATAAACTCTCTGTTAATAGCCATTGGGGCCGGTTTGCTCGCCGTGGCGATCGCGCTTCCGCTTGCCGTCCATGCCTGGGCAACGAAATCGCTGCTGGCACGCGCGCTGTTTGGCCTCGGCGTCGCTCCCTTCATGCTGCCGCCCGTGATTTCGGCATTGGGATTCATGGTGTTCTGGATCTCGTTTGGGCTGTACGGCAACATGCTCGCCACGGTCGTTTCGCACGGCATCTTTCTGGTCACACTGCCGCTTGTGACCATATCAATTGGATTGGCCGATCTCGACGAGCTTATGATCGAGGCTGCGCAAACCCTCGGCGCCGACCGCCGAACGGTGTTCAGAACAGTTCTGTTCCCGATGATCCGGCCCTATCTGGTTTCGGGATTTGCCTTCGCCTTTGTGCTCAGCCTCAACGAGTACATCATTGCGTACATGGTGGCCGGCTTTTCCGTGGAGACTCTTCCAATCAAGATCTTCAACAGTTTGCGGTATGGCTACACGCCCATCATGGCGGTGGTTGCCGTCATGTTTGCGGCAATCTCCGCATGTGTCTTTGGACTGGTCGGGTGGTTCGGCAACTTGCCCAGGCTGCTCGGCGCCGAGCGGACTTGAACCTGGAACAGGCCATGTCCTTGTGTTGTCGAGCTGCCTTCAGTTCAAAAACCCCTTGAAATCGCCGGACTTCCGCTCCCGCCAAGCGGCCTTGCGGCGCACATTGCCTGGCAAGGAGCGGGAATGGCCCCTCATTCGATTGCGCGAAGCAATTCCCTGACCGGCTCGCCCAAATCCTCGACTATGAGCCGGACACCCTCGCGATTGGGATGCAGCTGGTCCTCCTGAAGATAGCGTGGCCGAACTTCCTCCCGCGGTCCCATGGCTTCAATGGCGGCGAAGAAGCGCGGATAAAGCAGCACGCCATGCTTGCGCGCAAGTTCCGGAAACATGCTCTCGAAATCGGCCTTGTATTCCGGCCCGAAATTGGCGGGCGCCTCGTGTCCTATCAGCAGCACCGGAAGGTTGCGCGACACCAACGCCTCAAGTATCCGGTCCAGGTTGCGACGGCTTTCCTCCGGGAAAATTCCCCGAAGGAGGTCGTTTCCTCCAAACAGGACAATTGCCGCATCAACATCCGGAGTCAGTATCCACGCAACCCTTTCAGCTCCTCCGGCGGTCGTGTCTCCGGACACGCCGGCATTGACCAGCGCAACCTCCTCGCCGGCGGCCTGCAGCCATCCTTCCAGTTGCGACACCAGCCCATCCTCCTGGTACAGGCCAAAGCCATGCACCAGGCTGTCGCCGAACACGACGACATTCGCGGGGACTGCGTGCGCGGCGGACACCGAGCACAGCATGCCGAGCGCCGCGACCGTCAGCTTGAACAGACTTCGCATTTGTCCATATGTTGCGTGCATATTCAGTCATGGCCTTTCTTTATGACAGCAACCGCGCTTTCGCTTGACAGCGTTGACCTTACTTTGGACGGCAATGCCGGTCCGGTCAAGATCATCAAGAACGTTTCGCTCAATGTCGATCAGGGCGAAGCTGTAGCAGTAACCGGACCATCAGGATCAGGCAAGACCTCCCTCCTTATGCTAATGTCTGGGCTCGAAAGGGCTTCGTCGGGGCAAATCTCGGTGTTGGGTCACGATCTTACGACAATGAACGAGGATGCGCTTGCCAGGTTCCGCCGAAGAAATGTCGGAATTGTCTTTCAGTCCTTCCACCTGATTCCAACCATGACGGCCTTGGAGAACGTTTCGACTCCGCTTGAGCTGTCGGGCGTCGACGATGCATTCCGGGTCGCCGAAGCGGAACTTGAGGCGGTTGGCCTGTCGCATCGCATCAAGCACTATCCGGCACAGCTGTCGGGAGGCGAACAGCAGCGTGTGGCGCTTGCCCGTGCCTCGGTCGTTCGACCCAAGGTTCTTCTTGCCGACGAGCCCACGGGCAATCTGGATGTTGCCAATGGCAACACCATCATCGAACTGCTGTTCAGGCTGCGGCAGCGGCACCAGGCAACGCTCGTCCTGGTCACGCACTCCGTGCGACTCGCCACCAAGTGCGGACGAACGGTGTCGCTTGAAGATGGCCGCATTCGTGCCGAGGACCCACAGGAAGTCCAGTGAATCTTGTCGTTTCATGGAGGATAGCTCTGCGCGAACTGCGCGGCGGCACCGGCGCGTTCCGCGTCATGCTCGCCTGCCTGGCAATTGGCGTGGCTTCAATCGCTGCCGTCGGAACGATCCGTTCAAGCATCGAGGCAGGATTCGTGAACGAGGGAGCGCGCATTCTGGGCGGCGATGCCGAGCTTGAATTCACGCACCGTTTCGCCAGCGATGCCGAACTGCAATGGATTAACGACACCGCTTCCTCTGTCTCCGAGATAGCCGTCTTCCGCTCGTTGGCAGTGTCTCTCAACAACGGCGAGCCCGCCAGAGCATTGACGCAGATCAAGGCCGTGGACAGCAACTATCCGTTGCTCGGCGAGGTCGTTCTCGATCCCCCGATCGGGCTCGAGGAAGCGCTGACCGGAAGCGGAGAGATGCCGGGGGCGGTGATGAACCCTTCGCTGGCCACCCGCCTCGGCATCGGCGTCGGCGACACGGTCAGGTACGGGGCCAAGGACTTTCGCCTGACAGCCCTTCTGACGAGCGAACCGGACTCGACGGGAGGCGACGTAACGCTCGGTCCCCGCACGATTGTCTACCGGGACAGCCTCGAGGGCTCCCAACTGTTGAACACGGGCACGCTCTTCGAATCGAAGTACCGGATGTTGCTGGCGCCTGGAACCAGCCTGACGACAGTCAGGAGCGAGGCGGAAACGCTCTTTGCGGACACCGGAATGCGCTGGCGAGACCGCCTGAACAGCTCTCCGGGAATACAGACGGTTGTCGACAGGTCTGGAACGTTTCTGATACTGGTGGGACTTGCCTCTCTCGCAATCGGCGCCGTCGGCGTTGCCCTTGCGGTTGCCAGCTACATTGAGGCCAAGACCCCGGTCATCGCCAGTTTGAAGGCGCTCGGGGCGCAGCAGAGAACATTGTTCACGGCATACCTGTTCCAGACCGGAATCGTAATGCTGCTTGCGCTGGCGCTGGGACTGGTTGTGGGAATCGGACTGCCTCTTCTGTTGCAGACACAAATCGCCGGCAGTCTGCCGGTGCCTGCCGAGTTTCGGATACATTCCAGAGCGATCGTCGAGGCTGGAACCTACGGCATGCTTGTGGGTCTGGTGGCAAGTCTGTGGTCGCTTGCGGCGATCAATCGGGTCAGGGCGGCGTCACTGTTTCGCAGATCCTCGGACCAGGCGCTGGTCATGCCGGGAAAGCGGCTGGGCATTGCAATCCTGTTGTTGGCGACACTTCTGGTCGGATGCATTGCCGTGTTTTCGGGCAGCGTCGAGATCACGCTCTATTTTGTGCTCGGATTGATTGGCACGATCGCGGTCCTCGTGGCTGCCGCCTTTGCGGTGAAGTGGCTGACACGGAAGCTGGCGCGTTCGAGGCCTGTTCTCGGACACCCGTCCCTGAGGCTGGCGCTGGGGTCGCTTGCAGGTCCTTCGAGCGGTGTTCTGCCATCGATGCTTTCGATCGGCCTGGGGCTGACCGTGCTGGCAACGATTTCGCAAGTCCACTCCAACCTCGTGGGCGCCATTTCCGGCGAACTGCCCGAGGTTGCGCCGGCGTTCTTCGTAATCGACATTCAGGATTCCCAGTTCGCGGAGTTCGAGGCGTTGACAACGTCAATCCCGGGAGTCAGCAGGATCGAGTCGGCGCCGATGCTTCGAGGCGTCATCACGCGCATCAATGGTGTTCCGGCTCGTGAAGTTGCTCCGAACCATTGGGTCTTGAGAGGCGATCGCGGAGTAACTCACTCCCGCGACATTCCCGAGGGCACGGTCTTGGTCGAGGGTTCCTGGTGGCCTGCGGACTACGACGGTCCACCGTTGGTGAGCTTTGCGCACGAGGAAGGAGTGGAACTGGGACTGGCAATTGGCGACAGCATAACGGTCAACATTCTCGGCCGCGACATAGAGGTCGAAATCGCCAGTTTTCGCGACGTTGACTTTTCCACTGCCGGAATCGGGTTCATCATGGTCATGAGTCCGAATGCGCTTGCCAATGCGCCTCAAGTCCACATTTCGACCGTCTACGCCGATCAGGCTGCCGAGGACGCCGTGTTCGAGTCGGTTACATCGGCGTTTCCAAATGTGACGGCCATTAGCGTCAGGGAAGGCATTGCCAATGTCATTCGCATAATCTCCAGTCTTGCCGCCGGCATAACCTACGCGGCCGGCGCGACGCTTTTCGTGGGCTTCGTTGTAATGATCGCCACAACGGCAAACGGTGTTCGAAGCCGCGTGTTCGAGGCCGCTGTGTTGAAGGTTTTGGGTGCAACGAGATGGACGATACTGCTTTCGCTGACCCTGCGTTCGGTGATCGTGGGGGCGGCGGCCGGCGCGGTCGCCATGCTTGCAGGAGCAATCGGTGGCTGGGCCGTGTTGGTCTTTGCCATGGAGGCGTCATTCAGGTTCGATGCACTCTACGCGCTGGCGGTGATCGTGGGCGGAATAGTGGTCTCCCTGATCGCCGGGATGGCGTTCGCCTATTTTCCGCTAAGCGCCAAACCTGCACGTGTTCTGCACGGGAACGAATGAGTTGACGCCTTGCCGCGTCCTTGGCCATTGCGGGCACGTCGGAACGGCAGTTGAATGACAGTTTGATGCAGCCCTTCTGCGCGCTCGACATCGAGACCGCCAACCAGGCCAACACAGGCATTTGTCAGATCGGCATCGCCTATTTCCACAATGGCAGCGTCGCTGACACATGGTCTCAACTGCTGAATCCCGGTTGTGAATTTGCACGTTCGAACATTCGCGTCCACGGCATCACCGGCGAGATGACCAGGGACATGCCCATGCTTGCCGATGTACATGGCGAACTGAAGTCGTGGCTGGACGATCAGATTGTCGTCAGCCACACGTTCTTCGACAAGCGCGTTCTGTCCGACTCGATTGCCCGCCTGGATTGCCCGCCATTGCGCACGACTTGGCTGGACAGCTGCCAAATCGCGAGATTTTCGTGGAGAAGGGAACGGAAGGGTGAGAGCTTCTCCCTGAAGGCTCTTGCGGACTGGCTGGGCATTTCGTTCCGTCATCACGATGCACTCGAGGATGCCATCGTGGCCGGCAAGATCACGGTTTCCGCATGCGCGCATGCCGACATTTCGCTGGACGACTGGATTGCTCGATCTGCCAATGACTTGTCACGGTGATTGTGAAGCTTTGGATTGCGGTTTGGGCAGTCCGCGTTTGGGGCAGGCATTCCCATTGTGTCCTTGGCCTTGTCGACGATGAGCATCCAGTTTGTTTGCTTGTTGTAGCCATTTCTCTGTTTCTTTCAGGCCATGATCTCCGCTTCAAGGGATTTCCTGTCGGGAATGCAACGATTGAGACATTGACCCTGCAGAACGTCACTCTTGACCTCGACCCTGTTGAGCGAAACGGAACGCCTGGGCGTGCGGTGGCACTCGATGCGGCGCAGGATTCGCCTTGCTTCACCGGCTGGCAGGGATCTGCAGCGTGCGGCTGCCGTTTGGGTTGAAGGATTGTCGAGCAAGTCCCTGATCTTGTTGGCCTCCGGCAAAGGGATGTCGGTCAGGTCCCGCATGAAGGCTGCGAAGTCTTCCGAGGCCCCGCGATCGGCGACCCCGACCTTCTGCCAGAACAGCATTTTCCGCTTCGTCCATCTGCAATTGGCAATCCGCCATCTGCGAGTCGGGCATGGCGCCTAATGGCTGCCACTGTCCTCTTGCTCGCCAAGACCGATCATGTATGTCCGAAAACTTGGAATCGGACAGTGCACGCAGCCGTTGGGCAGCTTCTGCAGCGCCCCTCGGTGCACCAGGTGTTTGAAGAAGCCGTCTGCATTCATTCCGTCGGGCAGCCGCCACCTGCTGCCGAGCTTCGAACCTGCCAGCATTTCCATCCGGTCGACGATGTCACCTGAGTCGTCGCCGGGTCGAAGCGCGCTCACTACGGCGCTCAACAGGAACTTTGAACTCTGCATCTCGTCACTCATGCGACTGTGATAGTAGTCGAGCTGCAGCTCGCCGCTGCGCCTGCGCACGGCCTTGAATTCAACATCCTCCACGCTGCCGCACGCCACCACCTGCTCGGCGAAGGCGATCAGCGCATTCTGCACATGCACCGGCCAGTGGTCTGTCTCGGCGGCGAGTGTCTGCATCTCGTCCTGCCAGACGCCTTCCGGCAGCCCGAAGTGACGGCCCCAGCCGGCAATGAGCTCAGAGCTCTCGTCAGGCGTGAAACAGCCAAGCGAGTGGCTGGCGCCGCCGGCAAGCCGCGAAAGGCCGAGTTGGGCCGCCCGGGACACGGTGTCGCCAAGGCCGGCCAGAACGAGCAGGATCGGCGCGTTGTATCTCTGCCCATGCAGGCCCTGCAGCATCTTCGCATGCGCGTCGTGCCGCTCCCCCGACATGTTCTGGAACTCGTCGATGGCCACCACCAAAGGACGCTTCCACTTCTTTGCCGGAAGTTGTTGCAGCGCCGCCTGGATTGGATCCGCAGGAGGACTTTTCCGCGACCTTGCCGCTCTCCCAAAGCTCAGCAATTCAACGCTGAGCTTGAAAGAGCGCTCGGTCGTTCTGTGCCTGCGCACCTTCTTGCCGAGGCCCGGCTTCAGCGTCTCCGCCACTGAGACCTTGAGCTCATCGCCCTCCTCGAACTCCCCGGGCGTGGAAAGGTACAGCATGCGCGGCGCAAACTTCCAGTCCTTGGCGGCTGCATCCCACTTGTCTCTGAGATGCATC
>JAPOOS010000302.1 GCA_026713305.1 Paracoccaceae bacterium
GGAGAGAAGGCAAGGCGCTGTGTACAGATTTGACACCTATAAAGAGGGCAAGGCTGTCGGTCATGTGTGCAAGCGTTGCACGTTGCAACATGGAGGAGATGAACCACCATCCGGTCGAATTCTCGACTGCACGGCAGCCATGGCATCATTCGAGGACGCTGTTCGTTCCCGACGATTCGGGGCTGGTTTGCCTGCCGCTTGAAATGCCCGATCCCAAGCCCACGGAGCAGGTTTGGAGCTGTCCAAAATCGAACCATTTGCTCTGACAAGAGCACAAAGCC
The DNA here is from genome assembly GCA_026713305.1 of Paracoccaceae bacterium. Classification (GTDB taxonomy): domain Bacteria; phylum Pseudomonadota; class Alphaproteobacteria; order Rhodobacterales; family Rhodobacteraceae; genus MPNP01. Next base: position 282 of record JAPOOS010000302.1, read on the forward strand.
GTCGCCGAGTTGCAGGTGGCGCCGACGCAAGTTTGGGATGACTTCGCCGTCGACTTTAAGGCGGATTGGACCGACCGTGAAGCGGAAATGTGCCGTGCCCCAACGCCACTACCGGAACTGGACGGAAGGCCATCGAAGGACACTTGAATGCATTGGGTTTCCCGTGCTTTCCGAGCGCCCAAAGTTCGTTGCCACCGAAATGACTTTTTCCTCCATGACGAATGTTCCAGCGTACAGGTTCACGAACTTGCTCCGCACCGCGAATTTCCATCAATCCTTGTGGCGGGCAATGGCACATTCCATCATGCGGATTCTTCCTTGCCTTGCCTGCTCATGCGGAATTCGCTCCTGGCTGATCACTCGGGCCGGTTTGGCCAAAGTCCATCCAGCTCCGTCTCCACATTCATGGCTGCGATCGGCTGTTGGGACATTCGCCCTATCGGACTTCTTGCCAAGCCATGCCCGAACCTTGCCTGGATTGCCGTTGCTGCCAGCTGCCAAGTGCGCCCTGACCGTTTGCTTTCCAAATGAGGGCAACGGCAGGCGCCCACTCCCAATTGCAATCCGGCGACGGGAAATCTGAAACGAAGCATGGGCTTGTAGCGAAATCCCTCCACACATGGATGTAGCGCGCATTCGCGTTTGCCTGCCAATCTGGCCCTTTCGCAAGCACGCTACACGAAGCGGAGCCACAATGGTCGTGAAGGTTCCAACATGTCGGCTCTCCTGATACGCAACGGGAGATGCTGGAAGCCACCGAAGCCCGCTGAAACAAGAAAGCCGTTCCACAATGCAACTATGAAGAACTCAGGGAGCCTGTTGAACCGACATTTGAAGGTGTTCGGCAACAACAGCCAACTCCCCATACTTGGCCATGCCTGCCATGTTCAGCGCAGCTTGATTGGAAGATCGGCTCTTGAAACTGAACCATCTCAAATGGTAGTTGAGGCGAGGCAGCAGAGGAAACTGCATGAGCAAGCCAAGATTGCTCAAAACGTTCAAGGGTAGGGCATCCCCATTTTCGGTAGCCCGTTTTGGAACCCCCAAGTTACGGAAGTTTATCCGAATGACGCAAGTGAAGTCTCATGGCAAAGACAGCCGGAAAAACATTCTGATTGAATGTCCCAAGTGCAATTCAGTCGTTGTTTACAGCCAAATGTCGCCACCATCGGCAAGTCAAGCTGTCCAGGCGGACGACGACGCTGTCCACAAGCGTGATGTGCTCAGCTGCCCGAAATGCAGCACGATAGTCGAAACCAATCTACTGTTCTTTGGTCGGTGGGTTGGAGCAATTGTCGGCGCCCTGATTGGTTCGAGTCTTGGATCCCGCGCTGGGTTCTTTGCCAATCTCATGATGGAAATGTCACTTGGCGTGTCCGCCACTTTGGTCGGAGCGGTGGTTTGCAGCGTCATCGGATACTGGATTGGCGGACTGATTGTCTCCGTGAAATGTACAACCTGCGGCAGACCTCTCGGGCGTCGCGACGCATGAACCAAGTTCATTGGCGGACCCGAGCGGGAACATGCGCCAACCAGCAATGCGGGGCAATTGTGCATTTCAAGTGGCCCGA
>JAPOOS010000256.1 GCA_026713305.1 Paracoccaceae bacterium
CCGTCGTTCACCCGGCATTCCAGCATGCGGATTGGCCTGGTGGCAGGCGCTGCCAGCGCCTTGCCTGTGCGTACGTCAAACAGCCCCTGATGCAGAGGGCATTCAATTGTGAAGCCGTCGAAGTAGCCGTAACAAAGGTTGGCGCCTTGATGGGAGCAGCGTGCCAAGCTGACAAACACACCTGCCGAAGTGCGGTACACCGCCAGGTCCAGCCGGCCGAGACGGGCAGGAGTCACGTCGTCAGGAGCCAGGTCTGACAGCGGCATCAGGTCGTGCCATTTCCTTTCCCGCTTCACGATCCCAGGCTGTCCGCCGCATCTGAACGTGGCTTGCGGCCGACGATCTGTGAAATGATGTCGATGTGGGCGCCGAGGTAGCCCCTTGGTTCGACGTGAACGAATCCGGACAGGCGGCTGTGAAGTTCAGGAAGAGCGAAGAACGGCACCGACGAAGCGTAGTGATGTTCGGCGTGGTAGTTCATGTTCCAGCACAGCAGCCGCATGGGCCAACTTACCAGGTTGGAGCGAGTGTTTTCCTTCATGTCCTTGACGTTCGGGCGACCGACATGTTCGGTCATTCGAATTGCTCGCATGACGGGTTCCCCCAAGAACATGGGGAGCCACCAAAACCAAAGCGCAGCCCACCATCCGAAAGCGGCGGACCCGGCAATGATGACGACATACAAGGCGAAGTACACCCTTGCCTCGGCAATGACCGCTCTGCGTTCCTCAACCGGAATGAAGACCTTTTCGGCATCCGTGATGTTTCCCAGGACATGCCGAAACAGTTCGCTGAACTTGGAGCGCCAGTAGGGTATCGAGCTCAAATACCACAGGTACTTGCCAAGCGAGATCGGAAGTTCGATTAGTTCCGGGTCATAGCCCTTCTGCTGCGTGAATGTGTGGTGGTTGCAGTGTTCATAGCGGAAGAACTTGTTTGGTATGACCAACACGAACCCACAGTAGTTGCCGACCACCTCGTTCAGCCAGCGACTGCGAAACGGGGTGTAGTGACAGCATTCGTGCTGCAGCGAAAAGTGATGGACGACGACGATGCCATGCACAAACATTGCCGGAATCAGCCACCATGTTCCGAGCGACAGCCATACGAGCAGCCCAGTGACTGCAAGGACAAGCATAAACTTTGCAAGATGCATGGCGCCGTGAAGATTTGAGCGGCGCATCAGTTCCCGCAATTCCGGACGGGTCATCACGCCCTCCTTCATTGCTTGGGAAATCGGTGTCAGTACCTCGTCGTTCATGGCCGTGCTTTCAACATTGCGTCGTCTCGGAACAGCATGGTCGGCCGGTCAATGTACCCTGGCTTGAGAGTGACGCTGACTGCCTTCGGCCTTCCATCGCTGAATGCCAGGATGCATTGCGACAACATAGTCAATGCCAATGGAAATGTCATCCGCAAGTTGCACCCCATCTCGCAGGCGCCGGAACTGCTCTCCGACCTTGAGGCTTCAACCTTTGTGGTCGCCAACAGGCGCAATGAGAATGCTTTTGTCATTGATGGCATAACGTTTGGTTTGGGCGGGATGATCACGCCCTGACCCATTCCCGCGTCATGACCGAAGCCATCAGATTCGGGTCGTTGGCGAAGTTACACCGCGCGCCAGCGCGAAACGCCGTCGGCATTGATGTCCGAGCCTTCCATTATCCATGCTGGTCATCTACGACGAGCGCAATCTGCAGTTCTTCGGAGACGAAGAGGCCGCACGGCTATGGGAGACCGCGTCGCAAGCTTGTCGCAGGTCAGGATTGTTCCGGCGCGTGACCTGGCAGCGACTGGCGTGACACTCGACCTTGGTTGAAACGGAGCACTCGCCGTGCTCCGCAATTCGCCATCTTGGGTGGAAGCCATGAAACAGCCGAGGTGGGAAGCGAGAGGCTGTGCGAGGGCATAGGCTGGTTGGATGCAGGCCACGCGATGAAAGACGTCAAGTTGCGGCATGTGGTTCGACCAGAGGGTCGCTTCAGTGCAAGCGCAATTTGATGGAGACGCATTGGAAAATGGAGCAGAATGTCCTTCGCATGAAATGCATTCCTACAGTTCGAGTTGACGCTAACTTGGAGGCAAGGCCGATGCAATCTCCCGGTCGGCCATCGTTGCCACAATGTTGACCGGTCGGGCGCCGCTCGTTCAAAATCCTTCAAATTGACAATCCGGCCAACACGGCCACACCGCTTGACGCCAATCGCCCCGCAGGATTCGCTTTCGCAAATTCTCGGTCATTCCTGGCGCAGCCATGGTTGGATCTGACTTCGAGATGGCGGCCGAAGTTTCTCCGCGTGTTGAAACTCTCTCGCGAATCATAGATGAATCCAGGAACAGTCTTGCAGCTTTGCTGAACGAGAATTTTCGACCCATTCAGCATCGAATTGACTAGCCTGGAGATCGGCCTTAGCCTAGTGGGAAGAACCCCGTTGCTCCATCTTCAGGTTCGATTTGCGATATCATAACTTTGCGAGGTGATGCCAAAATGTATCGTCAAGCCCAGCCAGCAGCTGAGGCAACCAAGACCGCTTGCTCGAATCGGCACGGATTGGTGACCAAAAGGCTGTTCGCAATCCATTGCACATTCACTCACGCATTGGCTGGACTGCCTTTGCAAACGCTGTTTGGTCTTGCCTTTTCAATGGCGTTGATGATGGCGAGTCCAGCTGTCTCCGAAACCTGGCGGGGGCTGACGGTGGCGCCCGAGCATCGCTGTTCTGCCTACGACCGACAACGCGACTACACCTACCCGCGTTCAATCGAGCGCGAAATAGTGAGACAGCTGGGCGCAATCTACGGCCCCTACACCGGCACTTGCTTTTCATCCACGTCCGAGACCGACATCGAGCACATCGTCGCCGCAAGCGAAGCCCATGATTCAGGATTGTGTGCCCGGGACCGAGCGACACGTGCCCGGTTTGCAAGAGACATTCGCAATCTCACTCTTGCCTCACCGAGCGTGAACCGCCACCAAAAGAGCGGCAACGATGCCGGAGAATGGTTGCCGGACCGCAACCAGTGCTGGTTTGCGGCCAGAATTGTGGAAGTCCGCAAGGCCTATGGCCTGACAATCGATCGCCGCGAGGCAAACGCCCTCGAACGAGTCCTTTCGGGCTGCGCAAGCACCGAGATGGAACCATTGGTCTGCAACCTGACATCCAAACCGAAAAGTGGTTCAGGCGGATACCTGAAATCTGAACCGAAAAGTGGTTCAGACGGCAGCAACGCGCTTGCGCTTTATGACGACAACGGCAATGGCCGCATCACTTGCAAGGAGGCGCGTCGGCACGGCATTGCGCCCGTTCCACGCAGTCATCCGGCGTATCAGTACATGCGTGACGGGGACGGCGACGGCGTAGTCTGCGAGTGACGTCGCGACAGCCGTGCAGTCGCCGGTAGCGCTCCCGTCGACTTCCAGTTCACTGTTCCTGGCATGGCGTGTGCTCCCGCCACATAGCGCTTGAAGCGTTGCGTCCGGTGAATTTGCCGCATCGTCGCGCGAGCCGGCGTCAACGACCGTTGCCTTTCTCGGTCGAGTTCGCCATGCCCCGAGGTGCAGGCCTCCGAGAAATCACAGTAGCGCTGCAACCAAGTCAAAGCTGGAATATGAAAAAAAAATTCGGAGGGCGCGCTCGCAAACCGACAGCGCCGCCGGGTTCGAGGCTTGTTCCCCAACCATTTCCGAAATTCTTGGACCGGCAATGGCTGGCAGTGGAGCTGGGCAAGCCAAGAATTGCATGGACCAGATGGCGCAACACGCAAGTCCAAGCTGCAGGTCGACGAATTCCACTTGCCCCTTGAATGGGGACGGAAAGGACGTTGCGAATCCGGAATTTCCGTGGCTTGCCGTTCGCGCTCGCAATGCGGCATTTGACGTGATCGCTCGATGTGCATTGGGCGACGAACGCTTGCGCAGACTGAGTGCGGCGATGGCAAGTTCCAGTCCGGAGCGTACAGCGCGACTTTGGGGTAAAATGCCGAACAAGGGATTGCCCATTCCGGTTGAACGGCTTGAACGGCTCGCGCAAGTCATCGCTGCTTGACGTTGGTTCGAGCACAAGGGGGCGAGAGCGCGAAACTCCGGTCTGCGAATCCTCGTGCACATTGAGTTGTCGCTAGTTCAGCTGACCGCCTGACCCTTTTCGTAGACACTGCTCTTGCAACCGGGAAGGAAGCCGCCGTCGTGTTTGCGACCCCAATAGCGTCGTGCCGAAAGCCGATGACAAGTTTTCCAAGAGCGCTGCTGCGCAATGATGCTTCCCATTCCTGGGACTTTTGCCAAACGAGCAATTCTCCATCTGATCGAAGACCACCTTGGTCACGGAGATCCCGCACATTGATTCGATGGCGTGGCCCTGTGGTCGCTGGCAGTAGTGTTGCCGCTTGGAGCGACCCACGCGAGGCCACGTTTGTTTGTTGGACGAATCAGCTGCTGGAGATGAACGCCACCCCGGCAAGCCGGCCGGCCTGCGAGCCACTGGTCCGAGAATTGAGCTGCGCGCGACACATGGGCCACTTCCGGATGCGCATCTTCAGGAACTGGAGCTTGCCATTGATCCACAGGTGCGGCTTGGGGTCGGATAGCCTGACTGCGGCAGTTTGGCCCTTGCAAATGCGCTGTGTTGACGATGGCCGTCAAGATGAGAAGCGAATTGCCCGCGAATCCAGGGAAAGCCTGCCTGGGCAACGATCTTGAACTGCGGAGCGCCGGCAAGGGGCTCGCACATGTCGCTGCCTGGGCACAGTGATCTGCCATGTCAGTTGGACAAGCGCTTCGATTGCAGTGACGCTGAATGCAACGGCACATCGCGAAAAATTGTCTTAACCTTGACAATGCAAAGATCATAAGATTGAATAGAACCGATGAATGAAATGTTATTCTATGACCTGCGCGAGTCACCGGGACTGGCTTACAGTCTTTCGGCACAGGTCGCGCGCGAGATTGGACGACGCATAGTTTCCGGAACATATGCTCCGGACCAACTGATCGAAGACGAGCAAAAGCTAAGTGAGCGCTATCGGGTCAGCAGGTCCGTCATTCGGGACGCGGTCAAGGTGCTGGTAGGCAAGGGCTTGCTTGAGGTGCGGCGTGGAATAGGCACCAGGGTGCGCCCGCGTTCAAGCTGGGGCCTGCTTGATGACGACGTGCTTGCTTGGCACCATTCGGCTCCATCCAACCCGGAATTTCTTCGTCAGTTGATGGACATTCGAAAGATCATCGAGCCAAAGGCAGCACGTTGGGCAGCCGAACGCGGCAGTGCGGAGGACCTTGAGCAGATCGGTCAGGCTCTCGCGGCGATGAGGAAAACCAGCGAAACCCAGGACGATTTCATCATCTCGGATGCCCGCTTTCACCAATCCATTCTGCAGGCAGCCAACAATGAGTTCCTGCTTGCCATGCAAGGCATTATCTTTCTAGGCCTGCTGTACTCGCTTCGGGTCACCAATCCGGACACGGAGAGCAACGTAAGATCAATTCCGCTCCATGAAAACGTGTACGAGGCGGTCAGGCAGGGTGATGGCGACGCCGCCGAGCACAGAATGGATTTGTTGATGTCGGATGCTTCGTCACGCTTGAGTCTGAAAGCGAGCGGCTAGACGAACGGGCGAAGATCGTTTTCGCCAGCGAGCCGTGTTGAACTCGGCAACTTGGCAATAGTCCCGAACAACAGATTCAAGCCGCCTTGAAGTGTCGTCCATGGGAAGCGGCGGCGGTCCATAGGCTTGACGCAGTGGCCTGTTCCTGAAGCGCTGCAGACCAATCACGTTGCCGGTCTTGCCGACTGCGCTGGTTCAAGCGATCTTCGACATTCGTTCGGTTTCGGCGTCGACGAGACGTTGCAGAGCGCGACGAAAGACCTTCGCACCCGCATCCAGTCCCAAATCGATGTTGGGTGACTGCTTGTTGTTCATTCCCTTGTGCACTTCGACCAGAATGTCACGGTCCTCCTTGAACGCCATGAGCGCACCAGCGTTCATTCTTTCGGACACGGCTTGGTCGTCGGGATCCGTGTTGCGATGCTGAAACCAGTAGTATTGCGTCGTGTTCGCGTCTATCGGCGTCATGAAGTTGTACGAGATGTTGACAAGCGTTCGATCTACAATCGGCTTGCCGTAACCCCCTGTCCCGGCAGGCGTGTATACGGACTTGTTCAAGCCAATCGCAGGGTAGCACATCTCATAATGCTGGAGCCGGTCGCAAAGTCCGTCGAACTTCACAAAGTCCTTGTAGTAGGGCGACGGGGGCCGTCCGAAAATCCAGCGAGACACCAAGACTCCACGGTCGGTTTTTTGCACATTGAGGGGCTGGTCGTCCGTTCCGGCGCCGGCAAAGGAAGTGACATGCACCCAGGCGACATGGCTGGGGTCCAGCAGGTTGTCTGCAATCCAAAGGTAGTTGCAGTCGACGAAGAGATCGCCGCCATCGGTATAACCCCAGTTGGGATTGTCGAAGTTCTCGATTTCAAAAATTGTCGAAGGGTCGGCCCTGTCCGGATCGCCCATCCAGATCCACAGAAAACGGTATCGGTCCACCACCGGATAGGATTTGACAACTGCCCTTTTCGGGACAGCCTTGGGCTGGGTCGGGGAGGCAACACACTTGCCTGCGCAGTTGAAGGTCAGGCCATGGTAGCCGCATTCTATCGTGTTGTCCTTCAAACGACCCTTTGAAAGCGGCA
>JAPOOS010000334.1 GCA_026713305.1 Paracoccaceae bacterium
CAGCTGCAAAGTGAAGAGGGGTCCAACCGTCCTCGTCGGGCACATTCGGGTCCGCTCCGGCATCAAGGCATCGCTCTACCGAAGTCGGCGTGGCAGCATGGAAAAAATTAGTAGAATTCCAGTCGTCGCAACTTTCCTGTGATGCAGCGGGTTGAAGCGTCATCAGCAATGCGAGGAACGTGGCAACTGGAACTGCCCTGATTGGGCGAGATGTCAAGGTCATTGCAATGGCCTCCGGGCTCAACGCAGTCTGACTGCACTTTCGGTGGGTCCTGCCCCTAGCCTGGCGCGAACTGCGGACCGAAACGGGCTGCCCCATCCGCATCTTGTAGGCGATGCCGGTTCGCATGTCCAACCGCGACGTGTCCGACGGAGGCAGCGTGCGGCACCTACCTAGAGCGCCGCCGGCCAGGCGCCGGCGGGTTTGCAGCGCATTGAGAGGGATTTTTTCGGCGCCGTTTTTGAGTGCCGAGGGGGAGGATTGTCCGGCCTTTTGCGGTCGGTTCGCTGCGGTGTGCGAAACGGCGAAAAACGGCCTGTTTCGGGCCTCCGAGACGCTGCAATCCGGTCAGGATGGGTCCATTGGCGCACTTTTGGCGTGTGACGGGCAAAACTGCCTCGGCCAATCAGCCAGGAAGGGTCAATCCGGGCGCAACCGGACGGTCAAACAATTGTTCGTGAGATATGCGGGATTAGCCGCTTTCCCGCAATGTTTCAACCAACTCTCATCTCCGAACTTGAAGACAGCTCCATTGGTTTACGCCGCTACAGGCAGTTCCTGGCAACTCTCGAATTGCTCGACTTGGAGAGCTTGGACATCAATCGCCGCTGTGACACCGGACGGCCCCCGAAGGACCGCGTTGTCATCGCCCGGGCCTTTGTGGCCAAGGCGACATGGGGCATGAAGACAACCCGCGAGCTTCTCGACCGTCTCAAGTTCGAAAGTCTCTGCGTCGGATGTGCGGCTGGGTGTTCCAACGTGAGGTTCCGAGCGAGGCGACGTTCAGCCGCGCCTTTGCCGAGTTTGCCGCCACCGAGATGCCGGCGCGAGTGCACGAGAAGCTGGTCAGGCAAGTCTATAACGGCCGTTTGGTTGGTCATGTTGCCCGTGATGCGACGGCGATAGAGGGTCGTGAGCGGCCCGGCAAGCGCCGGCAGGCGAGCTTTCCTGACCGACAGGCGAAGCAGCGTCCTTCAAAGATGCCGGCCGAATCGACATGTTCATAGCTTGAGGAGGCCTTGACGGTGCAACTTGGCACTCTCCATCGTGTTGACCACCTATGCGAACTATGGTTTCGCAAGAGGCTCTACTCGAAACGTCCCTCGTTCAATCGCCAATATATATCAGTCGAACGCAGCGGGGAATTTTCTGGAATACGCTCAAATGGCACTTTTCCTGCATCATCACGAACTGACGGGCCCGCTCCGGCATCCAGCAGAGCCTGCACGACTGCCGGCGCTTCGCTGTAAGCAGCCGCAAAGTGGAGAGGGGTCAGACCGACCATGTCGCGGGCATTCGGATCCGCTCCGGC
>JAPOOS010000303.1 GCA_026713305.1 Paracoccaceae bacterium
CGCACGGCCTGCATAGTAGGGCGGCACGCCGCGGTCCTTGGCACGAATGAACTGTTTGAGATTCTTTATTTGCTGAACCGAAAGCGTCATGTCGTGTTTCCCGTGCGGGTTTCCTCCTGCCATGGATTGCGATGCTGGACGAAGGCTGTCGCCACGCTGGGAGCCATCTCTTCCAATTGTCGAGAATACAGTTCGCCGCGCCTGCATTCAAGATTCCCGGGCGGCAGGCGGCGTTGCCGGAGGCAACTCGGGACACGACTGTAGGCGAACAGGATGCTGGCTGCGGCAAACGCTGGTTGACGGACGTTGCCGCTTGGGCAAGCGCTGCTTCGGTCAAAGGGACCCTTGCCAAACAACTCCAATTTCAGACAAGCGGCCAGATTGAACTGCGAACGGTCGAAGGCAGGAAATCTTCAGCGCAAGCCGAACTGCTTGGCGAAATCCAATGTGGAATCAATGGCCAGGTCCACTGGCATCAACCCTTCTGCGAAACGAAGTCTACAGATTCTCGTTCACTGCCAAGTGTCAGCGCCACGGACTGAGGAGCGGACTCTGCAATTACCCTTCCGCGGCGAACCACATAGAGCCGATTGGCCCGCACCCGGATCGCTTCAACTTTGCTTCGAGCCTGCAAGACCACCAAATCGGCATTGCATCCCTCTTGCAGTCCGTATCCCTCAAGGTGCATGATTTCGGCGGCTGTGCCTGTCACGCTGTCAAACATTGCCTCCATTTCGGCAACTCCGGTCAAATGTCCGACATGGACGGCCATATGGGCAACTTCCAGCATGTCATGACTGCCCAGACTGTACCACGGATCCATTACGCAGTCGTGACCCAAGGCGACCGGAATGCCGGCCTCGATCATCTCCTTTACACGGGTCAGGCCACGTCGCTTCGGATAGGTGTCGTGCCGGCCCTGAATTACAATGTTGATGAGCGGATTGGCGACTGCGGCAAGCCCGGCTTCCTGCATCAGCGGCAGGAGCTTGCTCACATAGTAATTGTCCATTGAGTGCATTGACGTCAGGTGCGAGCCGGCGACGCGTCCGTGCAAATCCAGGCGATGTGCCTCAAGCGCAAGCCTTTCCACATGACGGGAATTCGGATCATCCGTTTCGTCGCAGTGCATGTCGACCGGAAGTCCGCGGTCCGCTGCGATCCTGCAAAGCGCCCCCACCGAATCACCGCCCTCCATCATGGTGCGTTCGAAATGAGGAATTCCTCCGACCACGTCCAAACCCCGGTCAAGCGCTCGGATCATGTTTGCGCGTGCGTTCGGGTGGCGAAAGTAGCCATACTGAGGAAAGGCAACTAGCTGGAGGTCAATCCAGGGAGCCAAGTCATTGCGCAATGCAACAAGCGCATCCACGGCGAGCAAGGCGTTGTCCGTGATGTCGACATGACTCCTGATTGCCAGGCAGCCGCGGGCGATTGACCAAAGACACTGTTCCCTCGCGCGCTCATAGATGTCTTCGACGGTGAGCGTCGGAGAAAGCTCTCCCCAAATGTCTATTCCTTCAAGCAGCGTGCCACTCTGGTTTACCCTGGGGCGACCTGCGCTGAGTGTGGCATCCAGATGGAAATGGGAATCAACAAAGGGCGGAGTTACGAGCCAGCCGTCCGCATCCAGAATGGTGTGGGCATCTGCGGAAATTCCTCGGGAAATTGAGGTGATCCTGCCGTTGTTGACTGCGATGTCGATACCGGTTTCGCCATCTGGCAGGGTTGCATTCCTGACAAGCAGATCAAGCATCAGTTCTCTTCGCCTGCTATTCTGTACGAACGCCAATGATCATTGCCGATCGAGCCAATCGTTCAACTGTGGCCGGTCAACGCCCCATAGTCGATCTTGATCTCCGAAAGGAAGCTTTGGAAGGCCGCTTTGGAGACTTCTCGGAAATCGGGCCGATTGATCCAACGAGATGGAAGCGCCAAAATGCAGACCAATGCACAGGAATGCCAGCGCCAAGATTCCCTGCGCTGTCCGGACCTGAGAATTCAATCCCCGGAACAGCTGCCGCATTCTGCGAATCGGGCAGCCAAACTTACCCTCCGCCCTGTTCCCGGCGCTGGTCGATCATCTGCCTCAGCGAACCACCCGCAATGGAATTTGCTCAAGCACCCCCATTACTGCACGCAGGTCCGTGCCACTTCTAAGAACGCGTCCTTCGCGGGACCGGATCAGGTACAGGTCGCATCTCCTGCTCTCACTCAGCCGTTTTTCCACACAGTAGATCGGCAGGTCGGCAGTGCGGCGAAAGATCGAGAAAACAGCAGTGGTTCGCAAGCTGGAAATGGCATAGTCCCGCCACTCGCCGGCCGCGACCTTGCGACCGTAGGTGGAGAGTATGATCTTAAGTTCTTGTTTGTGGAACGTTACCACTCTTTGGGGGAACTGCTCCCAAGCGCGCTTTTGCCGCTCTCGTATTGCCGATAAATCGTAAATCTGCATGCATGCTCTGTTTAACTGTTGGCTTCGTTTTTTCAAGCGAATAGGAAGTTGGTTGCGTGGTCGACAGTTGGAACTTTGAGAACAAATTGGTACGCTAATTGTTGACGTCGAGTCGTTGCATGAACTGCGGCGACCCAATGATCGCTTTTTTTCGCTGGGAATTGAGGGAACGGTGAGCGAGGCTGAGGTCCACACGGTGCGCCAGCGCACGCAAGCCGCTCGCGAGGCCAGGGCGCGTCGCGGCGAGTTGGTGATGCAGGCTCCGCGCGGCTACGTTAAGTCTTCGTCGGGCAAGGTGGAGTTCGACCCCGACGCCAGCGTGCGTGCGCGGATTTCCGGCATATTCGAGATGTTCGGCCGGCATGGCAGCCTGGCTGGGACGTTGAAGGAGATGGTGGCGGACGGTCAGGGCTTCCCGGTGCGCCTAGGCGACAAGGTGGAATGGCGCGGGGTGAGCAATGGGTCGCTCTACGGCCTGCTGACCAGCCCGGTCTATGCCGGCGCCTATGTCTGGGGCCGCATGAAGAGGCGCAATCAGTCTAAGTTGCCGTTGTCGAAGCGCTGGCGTGTGCTGCTCAAGGATCGCCATCCTGCATACATCAGTTGGGAGGAGTTCGAGCTCAATCAACAGCAGCTGGCCCGCAATCGCTATCCCTTTCAAGGGAGAAGCGGCGGCCTTCTGACAGGGTTGTTGCGCTGCGGCCAATGCGGTCAGGCGATGACGGTTGCGTACAGGTCTGGCGGAAACGGTGGATTGAGTTACGCTTGCCGCGGAAAGCTTGAGATTGGTGGTCCGAGGTGTCAGTCGCTGGTTGCCTCGACGGTCGAGGACCATGTTTCGAGTTCGGCGATCAAAGCGCTGTCGCCGGTCTCGGCGGATTTGTCGCAGGCTGTGGCGCAGCAGGCGGAGAAAGACCGCAAGTCCCAGCACAAGCAGTGGCAGTTGCGCATTGCCCGTGCCGAGAGCGACGCGGCCGACGCCGGTCGGGCCTACGATGCGGTAGACGCCACCAACCGACTGGTTTCGCAGTCGCTCGAGGATCGTTGGGAGAAGGCGCTCGAGGAGGTCGAACGGCTGCGGGACGCCCATCGCCAGTTCTGCCAACAAGTGCCGCTGGACCTGTCGGCTGCCGAACGCGCCTCGCTGGAGGCGGCGGCTTCATCGATCACGTCGCTGTGGCAGGACGGTGTGTTGAGCCTTACCGATAGGGCTGAGATATTGCGACTGATGCTGTCGCATGTGTCGGTAAAGGTGATTGACAACAGCGAGAGAGTTAAGGTCGATCTGCACTGGCAGGGCGGCAACTGCAGCCGCGAAGTGATCCGCCGCCCTTTGCGCAGCGTCCGGCAACTGAGCTACTACGACGATCTGTGCGCCCGCGTAGCAGCCCTGAAGTCGGAAGGCAAAAGCCTGGACGACATAGCGTCGGCTCTCAATGACGAAGGTTGGAAGCCAGCGCGCGGCGACGCCTTCAACAGAACGTCGGTGCAGACATTCGTTACAAGCGGACGCAGAAAACGCCGCAAGCGGCCGCCTGCCATTCGTCGCGCCGACGAGTGGACGGTCGAGGAACTGGCCAAGGAGGTTGGCCTAACGAGGTCGGCGATCTTCGGCTGGATCTACAAGAACCGCGTTGCCGCCCGCAAACAGGCGGCAAAAGGCGGCAAGCAGGGGAGATGGTTGATCAGCGCCGACGCCGACACGGTGGCTGCGATGCACGCATGGTGCCGCACTACCAAACTCGACAGGACGGCAAAGCGCACACCGGACTTCCGGCCCGCAGCCGATGCAAGCAATTAGCCCTTTGTGATGCGCTATGCTTGAATGTTTCCCTGTCCCACAAACCAAGATCCACAATCCCTAGTTTTTCCATGTTTCATTGAATTGGAGTTTCTGTGCGAGAAGCGTTCCAGCTGTCATTCGCTTGAACAGGACACTGCACAATGACAGATGCTGATTGCCGAAAATGCCCGGCAACCTGCGCAATGAATTCAAGACCGCGGCCCAGCAACCGCATAGCCCGGTCGCAGCTGCACGTTCGAATGACCCTGACGGCATGCGTGCGCCAGGACTGCCCCGCGATGTGCAAGGATGGTCTGTGATGTCAACATTCGTTCGGATTGTGCGGGCAACTGGTGGTTGAAGGTCGCCATTCCTGGAGATCGCCTTCCTATCTGGCTGTTTCCATTGCCTATTGGGCTTTCATGCTGTCGGACGGTGCGTTGCGGATGCTCGTTCTGCTTCATTTCCACACATTGGACTTTTCCCCGGTCGAGATTGCCCTCCTGTTCTTGCTCTACGAATTCATGGGAATTGCCACCTATTTGTCGGCAGGCTGGTTTGCCTCCAAGATAGGTCTTGGAAAGACACTCTACACCGGCATGGGATTGCAGATACTGGTGTTGCTGGCGTTGACCCGCCTGAGTCCTGAATGGACCACTGTGGGTTCAGTCCTGTTCGTCATGATTGTTCAGGGCGTGTCGGGCGCTGCAAAGGATCTTGCCCGGCATGGCTCGACGAAGGTGTTCACGGTCCAAAGCTCGGGCAATCGCAGCGTGGACGAACGGTGGCTGACTGTTTTGATTGGCTCGAGAATCGCAATCAGGGGAGCTGGATTCCTGATTGGGGCGCTACTCCTGATCCTGTTCGACTTTGCCAGCGCGCTGTTCGTTCTGGCTGCAGTTTTGGCTGTGGTGTCGCTGGCTGTGGCAGCATTCACGCCAAAGCAAGTTCCTGCGATCGAGCATCGGGTTGCGCTTCGTTCGCTGGTATCCAGCAACAGCAACATAAACCGGCTGTCGCTCTCCCGCGTGTTCATTTTCGGTTCAAGAGATGCCTGGTTCGTTGTTGGCGTGCCGATCTACTTTCTGGAATCGATTTCGGACGGGACACCGGCCGGTGAGGCTGCCGCCTGCCTCCTGGTTGGCCTGTTCACGGCAACCTGGATTGTCGGCTACGGCGTCCTTTTGACATTTGCACCGCAGTCGAAAGCGGTGGCAAGGCAGAATCCGTCAAGCCTTCGCCGCAAGTCGCTGATATTGGCCAGTTTGTTGATGGCGGTTCCCTTCGCGCTTGCAGTGCTTTCTTTCGCCATGAACCTCAAACCCATGTTGTTGACGGTTGCACTTGTCGCTGGACTGTCGCTCTTTGGCATCGCGCTGGCGATCAACTCGACGCTGCTTTCCGAACTTGTGAAGGTGTTTTCCGATGATTCCGACATTCGGCCAGATGTGAATCACTACTTCATCTCGATTTACATCGGTCGGCTCATCGGCACTTTTCTCTCGGGAGCGAGTTACCAGCTTGGCGGCTTGACGCTTTGCCTCGCAGCTTCCGGGGTCATGGCGCTGCTGTCCCTTGTTGCCTCGTTCGGACTGGAGCGCCGGCTACCGGATTGAGCCTACGCATGGCGTTGACGTGCTGTTCGTTGCCTTGGCGCCAGCGACGTTGGCCAAGTTGCCGAGATCCTGCGTGTGTCTTGCACTGAATGTGCGGAAAATCCGAACCACTACCGGCCTTGCGAAGATGCGTGATGCAGCCTCCTGCCACATGGCGTGCATTGAGAGGCCAACCTTCCTTCACCGAAAGCTCGTGCCCTTCCCTTCCTGGAACTGCCTAGCCACTGCATGTCTCGCACGTTTCCGTGAACTTTTGTCGCGACTCGGCTCGACAGTCAGATCCCAGAATTGCGCGTGCTAGCCAAAGGTGCGCTTGAATGGCTGTACGCACTGCCGAAAGCCGGCCTCGAAGTCACCGTTCCCAGGGTGAAAGACGCTCTCCAGCGAAATCACTCCGTCATATCCGTCGGTGCGCAATGCTTGTGCCAACGGCGTGAACTGGGGGCCCAGCTGGCCATCGCCAAACCTGCGGAGCTCAAGGCGCGACCGCGGTGTGTCGACCACGACGTCCTTGAGATGAATGTGACCGATGTATCCATCCCGAACAAGCTCGTATCCGTCTGGGTAGGCCCTTTCATGGCACCAGCATGCATTGCCCGGGTCCCACAGCACTTGCAGCGCGTCCTTGGCGTCAAGCTCGTCAATCAGGCGACGTGCCGTGTAGCAGGAATTGATCATGGTGCCGTTTCCTGTTTCGACCACCAGTTTCAATCCCTCCGCGCGCGCCAGCTCGACTGCAGGCGCAACAAGCGGCAAGGTTGCCTCCCAGGCACCTTTGGCGACGTTCCACATCTCCGCCCCGTAGGCGCCCCAAAGCACCGTTTCCTTCTTCTGCGTGAAAATTCGCACGAGCGGAGACGAAAGTCTATGCGCCATTTCGATGACGCGCTTCAGAGCATCCATGTGCAGGTTGTGAGGCCCGTCTCCCGGTCTGTTGGCCGAGGTCAAGCCAGCAAACACATGACGGCTTAGGCAGCTGACCTTCATGTCGTGATCGCCCAGCAGCCTACTCATCGCGTCGATCTCCTGGCGGGTGTGGTCGCCAACCTCCTTGGCGCCGACAAACTGCAGCTCGGCGTACTTCAGGCCGAATTCCTCCATCACCGTCACTGCATGCGCCAAGTCACGGCTGATGCCGTCACAGATAACTCCAAGTTTCATCGCCCTTCTTTCCCTATCTGTGCAGTTCGGCGCCAACGATGTCCTCGAACACTCGGGTGCAGGCCCAGTTGTCTCCATCGGGGTATTTTGACTTGCCGGCATGAAATACCTGCATGGCCGCCGCCGTCGCCGTCATCGGCACTTCGAGCTCCTCCGCCAAGTTTAGGGCAATCGTGAGATCCTTGTGCATCGTGCGAATGTGGCTTCCCGTTCCTTCGAACTGTCGGTCAATGATGTTTTCGAGCGCCGTTTCCACGACGCCGCAACCTGCGCCGGACGAGGAGAATACATCGAAGATCACCTGGCCGCTCACGCCCGCCTTGGCGGCGAGCGCAGCGGCCTCGAAGGTGGCGGCAAAAATCGGACCGATAAGCGACTGCAGGCAGGACTTGACCGTCTGCCCGTCCCCTGCCTTGCTGCCCACTCGGTGAATGCTTGCGGAAACGGCATTCATTGCCTCGACATTGGCATCGAGCGCCGCAGGGTCGCCAGCTGCCATCAACGTCAAGGTCCCGGCTTGGGCGCCCGGAAACCCTCCGGAAACCGGACTGTCAACGAGATGGATGCCCGTTCCCTCCATGTCTGCGGCAATCTGCCGCATTTCCGAGGGCTTGATCGTGGCCGTGACGATCACCGTGCCGCCCGCGGGCATGCTCGCAACCAGTCCCTCTTCGCCGAGTATGACCCGACGCGCCTGGCCGCCATTCATGACCATGACGAACACCGCTTCTGAATTTGCGCCGACTTCGGCCACGCTTTCAGCTGCGCGTCCACCCTGTGTTGCGAACTCCTCCATGCGATGCTGCATGAGGTCGAAGCCGAATGTCTCGAACCCGCTTAGAATCAGGTTCCTTGCCAATCCGCTCCCCATGTCGCCCAAACCTATGACACCCACTCTTTTCATGTGTACCCTGTAGTGCAATTTGAGGTGAAGAAGCTCTTCCGAGACCGGTCACGCAGATCAGCTCTCTCGGAAGAACGGCAGCGCCGAGGCGCCATCTGGCGAGCGCGGCGCATGTCCGGCACCCGTAGGCGCGTTGTTCAATCTAGAAAAACAAGCTTGGCACCCACAAGACCAGTTGTGGAAACAGGCATATGAGGAACAGCACAATCACATTGGCCAGCAGAAACGGCGCTGCGCCGACGAAAATCTCTCCAATTCCCAGGCGCGCGATCGCTGCGCACACATTTAGACAGTTTCCAACCGGGGGAGTGCATGCCCCAACTGCCAAGCCCGACACCATGACGACGCCGAGTTGCACACCCGAAATCCCGACTGACTGGGCAGCCGGCAGCAGGACCGGCGTCAGAAGCAGAATCGCCGGGCTGACGTCTATGAACGTTCCCGCAATGAGGATGACAATGGCGATGACGACTATGAACGCTGTTGGACCGAGGTCGAAGCTCAGCATGAACGCCGCCAACTGGTCGGGCACACGCTCCAAGGCCAGGACCCAAATGTACAGTTGCGAAAACGCTATGATCATCATTATCTTCGAACTTGTGATGATCGCCGAACGCATTACTTTCGGCAGGTCCGTGACAACCGTGAGTCCAACGATGAACAGTCCGATCAGGATCCCGTAGGCAACGGCCAGACCGGCAGTTTCGGTAGGCGTGGCAATTCCAAACACAACGGACCCGACGATAAGTATTGGCATGATGGCCACTATCGCCGAGCGACGCACCTGCCTGACTCCCTCCCTGACCGTGAAGGGCGCATCTTCCGTTGGATAGCCATGTCGCGTGGCCACCCACCACACGATCACCAGCTGCAGCAGGCCTATCATGATGCCGGGGATGACGCCTCCCAGGAACAGCTGCCCAACCGATTCCTGTGCAACGATGGCGTAGATGACCATGGGCACGCTTGGCGGAATGATCATCCCCATCGTTGACGACGCAACCGTGATGCCGGCAGCGACATGCGTTGGATAGCCGCGCCGCTTCATTTCCGGAATCAGCACCGAGCCGATCGAGGCCGTGTCCGAAGCCGACGAACCCGATATGCCTCCGAAGATCATCGAGCCAACCACATTGACATGGCCCAGTCCGCCCTTGAAGCGACCGACGAAAAACATCGCGAGGTCCAGCAGCCGATGGGTTATGCCGCCGGAATTCATGACCAGGCCCATCAGAATGAACAGCGGCAGGGAAATGAGCGCGTAGTTGTTGATTCCGGCGAACAGCCGCTGAGGCAGTATGCCAATGAGCGCAGGCTGCTCGATCAGGAAGTAGCACAACGCGGAGAAGCCCAGCGCGTAGGCAATGGGCATGCCTATCACCAGCAATATGAACAGGCTTGTCAGGAGAATGAGCATGTCAGTCCTCCGGCATCCAAACAGTTTCAACGGATTCGCGGCCTGCCAAGGTGAACACAATTTTCAGGACGCAGAACAGGACGGCCAGCGAACAGCTGAAGGGGATAACTGCATGAACTATCCCCTGCGGCCACCCCAGTGGCTCCCATGGGTTGTGGCCGGCCTTTTCGATCCAGCCAATGGAATAGTAGACCATGTAGACGTTGACGATGGCCATCAGCACCAAACCGGCAATGTAGATCAGTTTCTTTGGATTCAGCGGCAAAAGGTCGATGAAGAAAGTGATGGCAATATGTTCCCGCCTGGAAATGCACAGTGCGCCGCCAATGGCGCTGGTCACAAGGAATGCGATCGTGACAAACTCGTTTCCTCCCAGAATTGTGCTGGCAAAAACATAGCGGAGCACGACCAGAATGCAGACGAGAACAAGGAAAACAGCGAAGAAGGCAACCAGTATGCCCTCGAGGACGCGCACCAGCCATTTGTCAAGCCAAGCGAGCCTGTCAATTGCATCCATTGAATTGTCTCCCAGCTAGGGGCGACCGCCGCTTGCCGCGGCGGTCGCGGAGAGAGAGCGGCTATCCGCAGGACATGGTGGCAGCCCTTGCGGCTTCAAGATCTTCCGCCGTGTAGGTGCCGTTGTCGACGCCCATTTGATAGACCGGCTGCACGGCTTCCTGGAACGTGGCAATTCCTTCCGCCGTGAGTTCGTTGACTTCCATGTGCTCGCCGAGCGCTACCAGAAGCTCGTCCTCGGCAGCCCGTGCCAGCTTGTCCGACAGTATCAATGCCTCAACGGAAACTTCGTCGAAGATCTGCTGCAGGTCTGCCGGCATGCTGTCATACCACTCCTTGTTGACAAGCAGCGGGTCGGGGCCGGTCATGTGACGGGTGACCGACAGGTACTTCTGGACCTCGTAGATCTTGTAGTTCCAGATGTTGGCCGGCGGGTTGTGCTGGCCGTCGATGGTCCCGCGCTGGAAGGCGGAATACACATCGGAGAATGCCATTGCGGTGACGTTCGATCCGATCGCCTGGGCAACATTGGTCATAAACTCGGTCTGGGGTTCCCGAATCTTCAATCCGTGCAGATCGGAGACTTGCATGATTGGTCGAACGTTGTTGGTGTACATGCGGAAACCTTGGCTGATTCCGGTCGCCGGAACATGGTATCCGTTCTCAGCTGCACTGGCCTGGACGCTCTTGGCGAAGTCGCTGCGCACCAAACACTCCATTTCGTCCCATCCGCTGACCAGGAATGGAAGCAGGAAAATGTTGAACTTGGTGCTGGCATTGGCGAAGAAGCCGCCGCGGGTGCCCTGCAGCAGGCCGGTCGTCACCTGGTCGAACATCTCCTTTTCGTTGCCCAGCACGGCGCCAAAGAAGTTTTCGACCTCAATTCGCCCGCCCGAACGCTCTTCCAACTGCTCCTCGAACCAAATCATTGATTGCGAGCGCGCTGCAGCTTCCGGCTGCGAGTTTCCGTATTTGAACGTGAAGTCCGCCGCGGCAGCCGCCGACACGGACAGGAAAATGGCAGCAACAGCAGCCAAAATTTTCGATGTCATGGTCATTCTTCCTTGTCTGTTTTGAATACTCCTTGCCCGGAGGAGTCAGAGCATAGCAACCCGCAAGCCACGTGGCAACCTGCAGCGCCTTCTTGGTGCGTTTTGATGCCCCACCTGCTTGACACTTGGCGTCCGTTGATGTGTATTGGTGCAGACATGTAGACTGTCCGCCGGAGCCGCCAAAGGTGACCCGTTTCCAGAGAGCGAGAATCGTTGACATTGCGCGCCATGCCAAGGTCGGAACTGCAACCGTTGACCGCGTGCTCAACGACCGGCCGCACGTCAGCCCGGCAACGCGGCGACGAGTGCTCCACGCGATTTCCGAGCTCGAAAGCGACTTCGCCGAGGTGGCGCCTTCGCGCCAATGGAGGCTTCAGGTATTGCTTCCTGCGGACGCCGGGCCTTCCACCGAGTTTCTCGCGCAATGCTTCGGCGCCATCGCGGCCAAGAGGCTTGTCCGCATTGAGTGCGAGGCAATCAAGAAGATCGAGCCGGAAGCCCTCGCCGCCAAGCTTGGTGAATGCGTTGGCAGGCGCGTCGACGCGGTGGCCTTCCAAGCTCTCGACGACCCGCGGGTGCGGGACGCCGTGTCCAAACTGGCACAGGCGAAAATCCCCTCGCTGGCGCTGCTGTCCGGACTTGAAAATTCCGGCGTTATCGGGCGAATCGGCATCGACAACCGCGCCGCCGGCAGAACCGCGGGCTACATTATGGGCAGGATGCTGCCGCAGTCCGGCCTCGTCGCCGTGGTCACTGGAAGCCTGCTTTACAGTTTGCACGAGGATCGCGAAACCGGCTTCAGGTCCATGCTGCGCCGCCAGTTTCCCCACCTCAGGACCGTGGGAGTTTGCAGCGGATACGACGACATCGAAGGAAACTACCGGGCCGTTGGCGAGCTCATGAGGCATCATCCTGAACTGGCGGGCATCTACAACGTTGGTGGCGGAAACGAGGGGATTGTCAGGGCGCTGCAGGACCACCCAAACAATGCTCTTCTGTACATCGGTCACAATCTGACTCACAAAACGCAGGGCTATCTGCTTTCAGGCGCAATGGACATCATACTGCACCAGAACATGAGGCGGATTGCCAAACAGGCGGTGGCCGCCATTGTCGCCAGGCTCGAAGGGCAGCCAGTCACCATCGAGACACTGCCAACCGAGATCATCACTCGCGAGAACCTGTTGGGAGCGGTCTTCGAGTGAAGGCAATCAAGACTTCCGGAGACGACTGGTTGAATCAGTTGCGACGACTAGAGGTTTTCCGCCGTGATCAGCTGAAAGTCCAGCGGGGTTCTTGACATTTCATGCCCCTTCCCGGTGAGGTGCAGGACCATTGAATCGACGACGCGTTGAGCGATCGCATCGACCGGGCTGGCAATCGTCACGTCGACGACGCCGTCCAGAAGCGCCTGCTTCGTCGCAGGGCTGCGGCCATGGCAGATGTAGAACGTTGACCGCGCACGATCCAATTCCCGCAGTGCGCTTATGACGCCCGTTGCGCCGCCGCCGCAATGATACAGCCCAGTGATGCCAGGATTGAGGGTCAGCAGCTCCGTGGTCGCTTCGTATGCGACCTCCGCGTCGTCGAGAATGATGGGTGAATCATGCAGCCTTGTATCAGGAGCGAACTCGCGCATGTAGCCACGAAAGCCAAGTTCCTGGGCCTCGTGCCCGAGGTACCTGTGGGACCCTACCAGCAGTCCAACTTCCGGGCGCGATCCAGCCGCTCGCGTCATAAACCATCCAGCCGTTCGGCCCGCCTTTCGTCCATCAACGCCGACAAAGCCCGCAATGTGAGGCGAATCAAGTTGGCTGAGCATCGCAAGGACCGGAACAGAGGCATCGGTGCACTTGGCGATCGCTTCGGAGATGCGCGGATGGTCTACCGAGACCATGGCGACGGCGTCCGAACGCTCCGCCATCCCTAGCAGCGCATCGGCAAGCACGGTTGGAGAAAGCGATTCGACAAATCTGATCTCGACGCTGGCGCGGAGCTTGGCAACCGCTCCGGCCGCGCTGCGAATGCTTGCGGCCAGCGCCCTGTAGAACCACTTGCCTTCCTTTTGGAGAATGAATCCCAGCGTCGCCTGCGGGCTCATGGCCTCCACGCGGCGATGGATGACCCGTCTGGCGTGGTAATTCAGTTCATCGGCCGCAGCCAACACCCGCTCCGCCGTTCGCTGCCTGACAGGCGCGCGCCCGTTCAGTACACGGTCGACGGTTGCTGTCCCCACTCCTGCCTTGCGGGCAATGTCGCGCATGGTTGGTCGGCGCATGGCTTTCGCAGCTTGATGCAAACTATCAGGATTATGACACCGTCATGATGGATTTGAGACAAAGTTTCAACACGGCATTGATTTGACCTCGAGCGCGCGCTAGCCTGACTGCCGTGAAACGCCCGGCCAACGGAGGCAACTCATGACGGACGAAGCGCCAAGATTTCGCGACTACAGCCTGACAGGCATCGATGCCCGGCCTGGCTTCGAGCCCGGCCAATGGTACAGCAGCCCTATCCCCCGCAAGCGCTTGAAGCAATTGATGCGGCGGAGCGACCGAAAGGGGCTGATCAACAACGGATTGTGGATTGGATTGACCGTTGTCACAGGTTGCCTCCTTGTGGCGACCTGGGGGAGCTGGTGGGCATTGCCGGCCGCCTTCGTCTACGGCATCTTCTATGGGTCGGGCGCCGACAGCCGTTGGCATGAATGCGGACATGGAACCGTGTTCAAGACTCGCTGGCTGAACAATGTCTTCTATCATCTGGCGTCGTTCATGTCCCTCAAGAACCCCTATCTTTGGCGCTGGAGCCATACGCGCCACCACACCGACACGATCGTCGTGGGGCGCGACCCGGAGATCGCGTTTCCCAGGCCGCCCAGCATTTTGGGAATGTTCACCAATCTCCTCTACCTCAGATCCGGGCTGAAGGAGTTCGACAGGATGATTCGCCTGTCCCTGGGCAGACTTACCGACGATGAGAAACAGTACTTGATCGAATCCGAACGGCCTCCGGCTTTCTGGACGTCGCGGGTCCATCTCGCCGTTCATCTCTCGGTCGTTGGCGTGTCGATCTGGACCCAAAGCTGGTTGCCATTGATGCTGATAGGGCTGCCGTCGTTCTACGGTTCCTGGCTGCACCATCTGCTTGCCGCAACCCAGCATGCCGGCCTGGCCGAGGACCTTCCGGACCACAGACTGAACTCCCGCACCGTCTACCTGAATCCGTTCTTCAGCTTTATCTACTCGAACATGAACTACCATGTCGAACACCACATGTATCCAATGGTGCCTTTCTACACGCTTCCCGAGCTGCATGAGGAAATCAAGAACGACTGCCCGCCAGCCTATTCGTCGTCGATAGCCGCCTACCGCGAAATGATCCCGGCGATGTTGCGGCAGCGGCGGGACCCAAATCATTTTGTGCGCCGGCCTCTTCCCGAACAGGCAAACCCGACGCCACATTACGTGCGTCCACAGTTCGTGTACGCCACTTGAATGGAGAAGCAAGAGTGAGCAACTGGACAAGGGCCTGCGCGGTTGACGACATCGAAGAGGAAGACCTCATCCGATTCGACCATAACGGCCGCACCTACGCAGTTTATCGAAGCCCCTCGGACGAATATTTCTGCACCGACGGGCTGTGCACCCACGAACAGGTTCATCTGGCCGACGGGCTGGTTATGGACTACATCATCGAATGTCCCATGCACAACGGCCAGTTCGACTACCGCACTGGAAAGGCAATGCGATCGCCAGCCTGCGTCGACCTTCGGACCTATCCGGTCAGGGTCGAGAACGGGCAGGTGTTTGTCGAAGTCGAGTAGCTACGTGAAGCGCATTTACGACTGGGACGCGCGTCCGGCGCGGAGAAACCTCACAGCTGCCGATCTCAGGCTCCTCAAGGGCAAGCGCAAGCTGGTCCAAACGACCGCCAATTCTGCGGAGGAAGCCTCGGCCGCGTCCGATGCAGGCTTGGACATGATCATGGGCAATGCCCACAACACGGCCGACGTCCGACGTGGCGCGCCAGAGATGTTTTTCACCGCGGCTCTTGGGCTGCCGGACTTTCCGACCGAGACCGACGTCCTGACGGCGGCATTCGCAGCAATGAAGGACGGCGCCGATTCGGTCTACACTGCACGAGGACCTCACATTGTCGAATTGCTTGCACGCGAAGCGATTCCGGTGATGTGCCATTTGGGCCTCGTGCCAAGGCGCTCCACCTGGAAGGGCGGCCTTCGCGCCGTGGGCAAGACCGCCGATGAAGCTCTGGAGCTGTGGCAGGACTTTCGCAGCATGGAAAGCGCCGGCGCGTTTTCGGTGGAAGCGGAAGTGATTCCCGACCGTGTGATGGCGGAAATCACTAAACGCACCGCGCTGATAACCTGTTCGCTCGGGTCCGGACCGGATGGCGATGTCATCTACCTGTTTCAGAACGACATCTGTGGCGAACAGGAACAACGGCCGCGCCACGCACGCGCTTTTGGCAACATCTACGCGCTGGAACAGCAGATCAGAACGGAGCGACGACGCTCGCTGCGTGCCTTTGCCCACACAGCGAGGCATGGCGGCTTTCCGTCCCGTTCGGAAACGGCGGTCATTGACAACTCCGAGTTCGAGAGGTTTCTCCAGTCGCTGCCCTGACACATTGCGGTAGGAACGAAGGTTTCCCTGCGCCCCCCGCACAGATCCGCA
>JAPOOS010000254.1 GCA_026713305.1 Paracoccaceae bacterium
AGCATAGAACATGTCCATCAGCATGGACTTTCCACAGCCCACGCTACCCCAGAGATAGAGACCACGCGGCGCTCTTGAGGGTTTCCTTCTGAATATGCTCACAAGTCCGCCATCGGACTTGCTTGATTCAACGACGCGCTTGCGCAGCTCCTCCAGTTCGAGAATCGCCTTCTGCTGAAAGGGATCCGCCTTTAGAGTGCCCGAATGGACCTGCGACGAATAGATGTCCTGCAGCGTTTGAAAAATCGTCCTGGGTTCCCGCCAAATCAGGGTCTAGCAATTTTGCCGGTTGATGTTCGTGCGACCGACTTCGCCGGCACTTGTATGACCGAAATCTCCCAATTTCCACTTGGAACCTGGTGAGCGCGTCGAATTTGCATTCAGGCAATGGACCAAGTCCTCTGGATACCGGTGCATTGGTTGATCAGGCCCAATTCAACCAAAATTCGGCATCGGCGCCAACCGGAAGTTGCCTCATGGAATGAGCGGAGAACTTGAATCGTGATGTGCAAATCTGGGCATTGGACGGTTTGGTTGCCACACGGCGCTGCCGGCCACTGCGCAAATGCAACACGCTGCTCAGGATACGTGCCTTGCATGCCAGCCGTTTCATTCTCCACTGCACGGATTTGCTTTCGAGAATTTGGAAGCGCCCTGCAGCGGCGCTCGGCCCGTTTGCGTCCGGCTGAATACACGCACGGGAAACACGGACTGCGCCCCACCAAGTGCAAGTTGGTTGCTCGAATCGCCCGTTGCATGTAGGGACTGCGACGCGGGCCTCTGCAGCCGACATGAGGATGCCGGACCTGCAATGGCCATCATGTTGAATTGAATCTGCAAGAATGTTCACGCCCGCCCAGCATCGACCCAAGGCAGCGCTCATGACGCCTGTGCTGGTCGCAGGCTGCATCATCATCTGCGTGAGCTTTGCGATCCGTGCAAGCTTCGGAGTCTTTCAGATACCCATAGCTGACGAATTCGGCTGGGCCCGCTCCGAATTCTCGCTGGCGATCGCAATTCAGAATTTGGCTTGGGGGATTGGGCAGCCACTGTTCGGTGCGCTCGCCGAAAAGACAGGCGATCGGCTGGCAATTGTCGTCGGTGCGATTCTCTATGCGGCCGGGTTGGTGGTCTCGAGCATGGCGGTGACTCCGATAGCGCATCACATGCTCGAGTTCGTGATCGGGTTTGGGATTGCCGGTACAGGCTTCGGCGTTGTGCTTGCAGTGGTCGGTCGGGCAAGTTCGGACGAAAACCGCTCGCTTTCTCTGGGCATAGCAACCGCTGCAGGATCTGCCGGTCAGGTGTTCGGCGCGCCAGTTGCCGAGTTGTTGTTGAGATACATGCCCTGGCAATCCGTGTTCCTTGTATTTGCAGCTGCAATTCTCGTGGTGTTGGCCACGCTGCCGATGCTGCGATCGGTCAAGCCGGCCAGCCGGGTGGAGCTTGAGGAAAGCATGGGCAGCATTCTGCAGAAGGCTTTCCGAGATCCTTCCTATTCACTGATTTTCGCTGGGTTCTTTTCCTGCGGATACCAGCTTTCACTCATCACGGCGCACTTTCCGGCCTTTGTCACCGAGTTCTGCAGTGCAATTTCGCCGTCCAGCTTTTTGCATGCGATAGGCATTGAAACGACGTTTGCGCTGGGCGCTGTTGCCATTTCAATCATCGGGCTGACGAACATACTGGGAACGGTTTACGCTGGCTGGCTGGGCAAGAGCTATTCCCGCAAGTACCTTTTGGCGGCGATCTATGCAGGCCGCGCAGTCAGCACGACGATTTTCGTGATGTTTCCAGTTACGCCGACAAGCGTCATCCTGTTTTCCGCGGTAATGGGTGCGCTGTGGCTGGCCACGATTCCACTGACAAGCGGCTTGATAGCCCACATATACGGATTGCGTTACATGGGCACGCTTTACGGGATTATCTTCCTTTCCCACCAGCTCGGAGGCTTTCTGGGCGTATGGTTGGGAGGCTTCCTCTACGACGTTTACGGAAACTATGATCTCGTGTGGTGGCTGGGCATAGCGATTGCCCTGTTCTCCGCCTTTGTCCACCTACCCATAAACGAAAGGCCCTTGTCTGCAAGATCAGCTGCAGCCTAGTCAAATCTCGGTCTGTTCAGTCTCCGGAGTTGAACGCCCGCCGCCATTTTTTCGCAATGTAACTGGCCGTCATGAGGTCAAGGTGGGCTCCTCCTCCGTTCTTGAAAAGAGTGATCTCGTCATCGGATCTGCGCCTGAAAGCGCCGGCCGGAAGATCATAGAAGTCTGCCCGCACATCTTCGCGGGCAATGACCCGTTCGGCTATCGGAATCTTCAGTTCGCCAATGTGATCAATGGTGGTGGCGCGGCAGTCGACGAAGATGGTGCCACGTTGCACCGCTCTGTCGTCCGCTTCCCGCATGTCGGGCGTGAACGCGCCGATCAGATCAAGATGCACGCCGGGTTTCAGCCACTCACCGCGGATCAGCGGAGATCTGGACATGGTGGCGCAACAGACAATGTCGGCATCGCCAGCTGCTACCTCGATGTCCTGTACAATCTCCATCGAGCAAGCCTTGCCAAATCGGCGTGCCAGCTTCAGGGCGTTTTCGCGGCTCCTGTTCCACAGTTGAAACCGCAAGCGGCCAAGCACGGCGGAGTACGCTTCAATCATTGAGCTGGCCACCGTGCCGGCTCCGACAATCAGGACTCGATGGGCTCCGGGCCGAGCCAGCAACTTGGCTGCCAGAGCTGAATCGGCAGCGGTCTTCCATTTGGTCAGCATGTGAAAGTCGATCTGGGCCTCGGGAATGCCGTCATCTTCGCCGTACAAAATGGCTGTGCCATTGACGGTCGGAAAGTTTCGGCTCGCATTGTCCGGATACACCATTGCCGTCTTGACCAATCCACCCAGTCCTTCTATCCACGCCATGCGAGTCAGCATTGACTGGTTGCGGCGCTGAAGGAGCTTGTCATCCATAATGGCACGGGGCCTCGAGTGTCCTGCGGCGATCGCGTCGGTCAACTCGTTCCAATCCAGGAATTGTTCGCAGGTCTTGCGGTCGATCACTTCCATCGTTTGTCGTCACTCCTGTCCGGTCAATGAGCAATTGGTAGTCGACATATTGATGCATGTCCTGTCGATTGTGTAGGAAGCCGGCAGGAAAGTCATAGTGCGAGGGGTTTGGATTGAGGCGCCGCCGATCCTGTCGACAGCCTGTTGGAACACCGGGCCCATCAAACGGCGACTTGACGATCAG
>JAPOOS010000305.1 GCA_026713305.1 Paracoccaceae bacterium
GCTGGGGATCAGGTGATGGCGTTGTCATTGTTCGATGAGGATGGCGGAAGTCGTCGAGACAAACGAACAGAGATGTGGTGGACATTTCATTCATGGGAGGGATCCTTTTTTGGTTTTCCCCATCGGCTCATGTACTTTGGGGAATTTGAATCCCTCCCAAAATAAATACTCCTGCCTATCCAGCAAAGGAGTCCTTGATCATTTGACGCATCGCAATCTCGATGGCGCGCACATTGACATATGTGCATCCTTGAACCCCTGAATGCAGATTGGAGATTATGGCCAGCGATACACCGGAAACTTCCGATAGTTGCTTGTTCTTAAACAGCTTCATCTGGATGCGGACTGCATCGAGATCGGCGAGCGCTTGTTCTTGTGCATTCGTGCTCATGTTGTTCTCCTCCGTTGAACAGGCCATGTGTAGACCATACTCCATCAGAGCGCAAGTGTTTTCTGTAGTAATGGAAATGAAAGAAAGTTGTTGACAAAGATAGTCGGCGTATGTATATTGCAGTTGGCATCATTTAGATTGAATGAGCACAATGGATAACAAGCTAACCTTGGAGTACAGACCAATACAGTTTGGGTTGTTCCCAGGGACTAAATCCAACGCTAGACAATTGGAAGGCATAGGGCATGCTTGCCGTTGTGTCTGGAACAAAATGCTCGCCTTTTCGATTGAAGACATTGAAGAATACAAGCTGGCAAGAGACGCTGGCCAAGATGTAGAGCCACCGTCATTGACTGCATTCTCATTAAAGAAAAGATTTTCGCAGTTGCGACGCGAAACACCGTGGCTGCAACAATATGCATCCAACCTATGCAGGGCAGTGTTGGACTATCGAGCAGTTGCATGGCGCGAGTTCTTCAAGGGGCAAAAGAGGGTCGTTGACGACGCACTAAAGGGCGAATTGCGCACATTGGAGAGCTTCCGCGGCAAAAGAGTCCGAACAAGGCCCGCACATTGGCGCGACCTGATCGTCTTGCAGCCAAAGCGGTCGCGGCAATCCAGTCGGAACGGAACATTCCGAACGAAGGCGGAGCGTTCAGACAACTGGATGAGACCTGCAGCCACGGTGCTGGCACCTTGCATACGCGGCGTCGAGGTACACGAGTCATCGTTCGGGGCCACATGCAGCAAGATGATTGCCGCGCTGCGAGAGGCCGGTATCGACGCGGAGGCCGCAGAACAGCTTGCCGGCACACGGCTCTTGCAGGGGGACTTCCTGCAGACCGATATGCCCGGCGCGTTCGGTGAGCAATCGCGCCCATTTGTCGGCTGGCTCATGCTGCTGGAAGACGCGCCCGCATCGCGCTCGCCGGTGAGGGATACCTTGCCGCATTTCCCGGTTTTCAAAGAGTTTCAGGGCGTGTCCTACGCCGAGCGCTATGACATCCTCTGCCGCAAGCTGGTCCAGGAGCAGCCTTACACGACTGCCTCAATCCTGACATCACCGCGCTCTGCTTTGGCGGACGGCGCCATTGCAGACTTGAGCGACATGACCGGCTTGTGCACTCTCGTCACCGAACTCGCCGGCCACATTGCGGCGGAGGCGACGAGATCGTGAACGCATTGCCGTATCCCGCCCGTCATCCGAACTGCGCAGTTTCTTCTCGCGCAAGAGGCTTTTGACCGATGTGGCCCGACAATGAAACAGAGCGCGATTTTCTGAACTTCTCTGGCGTGGCCGACACCATTGCCGAAATTGTCGTACAGGCAAATGGCCGGCCGACCTCGATTGGCGTGTCTGGCTCATGGGGCAGCGGAAAGTCCTCGATGATCAAGCTCGTCCGGCGCTCGCTGGAAGAGCGGGCAGAAGACCGCTCATCATCATTCGTATTTGTTGAGTTCAACGCATGGCTCTATCAAGGTTATGACGACGCGCGCGCGGCCTTGCTGGAAGTAATCGCAACCAAGCTCGCCGAAGAGGCGGCTGAACGTAAAACCGGGATCGATAAAGCACAGAACCTGTTGAAGCGCGTCAACTGGCTCCGGGCCGCAAAACTCGGCGCCGGTTCTGCGCTGGCCCTTGCACTCGGACTTCCACCCACCGGGTGGTTGGGAAGTGTTTTGCGTGCTGGAACGAACCTCGCATCTGGCAACGGTGATGAATCCGACATCGCTGATCTGGAGAAAGGCGCCGCGGAGGCCGGTGACGCTTTCGGCGGGCTGCTAAAGCCTAAGCCGGAACTGTCACCGCCACGAGAGATAAATGCTATTCGCGAGAACTTTCGGCAGACGCTTGAAGAGATTGGCGTCACGCTTGTCGTCCTGATAGACGACCTCGATCGGTGCCTGCCGCCCACAACAATTTCTACGCTGGAAGCTATAAGGCTTTTCCTGTTTCTGGAGCGGACCGCTTTTGTCATCGCGGCCGACGATGCGATGATCAAGCATGCTGTAAGGCAGCATTTTGAAGGCGTCGATGATGATCTCGTCACCAACTATTTCGACAAGCTGGTCCAGATACCGATTCGTGTACCGCCGCTTGGTACGCAAGAAGTGCGCGCCTACCTGATCCTTTTGTTTGTCGAGAACAGCGACCTTCCAGAGGACGCAGGGGAAGCAATCCGCAAGAAGGTCTGCCAAAGGCTGGCCGAATCGTGGCGCGGAAAGCGCGTCGATCGCGCATTTGTCGAGTCCGTCCATGCCAATCTACCCACCGAACTTATTGGCCGGTTCGATACGGCGGATAGGCTCGCACCCCTGATGGCTTCGGCTTCGCAGATTTCCGGTAATCCACGTTTGATCAAGCGCTTTCTCAATGCTCTCGCTATCAGGATGGCGATCTCGAACGCGCAGGGCGTCGGCGTCGACGAGGCGGTGCTGGCAAAGATGCTCCTGTTCGAGCGCTGCGGCAATCCAAAGGCCTACGAAGAACTGATGCGCGTCGTCAACGAGGACACCGGCGGCAAACCCCGCTTTCTCGGCGAGTGGGAGGACAAACTTGGTGCCGGTAAAGAGGCAGCACTTACCGAACAATGGGACGAACTCTTCATACGGGAGTGGTTGACCATTTCGCCGAAACTCGCCGATCTCGATTTGCGCGGTACGCTCTATGTTGGTCGGGAGCACGCGCCGCTGATTACGCCCGAGGATCGCCTGTCTTCGGAAGCCGCGGAATTGCTCTCGGCGATGCTCGACAATCCCGACATGGCCGATCGTCTCAAGGAGCGATTGGCCGCAGTCCCGCGGACTGAGATATCGATCGTCATGGACCGGTTGCTCGAGCGTGCGCGCCAGGAACAGGAATGGGGAACACCGCCAATCCTTGAGGCTTGCCTGGCCGTCGTGCGCGCACACCCGGCGCAGGGCGCGCACCTAGCGGCATTTTTGCGCGAAAGGCCGGTCACTCAGATTACAGCGGGCATCGTACCCAAGATCGCAGACCAGCTGTGGTCGCGCGATGTTTTCAAGAAATGGCGGGAAAGCGGCGTAAGCCCTCCTGTAAAACGGGCCATAACGATAAGAGAGAAGAATGGGGACGTCTCAGTCTAGCTCTGGATCGCCGTCGAACGTACCCATGGTCCCGCCATGGGTGCCTGATCCGCCGGCCGACGGCGGCGGCGATCAAACCGATCCGGGGCAAAATACTGATGGTCCTGACGGAGACGAGCATGTGCAGCAGCCGACCCCCGCACCGAAAGCACCAGTGCCTGTTGCCCCTAGCGGGCGTTTCGGTACGGCACGGCGCAGTCTCGGGAGCTTCGCGCGTACAGGATCAACGGCCGATATGCGCAGAGGTGTCGGCAATTATGTCAGAAAAGGACTGGGCGGAGCGCGAACCGCTGTACGGCGTTTCGGCGGTACGGTCCAAACAGCGGGTACCTTGTATGGTGCCCTCTCGGCACTGTCTTCGGGACAAGCGGCGACACCGGGCAATCCACTCGATACCGCGCTCCTTGAGGGTCGGTCCGCCGACGAGGTTATGGACGCCGTCGTTGAGGCCGTACGCCCGATTGACGGAACGCAAGATACCGAAGCCAGCCGCCACGCCATCAACGATGCATTGTCCGATGTTCTCACCCGATTTCCAGACGCGGATGTTTTCGACCTGACAGAAGAGCAAAGGCTTTTTGCCATTAAGCGCTACATCGCCCTTGATGTCTTTGAGCGCTTTGATCTCGATGTTGGCAAGCACCTACGCGAAAACGCCCCCAGCGTTGCGTCCGAGCTATCCCGCTTCGGCGAGGTCAAGACCTATATCCGGGAAACGGTCGCCGCCTCATTCCGCAAGGCGCGCTCGTCCGCTCAGGCCCTCGATTCACTCCGCATCGGCGGCCTCGTCAGGACAGCATTGCAGGAGGCCTTCGAAGTTTTCGAGGAGTATCTTTGATGAAGCTGTTCTGCGCTCCACATGACCGCATTGCCGCCGCTCCGGCCGGCACAGAGGTACCTGTTGTTCTGTATAGCCACGCCGATGCGCGCGACACGGTATCTATCGGCGCGACGGCCCTGCACAGACTTACGCGGCATAAGTTCATAGCCGCGCCGCGCGCTTGGGATCTTCTAACCATAGCTCTTTCCGTTATCGCTGCCGACACGGCTGTCAGCCGCGGCAGGAGCCCAGACGGCTGGACCCGCGAAATCGATTTGTGCGTCGCTGTCAGCGATCCCGAATTCTGGTCGTCGCAGGCACGCCTGCTAAAGAATCAACTTCGTTTTCTGACCACAGACATCTGGTCACTGGAATTCGTCGATGGTGGTATATTGCCGACGCCACCAAAGAAAGGGGCGGTGAAGCCGAACCAGGACTGTGTATGCCTGCTGTCAGGCGGTTTGGACAGCCTGATCGGAGCCATTGATCTTGCCGCGGGTGGCACCCGCAAGCCCTATCTCGTCAGCCAGGTTTCAAAGGGTGACAAAAGGCGCCAAGCCCGTTTCGCTACGATGATCGGCGGCGGGCTGCCGCGCCTTGAGCTCAATCACAATGTGAAATGCCCCCGGACCAACGAGCGGTCGCAGCGCGCTCGTTCGATTATCTTTCTCGCCTACGGCGTGCTCATGGCCACCGCACTAAAAGGCTATCACGAGGGCAAAGCAGTGACGCTCTATGTTTGTGAGAATGGCTTCATTTCAATAAATCCGCCCCTTACGACAGGCCGCCTCGGAAGCCTCAGCACCCGCACGACCCATCCGGTTTTCATCGGGCAGTTCCAACAATTGCTTGGCGCAGCGGGCCTACGGGTAACGATCGAGAACCCGTACCAGTTCAAAACCAAGGGGGAGATGCTGAGGGAGTGCACCGATCAGGCGTTTCTCAAAAAGCAGGCGTCCAAATCCACGAGCTGCGGTCGGTTCGGAGTCTTCGGATATCGCCATTGCGGGCGTTGCGTCCCGTGCCTGATCAGGCGCGCGGCCTTCCATCGTTGGGGCGTTACCGACACGACCGGCTATGTCTACGACGATCTGTCCAGGGATGATTCAGACCATGCCCGGTTCGACGATGTCCGCTCGGCAGCCGTGGCCGTTGCTGAAGCGAAGGCCGAGGGATTCGATCGCTGGATAAGGCCCAGACTTACGGCACCCTCCTTGGGCGATACGACGGCATACAAACAGGTCGTCAGCCGCGGTCTTGGTGAGCTTGAGGCACTATTGACATCGACAGGGGTCAAGTGATCGATTTCCATTGTCATCTCAACCTCTACCCCGATCCCGCAGAAGTTGCGGAGCGCTGCGAAAAGGAAGGCATCTACGTGCTTTCGGTCACGACTGTTGTTTGCCTAGCTTCCTCTTCCCAGTAGCAATGAAGAGTTGCGAATTGACTACGATCTGCACGGCGATCGGGAACAGCGCAGAACAAGATGCGGGTGTTGTCGGCGGGTCTGCATGCCTGTGTTGCTGTTGCCTGGGCGCAAGGCACTTCAAAGGGGGAAACGCATCATCCCGAATACGGCACAACCGTGACCGAAACACACAAGGAAATTGCACCCAGCATTGCCGCCATCAAGCTTTGCTCTAAAATTCGCGATTCCGACAGATAGCAGCAACGCAAGGTTGTCCAAGTGCCGGCGACAAATTGCGTCAGCGGCTCATCGAGGGAAGAAAACGGGTTGTAACCATCAATGCCGTGCGCAAGCAGGGCGCGTTGCGCTGCTTGGGCCCCCTGCAGCCCTGTTCGGCAACCAGGGCTGCCTGCGTCGCTGCCGCCTGACGAAGGACCATGAACGCACTGTAGAAAGTTCACGGGCGTGGTCGCAACTGGCGGCAATTCGCAACATGACACGCCGGCTTGATAGGCAGGGGACAAATCCCCGAGGCGAACAATTTTCTGCTCAAGAATGTTCTGAATGGGGCTCTAAGGACGCCTTGCGATCAGAAGCACGTTCACCGAAGTATCCATTGGTTCGCCGCGCCAGGACTCCAACAAATCCAGATCTCTGAAGCCGACCTTCGCAGCAAGCGCCGCCACTTCGTGGGCATTGGCTGCAGCAAGGATGTGCTCTTCGAAGAATAGCTCAGCCTTGCTCTTGCAGCCGTAGACATATTGAGCCTTCAGGACGCTGCGATCATCTGGAAGCTGAGTAAACCGATAAAGAAAGACTATGTCCGCTTCAAGTCCATCAGGTCCCCTTTCACGATCTTCTCCAAGGTGGCCCCGCGCATTCGGTGCGTGGGCAAGCTGCAAAATCAATTGGCCCTGCGGACGCAATGCTTCATAAATTCTGGCAAGAACATCGCGGGCCTCCGAAAAAGAGTGAACGTAGTTGAACGTCCAACTTAAGGAAACGATGCCTGCGTAAGCATTAGACTCTTGCAAGTCTTGCATCCGTTCGACCCGAACACGGTGGGCGCCAACACGAGCTGCCGACAATGTGACCATCTCGGGTGAGGAATCGATGCCGTATGCGTCCAGTCCTGAAGCAATGGCCCTTTCCAGAAACACTCCTGTGCCGCATCCAATGTCAAGAATTCGTCTGGACTTTCCGAACTGGTCCAACACAAATGCGTGATCATGCTGGTAATGATCTGGTGGCGTGTGCCAATCGTAGCGGTCTGCCAACCGGCCAAATAACTTGTACATCAACTTATTGATCCAAGACTGTTAGTCCGGTCATGCTGTGCACCACTCGCCCAAATACAGTGTGTGCCAGATTCTGGTCGTGAACTGCGTCCCGCAGGCGTGCTTGGGGGATGGCTTTTGTCATCGGGCCTATGCAATGAAGAACTCGTTTCTTCATGTGCTCGGATCTTCGACTTGGCAGCTTCAAATCTTCCAGAGCATTTGCAAACTCCTCAACTGTTCCGAGCTGTATCCAATCGAAGTACGATCGTTTCCCGAGATTCACTGCACGGGCATGATTCTGTAGACCAGTGCCTAAACAAAGCGGACACTCTACAGTGGTAGCCGAAGCATCAATTTGGCTACGCCACTGCGGGTTCTTGCTCCGTTTCGACTCCGCTCGCAGCGCCGAAATCAAACCATCCCAACGCAACCACGAGTTTACCTCTTTGGGATTCTTGCTTCGCGCTTTGAGGAAACTGCCGTGACCAGGCCTGCACCAAAATCCGTGCAGGAGGGTCATTCGGTCATGGAGTCCAAGCTGCTGAAATGACTGCCCTTGCAACCATAGCCCTTCCGATTCCATCCTTCTGAAAAACGGGACTTGTACATTCCGCCTGGTCCATCTTAGCACTGCAAGGGCTTCGGTGTTCAAGAATCCTTCTCCAAGTGGACTGAGTTGCGGGTCAGAAACAAACAGGGCTTCATCTAAGGCTTCAACAGTTCCGCTTCCTGTACAACAAGGGCAGCACCCAGCGAATTGCAAGCGCGACAGACTCTTTGATCTCATGATAAGCGGTGCAACTGCTGGAGTTGAGGAGCCAAGATCAACATGTCTTGTCCGAATCGTTCCAAGAACCATCTGTTGATCAGAAACAAGTTCAACAAAGCCACCTCCAACGACTAGGGCGTCCCGCAAATGCTGCATGCGCTCATTCAGCGTTCCCTCCTTGATAATGAAACGCTCTCCGGTCGCGCGAACGTCCCTAGGGTGAACTGACATGTCTCTTTCGGAAGCAAATTCCAATCGCAGTTGATTGATGCGCCTTTCGGCGGCCTTTGCCGCGCTGAATGGTATCCTGACCCCCCAAAACCGCATCTCTTCAAGCAGCGGATTTACTCGAAGCTGAGCTCGGGTGTTGTCAGACCAAATGCGGGCAAGACGAGATATGCATTCGTTGCTGTCAGTCGCTTGATCTAGCAGCATCCGCCCTATTTCAGTATCCAGTCCTCCTATTTCAAGTGGACGGCAAGCACCGACATTGGACTCGCTGGGCACGGCTAGTTCCGAGAAATCCACAGGATCCAATTCATCAACCGTTACTTCGTCGCCAATCAATCTCCGCAACCAGTGTCGAGCACCTCGAACAGATGTCTGGGGGGCGACATTCTCAGACTTGGAACTCTCCAACAGGGGGTCATTTCCGAAGACTGACGATGGGGCATAGTTGGCTGCTAGAGCCAGCCCCGTAGG
The DNA here is from genome assembly GCA_026713305.1 of Paracoccaceae bacterium. Lineage (GTDB taxonomy): Bacteria > Pseudomonadota > Alphaproteobacteria > Rhodobacterales > Rhodobacteraceae > MPNP01. The sequence continues at coordinate 8,479 of JAPOOS010000305.1, forward strand.
TGTGTTCAGCTGAGCGATCGCCTTTGGAGGGCCTTCACCAACAATTTCGCCACCTTCGGGGCCGCCTCCTGGACCGCAGTCGACAATCCAGTCGGAAGCGCCAATTAGGTCAAGATTGTGCTCGACCAGGAGGACTGAATTCGCGCCATTGGAGACAATGCGATCAAGTGCGTTCAAGAGTCGCCTCACATCCTTGGGGTGCAACCCTGCGGAAGGCTCATCCAGTATCAGAAGCAGTCCATCATCTCTTAGCCCGGCCAATGCCTTGGCAATCCTAAGTCGCTGGTACTCTCCGCCACTAATCTGGTTCACCTGACGTCCAAGAGTAAGGTAGCCGAGATCAAGCGAATTTACTTGCTGAAGCAGAGTCGACCAGCCAGCGTCCCGAGCAAACGGGTGGCCCTCCAGCTCACTCAATGGTTGGGAAAGTATGTCGGCAACATTTAGGCCCTTTACCAAGACACTTAAGGCAATTTCGCCAAAGCGGCGACCACCGCATTGGGAACATGGTGCCCAACCACCGCTGTCTTCAGTCTCTCCCAATCCCATGCAACCGAGGCAACGACCGTTGCCCGCATTCCAACCAAAATCTGATGGGCCGAGATCGAGCCTGCGTGCATCGGCAGAACGGCCAAATGTCTTGCGAATGTCACCCGCAAGTCCCAGCAGCGTTGCAACTGTACTTCGGCGTTGCCTACTCGGTGACCGCAATTCAACCGCTAGTACGGACGAAATGCGCGAATGACCTTCAACACTCTTCCATGATCCTCCCGTCCAGGAAAACCCTTCGGAATCACACCTTCCAGGCAACAATCCTGACAAGGCTGGCACTATGATTCCACGAACGAGGCTCGATTTTCCAGAACCGGACACGCCGGTTACGCAAACTAGCTTTCCCAATGGAATGCTGAAATTCACGCCCGAAAATGTATTCACATTGGCGCCGGAAATTGTGAGTCGTTCACTCTTCGAATTGACGGGGAGATGCAAACGCACCGAATTCAACTGAGAGCGGCGTAGGGCCGACAGTTTCGAGGAACCGGTGTACACGATGTGTCCACCTTCCTTCCCGGCACAGGGGCCGAGCTCCAACACCTTGTCCGCAACCTTTGCCAATGACGCCTTGTGCTCATTGATGATCAATGTGTGTCGGTGCTTGAGCTTGGTAAGGGCCCCATTCAGGCGACCAATGTCTTCTTCGTGGAGTCCTCTCGCCGGTTCATCAAGTAGAAGGGCTAGCCCTTTGCTGGTGTCTCGAAGAAGTGCAGCGAGGCGTGACCGCCTGCTTTCGCCTTCGCTAAGCGTGGTCATCCCTCTTTCACCAGAAATATGCCCTAGTCCCGATTCAACAAATGCCGTGGCAGTCATGTGCAAGCCCTCGACCAGAGATCTCGACTGGCATGGAACGTCCTTCATCATTTCGCCATTTGGCCCTGCAAGCTCTTTGAGCCTACTGAACGGCATGCGGAGGATTTCCGGTAAGGACCATTGTCCAAGTCGTAGCGCTCTTGCTTCACGCGACCAACGCGTTCCTGAACAATCGGGACATTGCGCTTCCGCAATCAGATGAGCAAGCCCCAAAGTCGGCACCCTACTGTTGGAGCGTCGCAATATTGCTGGGACAAATCCTTCAAATGGCCGCCCTTTGTGAAGTCTCCGCCTTGTGCGCGGATCAACATCGGCAATGGATACGTCGCCTGAGCCGAAGAGAACTAGGAGCCGGGCTTTCTCGCAAAGCTTGCTCCAGGGCGTGTCAGGACAGAATCCCCTATACCCGCGCAATCCCTCGATTGTCTTGTGTTGGATATTGACATGACGGTAATTCTTCTTCGTCCAAAGCGAGAGACATCCATCATTCATGCTTCTGCTCGGACTGGTAACCAACGCGCTTTCCACCACTATTCTTTGAAGCCCCAGTCCCTTGCAGCCAGCGCAAGCTCCAGACCCCCAGGTGGATGGAGAATTGAACGTCAATAGTGAGTTGCTTGGCGCATAGAATGGTTCTAGCACGCTGGGATGAACCTGATGATAGGCACTGTCCAGCAGTGCACCACGTTCAGTTCGAACTTGACGGGGTAGTCCAGAATCTTCCAGGAATTCGACGACAACGTCGCCACCAATATCAAAGGCTCGACGGAGCATCCCCCTAAGTTCGGGGCACTCGCCGGATACGCTAACCCGACCCACTTCAGCTTCAATCAGGCGCCGAACGTCAGGAGATAGCATCCTAAATCGATTGATGTCGATTTCCCGTCCAACGTCGCGAATCAACGAGGAATCCGCTTCACTATAGAATCTTGCAGAACTGATCCCGTGCATCTTCAGGCTTCTGACTGCACGAGCGCCATCTGTGTGTCGCCAACGTTCCAATACGGACCACACAACTAGCGGGCCCTCGTAGTGGCTTTCTATCCAGTTTGCGAAGATCGTGGGTGAGGGCAGCGGGACACTCTCTTGGATCTCTTCAGCCCACGGTAACGAATACCGGCGAAAGTAACGTCGCAGAAGTGAGAGCAGTCCGGCGGAGGTTCCAACTGTAGTTCGTCTGGACGCTCGAAATGCTGCTTGGGCAAAATGAATGCTGGGAGGTAGTGGGCCTACAAATGCCGCTACATCTTCATGACCGAGGTGGGTTTGTGAAAATCCGAGAAACCTTCGCATGCGTGAGTTTGCCTCGGCCGCCAAGGTGTCGGTCAAGAGCGAGCTCTTGCCAGACCCGGAAACGCCGATTACGATTGTTGCACTGCCTATATCGAAGGTGGCATCTACAGACTTGAGATTGTTGGCACAAGATCCAACAATCTTGATCGGACCCTTCAAGTATGCCTTCGCTCTTTGGTAGCGTGTGCCACGGCGACACGCCTTGATTCAAACTCTGTTGGGTAGTTTTTGAAAACCACGGAACTCTTCCCGCGGCGGTGCAGTGCTCTATGATTGGAAATTAACGCCAAATCCCCACGATTAAGGGCCAATGGAATAGCACGTTCCAACGCAGCATTCTCAATTGCCGAGATATGCTTGTCGATGTCCTTGCATGAGTTTCCGGACCTTCTTGCCGCGGCCCTAATGGTCTCTGGATGATAACGGATAGTTCCGTTGCTAACCAGATTTCCAGTCCAACTAGATGACGACCGGTCACTCAGCATTGTGGTTTCTTCATCCATCAGGAATCGTCCGGCTCCTTTGCAATCTGCAGTTTCAAAATGCTCCAGCAGGTCACTTAGCCTTGCAATCCACAAAAGCCCGCTTTTCGGAGTGCCTGGGTCAGGCTCGAGACACTGTATGCCGGTAACTGCAGGAGGACAAATTTGAGTGCTATGGTCCGTATGAAATTCACCTGCCCGCAAGGTGTGCGATAGTTCCCTGGTCCACGGCGACATCTTGAAATGCTTGACTACCTTGCCGCCACGAAATGTTCTCAAGGATTCCCCTATTGTCCTTAGAGCGACAAGCAGCGCCGCTCCCCCCTGCTCCGCGGAGAATCCTCGAATTGCGACAAAATCGTGCGACTCGTAATCATGGCGCACATTGTCGCGAAAGCGGGCCCAACCCACTGTTTGAAACAGAGGCAACGCTTCAAGCTGATGCGAAACCACCAACCCCTCCAGCCGAGTCAACGCACCTTTGGAATCACAAATCTTGGCGACTGCGTTGACCACTGACGGTGGCACCATCTGGAATACTGAATCAGAATTATTCATTGCGGCTTGGTAAGCCTAAACAGCAGCTTGTTGCGATACTGGTGATCCAAGAGAGCTGCCAAGGATGGATATTTGAACTCTGAGTTGTCCGGGTCATATACAATCCAGCCATCCCGTCGCAGCGGGCGGATTACAGCATGAAGTCCCGCAGCATGTGCAACTTGAACTATCTCAAATGGAGACCGGTCAAACACTACTTGGCCGGCCGCGCGAAGTTGGGCGCTCCAATCTGGCCAAACCGCGTTTTCCGTGTGGCAACCTGTAACGAGAAATGCTGTGCCGTGCGAGCCCATCACACGTGCGAAGTTGGCCAACAATCCCGCGAGATCATCAACCAAGTGCACGACCTCATGGCATGTCACCAAGTCTACACTCGTTGAAGGCACTTTCGACCACTGCTCGGGATGTATAACTGTTACGCTTGTAGCTAACGAGTGCAATCGAAACCTTGATCGGTCTCGGCAATGAGCATCGGGTTCAATCCCTATCAATTCCCGAGGATGAAGTGCCGCTGCAAGCTTTTTGAGCAGTCCTCCGTCGTGGCATCCTACGTCCAGCACTGCATTTGCTGGACGTCCGTGTAGTTCTCTTTGAATATGGCCCAAGAGACTCTGCCAGAAGATCCGATTTGTTCTCTCGAGCGTGGAATCTATGCCTGACATTGAAGCCGGCGGCATATTGAGTCTGTAGTTCCGAATTTACGGGCAATTTTGCGAAGCGCAGGAGCGCGCCTGAAGTTCACCACTGCAGGGGTCTATGCCGAAATGGGAAATGAAAAGCGATCTGCTATTCTCGAAAGCTGTTTCAAGTTCAGCTCTATCATCGGGCCCACGCATTCCAAAATACGGAAAGTGATGCAGGTATTCTCCGAACAGCTCGTTGCAATCTCTTTCGTACGCTCGGGTGTCCAAAATATGTGCATGCCAGAAGTCATCAATCGGTCCAGTTGGACATATCTTCTGTTCTCTGTAAACCATGTTGAGCGCGAGAAATCGCCTGTAGAGATCTTCGACTTCGGTTTGGTGCTCCGGTGACCAATTCTTCTCTATGCCCAACTTGCCTTTGAGCATGCTGAAATCGAGCTTGGCTACCTTGTCCAATGCGGCTTCAATTGCATCGCTTTCGTCCAGCAATTCTTGGCAAGCTTCCCAGTCGAGGGGTTGTGGTGAGTTCATTGTGCTCACGGTCGTTCCTTCAAAGATGATTGTAGTGACGAGTCTGAATCGGATTCAGTCTATCCGATTCCGCGCCTATGTGCAACTACAATTCACATTTCTGCCATTTCTCGAGTCCCAGTGCTGTGATGTCAAAGGAGTAGCTCTCTAACGCCCCACTTGCGACCTGCTTCTCAGAGCGAGTCTTGAAAATCTGACGCTTCAGAATTGCAATCAAATCAAGGAGAACAACAACAACGAGAGCTGCAAACGAACCAAATTATGGGAACGATTGGAGGCACGACACTCAAGTGCAATATGCTTGCCGGGATGTTGGCTGATTCACTGTCTAGGAGCCCGATTCAAAAGTCACATTTCCCTGTTCCCCTTGAGCCAAGCACTGCCGTGTGCTTTCCGAGCAGCTCGTTCAAATCTGCAAAGCACTTTGTGCCGCCAGCGCCCACATGCTCGCCAAGATGAACTGAAGGGCCGTCTCCGCGGCCATGGATGAAGCGCAGTTCCCGCTTGGGCGTCAGATAGATCGCTTGTTGCGGAAGCGGGTAGGTTGCAACTCCCCGCTGGAACTTCAGTTTCCAGCCTTCCTGCGTAGCCAACCACTCCCCTTCTCCAAACAGGTCCGCCTCGATGACACGCTCATCGCTTTCGGCATCCGAAACCATGCCTCTTTCATGTTCGAACTCCGCCTTCATTCGAAGTCGGGAGACAAAGGCAAAAATTGTCCTTCGGCCAAAATGCACCTTCACGATGGAGCCAAATTGACCTATCGAGTATGTGTCGCCGCCGTAAATGCGCGACAGCTCGTCAATCCGTGGCTCCAGTTCGGCTACAATGCGAGTGCCGTCAACCTCAATGATCGTTCCGATTGCCAGATTCTCGACAGGAACATTTGGGTTTGGCTGTACAGTTGTCATCTTTCCCCTCCAAGCAGTCTCGCGACGGTTTCAAATTTCCACCATGGGAGATCAACCTCTGACACAACGGCTGTGTCACCATGGAAAAAACCTCTGCGCGCATGAATTCTGATCTGATCTCCTATGTCGTCGATCTCGTGTAGCCGTTTGAGCTCTCCAGTTGGCCTCTCGTCGTAGGTAAAGACCGCCACTGTCAATTCACCTCGGGACGCTCGAAGAGCCCTTTCGATCTCGCCGTTAATGTGACGATCACCGAAGCCATATCCACAGACAGTCAACACGGTCTGCCTGCCGGGTCGAGGCACCAGAATGGAGCGAGCCAGTTGGGACAGTTGAGCAAATGGGTCTTGCTGCGATTCGCGGCATTTCGTTGATGCAGGCCAAATGAGGATTCTTCCCTTGTTCCCATTGTCCAGGGACACATTTGTCGCAATCCGTCGCGGCAGGGATTCGCCGGGCGCCTCGCTCCAGTCAATCGACCCGTGCAGTTTCAGAACTCGAGCGTCAAGTTGGTTGCTTTCAAAGGCCGAACAGTCCCACCACGCATTCTGTCCTCCACGCATTCCGTCCGCGTAGCGCAGCCTTTCAAGCGCAAGTGCGCTTTCAATCAGCGTGTCGTAATTCAGAACAAGATAGTCGACGCAACGATCGCCGGCCTTTCTTCCCGACCTCGGAGGACGATGCACAGCGTCTATGAACTGCCTGTGATGCTGCAGATTGACTCTCTCCACGTCAATGGCCTCTGCGATTGCCTCTTTGACTTGATCCACTGCATCCCTTAACTGCTGGACGGAGTATTCGATCTCGTTTAGCGACACCGTGGCTTTGTTGGCGCCGCGTGCCTTGCGCCGTTCGGCGTTGGCCACAAAATCCATCAGTTCGCTCAGGTAGTCCTCAATGTTTGCGGCAGTCGAACCATGGAAGCGATTTTCAATGGTGGTCAGTATGGTCTTCGTGGGCTTGTCCAGTTGGTTGCTCTCGCAGGTCATGCCCATCAGCTCCGTCGCCAGCGGCAATCCTGCACACTTGCTGCAACCTGCACCAAGCAGGAATGCCTTGTCGCCTTGCACGACAAGATCGTCGAACTCGTTCAGGGCAACCTCGAAGTTACTGCATTGCAGTGGACTCAAATCATCAGGCATCAGATTCTCTCTCCTAATTCAGACTGTCAGCGAACGGCCGTTCCAAGCGAGTGGGGCCGTCAAGCGCTTCAGGAATTACGGACATGATCGAAACTGGCAAACAGTGTTGTGTTAAGAACTCCGTCACGGGGAGGGAGCCTTGCCTTGCAACCTTCCCGCCGGAATGTGTTGCGTGCAGAATTCGGCCGCGCACCAACGCAAAATGATCTTCCGCTCCTGGAGACTGCCTGTTGCTGAACTGACACACAGACTTTTGCCAGTGCAGTTCATTTGACGTTTTCGCTAGCCGCCAGCGGATCGACTTCTTAATGAGAGGCGAACAGGCGCAGGTCGCGGCAGGCGGAACCACGGGGGAAGCGGAAGGCGCGGCGGGGCCTGAACACAAGGAAAACAGGGAGAACACACATGAAACATGCATGGATCGCCTTCGCCGCGGCCGTGGGACTGGCCGCCGGCGCGGCGCAGTCGCAGGAAGCCGTGGGAGCGGGGGA
>JAPOOS010000306.1 GCA_026713305.1 Paracoccaceae bacterium
AGTACATCGCCTCGCAGTCCTGAGCCGGCATCGGCGTGGGTTGCCGAATGCACAGGCGATCGACTTGGTCAATGGGCTTGGTTTCGGCCCAACCTTTCCGGCTACATGGATGCCGAAACAATGGCCTGACGCCCGGCAGAACGTGGGCAGGTTGCCCGGAAACACTTGATCTGGTCACCTCGACAATTTTCAAAGACCCTTTCTCGGGAGATCCAGGATACAAGACAGTTCGGCATTTGCATGCCGCCAAGTCCAAGTTTCTGATGCCGCTCGGATAGATGAACTGTGGGCTGGCATGCATTCGCTTGCAAATGTGCGGCTTGTCAGGAAGGTCTACCAAGAAGTGGCACGACGCTGTCGGCGATACAGCGCCTACATGCAATTGAGCGCCGCATAGCAGGTTGGTCAACTGTTCGGGCAGTCAAAAGCGGCCCCTGACTCTACACGTGCCAGGTTCCAGCGGACTTTAAGAGTGGCGGCAACCGCCCACATACGACAAAGGCGCTGCAAAGGTTGCCGGAGCGTGCGCAGGCATTCAGCGCTCCACTTTCCAATCGGCAAGTACAGTCCTTTCGCGTGCGTCGCCTGAGTCCCGCAATTGCCGGACTGGCTAAACTGCTCCTGCACGGGTCTACATGTTTCAAACATTCGAGCATGACCCTCCGAACGGTTCAAGCGCGAATCCAGGAGCGTCCGCAAGTGGCAAATCAGGGATTCACTGATAACACTCAACGAGGTAGGTGATGCTTTGCGCCCGCCTGCCCAATTCGACCGGATCAAGCCCTTTTGCTGGGCCTGCCATTGTCGGCTCCACACCATTCTGTGAAAGAAACAGCTTTGCCAGCTCGCCACGCACGGCAAAATTCACGTTCTGCGGTATGTCGCCCGTCACTTCGGAAACCAACATGGCATCCAGTTTCGAGACGACAACCCCGACCACTGAACCGCTGGCGTCCAGTACGGGTCCGCCCGAATTCCCCGGCTGCACAGGCGCGCTGATTTGCATAGTGAACTCCGATCCCGCCAATCCCTTCATCCCCGAAACTGTGCCTCTCGTGACGTTCACTCCGCCCAAAAATTCGCCAAGCGGGTAACCGACGACGACGATATCAAGATTTAGCGATGCAGGTAGATGCGCGAAGGCGGCAACCTGTTTGCCGGAAAGCTGGCCTGCCTTGATCACCGCAAGATCGAAAAGGCTGGATGTCCCCACGACGGTCGCCTGGAAGCCATCGACGGCAATGGCTTCACAGCCATCAATCACATGCGCATTTGTAAGCAAGTGACCTTCGTCAGAAACGACAAACGCCGTACCTGTTCCTCCGAGCTCTGCTTCATCAACTTCAAGCATTCCCACACCCGCGTCGCCATCTTCCGCGTTTGTGTCCTCCTCCTTGATCGACCATGCCATGGCGAGGTCAACTACCTGTTCCAATAGGCCACCCTCCGGATACACCAGCGGTTCCGAGCGACCTACTCTTATGCTGCCAGCCACGGTACTGAGAAGATTGCTATCCTCCGCCAAGGCAACAAGCGTGACGGTGGTCCACTCTCCACGGGTGTAGTTCGAGACCACATGGATAACTACGCCATCAGGATTGGTGAACGAAGTAACGGCTAAACCCGGTTCGAAGACAATGTGAGGCCTGCCCCGATGTTCATACTCCGACAATAGCCAATCGTGCCAGTGTTCGGTTTCGTCCACGTCAGCCACAAAGACTGAAATGCCCAGGGAACTCTCCGTATGCTGCCAAGCTACGTACCGCATGTCCGTCTGCTGCTCCTCCACTTCAGCAGCGTCGAACGGGAACAAGAACGACACATTCGGAGTGTCCAAATGGAGAAAGTCCCAACCATCCCGACCAACGCTCTCCATAAGACTCCATGTCAATATTGCCATGTGGGCATTGATGGCCCAAGTGTCGGTCTCGCGCTCTGAATACAGTTCGAGCGCCTGACTGCTGTCTGGCCCCCACTTGCCATCGATCTGTCCGATGTAGAGTCCCTCGAATGCAAGACCTATCTGAAGCAGTCTCTTCTCGTCTTGCCTCAAGGCATCAGCGTCGAATTCTCTCAAAAGAACATCGTACTCGTCGGCTTGAACTGGCGCCGAGAAAACAACCAACCCAACGGCAAGGGTGAAAGCGAGACTCTTCAGCATGCAAACCGCCACAGCTTTGAATACCTTGGTTTTTCCGATACAGATTTGGCAGCATGATTGTAACGGGTCAACTCCGCGCAGGCGAACCGAATTTGCAAGACTGGCGCATTAGACTTCACTGATCCCTTCCCCAGACAAATGCCAATCAGGTGATGGCTCACAGGTTCAAGTTCCACGGTATCCCAATGCCTTTCAACCGGCAACCTTCGACGTTGCACGCATGGCTCATCATTGGCGCCGTCCACGCGCTTCATCGTGCCAGTTGGACTTCGCCCGATCTCCCCGGATGCCATTCAACGCCATTGACCGCTTGTTCGGCCCTCAACAGCCTGTTCCCACTGGACATGGCGCTGCCTGCTCCCTTCCAAGGCTTCGTGCCTGCAGTTCGTCCTGGCCACGCCGACACCTGAATTCAAACTCGGTGGCCTGTTGGCTGGGTATGGCGAGACCCTGTGAACTGACGCAGACGATGAGCAGGCCATTTACATTGTCAGGTCCTGGCGGCCGATTGCACGCTTCATGGCTTGGCTGGACGATGGCTGTGCATGACCCTTCCTGCTCCGCACACCGCGAGACGCACCCGCAAGTGTATTTTGCCATTCGTGCGCGATGTTGTCGTCGATCTTGCGCGACCGGCTGGCTCCACACTCTCCGAGCGACAGTCGCTGCCCTGCATCGGGAAAGCCTGGCAGGCTTGTGGGCCGCACAAACTGGCAAAGACAAATCCATTGAACTGTGAAGGAAAGGGCAGAGAATGACCCGCAATTGACTTGACAGGCGGGATTTAAGGTTTGGAAGGCTTTCCAAAACACCTCCTGTGAACTGCAACAATGCAATGCTGTAAACTGTCGGGCATTTGAGCCACTCCATCCATTGATGTGGACCCTTTCATCCGGCTTTCCTGCGAACAA
>JAPOOS010000308.1 GCA_026713305.1 Paracoccaceae bacterium
CAGTAGTGGCCCGCAAGCTCAGCGGCGACTAAGAGGCTCTGCTGGTCGTGCCCGCTGCACGCTTGAGCTGCTGTGCAACGAAAGGGTTCGGATTGCGGACGACGGGAGCATCTCGCGCGAGACCGGGCGGCGGCTTGCCAAGAACAGGCTCAAGCCATGGCGCCAGGACAGATGGTGCATTCCCAAGGTCGATGCCGCCCGCGTCGCCGCCATGGAGGACGTTCTCGATCTCCACAATGAACCGCACGACCCGGACCGTCCCGTGATCTCGTTCGACGAAACCCGGACAATGTCAGCGCTACGGCCATGAATGCCGGCGAAACGGCACAGCCAACCTGTTTGTCTTCCTCGACGTCCATCGTCCCTGACGGAAGGTCAAGGTCACCGAACGCAGAGCCTCGGCACACTTCGCAGCCTGCATGCAGGACCTGACCGACATCCATTTCCCGGAGGCAAGGAAGTCAGGGTCGCGCTCGACAACCTTTCAACCCACAGGGCAGCCGCACGCTGCATATCCCTGCCAGCCAAGGAAGATCGACGCATTCTGCGCCGCATCGAGTTCCACCACACGCCAAAGCATGCCAGCCGGCTAAACATGGTCAAGCTCAATGAGTTTGTCGACAGGGCTGGGCATGTCGCGGAGATCTTGAATGCTGTTGCCAGATCAATTAGGTTTAACGTTGAGCTGACGGAGCCAGAAGTGAACCATTCCATTTTGTCCCATTCTGGGCTGGCATCAGGATCCAAGACGGTTCGCCACCCGCCGGTTGGCGAGCCCGTCAATGTCAAGGCTGTCCAGCAACAAGTTCCACAAGCCGGAGATTCCTCAATTGGCACCGGTCCGGGTTCGCCGAATTGGGAAGAACGGCACGGGAAGGACCACAACTACAACGATCCGGAATCTGCAGTGGTTGCGACATTCCCGACGGAAGCAGTTTCCAGGCAGTGGTTTGCCGAAGCCGAGGAACAGCTCGGTGTATGCTCGAACTGCGCAGAAGAGGAGGAACTGCCTCCTCCGTCCGGGATCGCGATTGCCAGATCGCGGAAACTCCTGCGAAAGTTCTCAGAATACATAACGTCCCAGCCGGACATCTACCCGATGGACGAGGCCTGTGTCGCAATCGACTTTCGTACACCCGACGGCAGGAGCGGTGTCCTGTTCGTGGTCGATCAGGATGGATCCGGCGTGATGTTCCATTGCACGGAGGGCGTGCGGGGCCGGACGCGGGTTGACGATGCCTCACAGCTTATGGATGAAGGCGCTGTTGCCAAACTGAGGCGCGTGGGCATCCGGTAGTGGCAGAGCCCACTTCAGCGCCAATCACGCCAACCATTGCCAATCACGAAAAACTGGGGCGGCATGAGTGGTATAAATCCGCCGCCAGGAAGGTTCTTGGGCGGCTGGAGCGCGGCGAACCACATCGGATGGAGGTGCGAAAATTCATGCCGCCGAAGGATAACTGCGAGTTGTCCGTCGACCGGATGGACCATTGTGACCGGAGAACGCTGGCGGATATGGCCGAGAAGAATACAACACTCACGAATCGATCGCTCAGGGGATGGCACACGCTGAGCGCGGGCGAAGTGGCCGAGGTAAACTGCGCTGTCCAATCCTCTCCCTTTCCGGGGAATCCCTACCACGCCGATATTGTCATTCAGGTTAACCTTGGTTCAGCCGACAGCAGGGATGATCAGAGAGAATTTGTGCGGGATCTTGCCTACCGGGCTGTCTTTGAACCCCGTTAACATCTTCCCCCCCCCTTTGATTGAATCCCAAAGAGTGAATCATGATACACAAAAACAGTTTTTGATTGCCCGTTTTGGATACCCGCCGCGCACCTGCGGGACTGGCGCCACCGCTGAAGCGCATCCTGTTCCGGCTGCAAGAGGCGACCGCGCGTGCCAGTGGAGCGTTCGCGGCTCCGGCAACTGGCGCGTGGTGTTTCGCTTCGAGGACGGCGAGGCCGTGGACATGGACCTGATCGACTATCACTGACCGAAGGGGAGTGCTGACCATGAACGACATTGCAAGCGAGCGCGTCGGGCCGATGCGGAACCCGCCGCACCTGGGCGAACTGATCCGCGAAAGCATGGAGGACATGGGCTGGAATGTGACCAAAACGGCGGCGCGACTTGGCTGCGGGCGTGTCGGCGACTATGGCGCTGGCGTTGGAGGACATCGGCTGGGGCACTGCCGATCACTGGATGCGGATGCAGGCGAGCTACGAGCTTGCGCGGGCGCGGCGCGACCGGACGGCTGCGGATCGGCGCGTGAGGACGCGGCACGCACGATCGAGGCCCGCGCCGTCGGTTCGGGCTGGTTCGCCTGTCCATGTCGAGAACTGATCTCCGATAGTGGGCTTGATGCGGGAGCAAACTCATTCCTCTGAACGAATACTTGCAAAGGGCCAAGCGGCAACGGAACGACGAGTTCTACACGCAGCTTCCCGACATCGAGAACGAACTGTGCAACTACAGTCGACACTTTCGCGGCAAGGTCGTGTACTGCAATTGCGACGATCCCCGAGTCTCCTGTTTTTCAATTGCTTCTCGTACAACTTCGATCGCTTGGGACTGAAGAAGCCAATGACCGCGTGCTACAGGAACCGGGAACGCGACCTGTTCAGCCGCCACGACTCGGAGCAGGCGATATGGTTCGAATACAAGGGCAACGCGAAGCGCGGCAGGGTGCCGGAAGTCGGGAGTTTGTTGGGGACGGCGAATTCCGCAGCGCGGAGTGCATCGAGATCCTGAAGCAGGCGGACATCGTGGTGACCATTCCGCCGTTTTCGCTGTTCCGCAAATGGGTTGCCCAACTGGTGCAGTACGGCAAGAGATTCCTGATCGTCGGGAGTCAGAATGCCATTCAACACTCGGGGATCGTCATCGAATTGGCGGTGCCGGGCGCGGCGTAGCGCCGTCGCCCGCGCCCCTTGTCGTCGCGGACTTCGTGGCGCTTGTCGCGGGGTCTGGCGGCGCGGACGCGCCGGGCGAAGGTGGATTACGGTTGGTTGGTCATGTCGCGGCTCCCTGTTCGGGCCGGGCGGCTGAGCCGTAATGCAGGAAGCAGCCACGGCGGCGTTTTCCTCGGGGAAGCCGCGCGACGGCGGGGAGCCGTCCTCGCCGCAAGTCGCTGACTTTACGGGCGTTTCCGCCCGCTCAGGCAAAGGCGGGCGCTGGCAGGAAGTGCACCTTCAGGCGATTGGGGTGTAAAGAATCTTTGCCTCCGGCGTAAGGAAATGGCTATCCGACCACGGATCGCAGCCATGTGCTTACGAGCAACAGGCGTTCCTGAGCATTGCTTGCAGCGGATTATTGCGAAACGGACAAGACTGCCCCACGCAATTTGATTTGATCGAAGCGGAGAGGAAAGTCTTTGAACCGCTCTCCTGCCTTGGAGAACGCGCAAGGTGCGTTCGGCCTACCCTGCCATTCAGTCGCTGCCGCTCGCGAGCCTCCGGATTCAATCTGGCTATGCTGCCATACTGTCAACAAGTCGCCGGCGTCGCGTTGACCCTCGACATCTGTTTCGCCGGACCATTGATTTGGGCCGGGAGTGCGGGTCAAGAGTTGCGAGAGTGCAAATTCTGTTGCCTTGAATCCTTGCAGTGGCTAGAATTGGAAACCGGTTTATTTGGGAGGAAGGGAACATGCACAACATTCGCATGAAATTCATTGCAGGCATGGCGCTAATGACGTCTCTGCTGTTGGGAACCGCCATCGCCACGGCGGAAACCACAAAGATCGCGTTTCTGATGCCTTGCACGCAATGTGCGGATCGCTGGGAAACCAAGGACCGTCCATTCTTCATCGAAGCTGTGAAGCAGCTGGATCCGTCCATTGAAGTTATCGCTCTCAATGCCGAGGGTGACGGAAATCGACAAATCGCCCAAGGCGAGTCGGTCCTTGCCCAAGGAGTGAAGGTAATCGTCATCAACAAGATCGGTGAAACGACTGCAGTCCCGATCGTTCGTCAGGCGCAAAGCGAGGGCGTGCCAGTCATTGCCTATGACGGACTCATGGTAGGAGTCGTCACCGAAGGTTTCGTCACCTTCAACAACGAGCTCGTCGGCGTCCTGCAGGCACAGTATCTCGTCGACAATTTGGGAGAAGGCGCGCGCATCGCAATTGTCAACGGAGAGCAGTTCTGCGCTGCATGCCGCGCTTTCAAGGACGGCGCTCACAAGGTGCTGGATCCACTGGCGGCCGACGGCAAGATTGAAATCGTCCATGAAGCCGAAGCCAAGGGATGGCTGGCAGCGAACGCTCAGCAGGCGATGGAACAGGCGCTGACTGCCAACAACGACATGATTGACGGCGTGGTTGCTGCCAACGACACACTTGCACAGGGAGTCATCGCGGCGCTCAAGGGCGCTGGGCTGGAAGGAAAGGTTATGGTTACGGGACAGGATGCCAGCGATGCCGCCATTGTCAACATCCTGAACGGCTTGCAGACAATGACAGTGTACAAGTCACTGCAGGAGCAGGCAGCTGCCGCAGCACGTGGCGCCGTGGCCCTTGCCAAGGGGCAAGACGTTTCTGGCATATTCCCCGATGCCGTGTCCACTGATCTTGGGGACGTTCCATCGCTTCTGTTGCAACCGACGGTTGTTGATGTGAGCAACATTGGCGAAACCGTGATCATGGACGGCTTCACCAAGAAGGAAGACGTCTGCGTCGGGGAAGCGGCACAGGCCTGCAATTTCTGAAGCGGACACCTCAATGCAGCCACCTCTGCTGGAGGTGCATGACCTCCACAAGAGGTTTGGCAGCGTACAGGCGCTTGATGGCGTGGGCCTGTCGGTCCACGCCGGTTCGGTGCTGGCGCTTCTTGGAGACAATGGCGCAGGCAAGTCCACACTCGTAAAGATAGTTTCCGGCGTCCATTCGCCTGACGCCGGAAGCGTTGCGCTTGACGGTTCAACCGTCGAGCTTTCGTCGCCGCGGCAGGCAAGTGGCTGCGGAATTGAGACCGTGTACCAGGACCTCGCGCTGTGCGAGAATCTGAGCGTCACTCAGAATCTGTTTCTGGGCCGAGAAAGAAGACACTCGGGCAATCGCCTCAAGGGGTGGTTTCTCGATCGACACGCGATGCGCCAAGAAGCCGAGCGCGCCTTTCAAGTGCTGGGCTCTCGCATTCCGTCGCTTTCCAGTCCCGTCAGTTCACTGTCGGGCGGCCAGCGCCAGGCGGTAGCCATTGCCCGGGCAATCGTCTGGCGCAGCCGCCTGGTAATGTTCGACGAACCCACAGCGGCTCTTGGAGTTGAGCAAACAGCAAACGTCCATCAATTGATCAGGCGATTGCGCGATCAAGGAGTCGGCGTCCTGCTTGTCACTCACAACATGGTCGATGTCTTTGCCTTGGCAGACCGAATCGTCGTATTGCGGCGCGGCAAGCGCATAGCAGAGTTGAACCCAACAGAATGCACGCCGGACGACGTGGTCAGCGCCATTACCGGAAGCTCAATTGCCGCACGAGAGTCGTGAGCGCCGCTGCAATGGCAACACTCAATTCCAACACTGACCTCGAAACCGGCGCCCAGATGGATTTTGTGTCTCGCCTGCGCCACGGTGAACTGGGCTTTGTTCCGGTGATCTTTGCGCTGTTCGCAGTCTTTCTGGTCTTTCATCTAGCCAATCCCTACTTCCTGACTCCACGCAACCTGTCCAACCTGACGCTTCAGCTCGGCGTGCTTGGAATCATGGCGCTTGGCGTCAGCTTGGTGTTGTTCATTGGAGAAATCGACCTGTCGGCAGGCTCGGTCTCCGGGGCTTGTGCGGTCGTCCTGGTTCTGCTTTCTACAGAGCTTGGGCTTCCTGGACTGCTGGCAGCAGCCAGCGCCATCGCCGTCGGTGCGGCGATTGGATGGTTGCACGGAACCTGCGTCACGCTGATCGGCGCGCCCTCGTTTATCGTCACGCTAACGGGACTCCTTGTTTGGCAGGGTGTGCAGCGCATGTTGGTCGGCAACCAGATTGGCCAGATGCTGATCAACGATCCATTGATCACCGGAATCGCATCCACATTCATTCCATCCTGGATGTCCTTGCTTCTCATTGGGCTGACATCTGCGGCAGCGTTGATTCATTTCGGACGGCAGTGGTCTGCAGCCGTGGTCGGCGGGATTGCGGAGGTTGCGATCTGGCTGGCAAGGGCCGCTCTGTATCCGTTGCTGGCGATCGCGGTCTACGCCATCCTGTCCCAGCATTCCGGGGTGCCGGTACTGCTGCTGATTCTGGCTGCTCTGACTCTTGTGCTCACGGTCCTCACCGAACATACGCCGTTCGGCACTCACATTTTTGCAGTCGGAGGCAATGCGGAAGCTGCGCGACGTGCCGGCATAAATGTGTCTGGCATCAGGGTGCTGCTGTTTGCAATGTGCTCTTCAATGGCTGCCATGTCGGGCATTGTTGCGGTGTCGCGGCAATATGCCGTGGACAGCAATACAGGCGGAGGCAACTTGGTTCTGGATGCCATTGCAGCTGCGGTAATCGGTGGCACAAGCCTGTTCGGCGGCCGCGGCCGCATTCTGGGAAGTCTGCTCGGTGCGCTTGTCATTGGCAGCGTGGCCAACGGGCTGGACTTGCTTGGGCAGTCGGCCAACGTGAAGTCAATCATAACTGGCCTGATACTTCTTGGCGCGGTTTCAGTTGACATGATTGCCCGCAAGCGGCGGATCAGAAGCGGCGCTGCAGGCGCATAGCAAGGGGAGACTACTTGATGAGCAGTGACACGGCAGTGACATTTCCGGAAAGCTTCATTTGGGGGGCTGCAACCGCAGCATACCAGATCGAAGGCAGCCGCACCGTCGATGGCGGCGGCCTGTGCCTTTGGGACGAGTTCGCGGCGCAGGGAGGCACTTTGAATGGAGACAGCGGCGCCATTGCCGCCGACCACTACAACCGCTACCCACAGGATCATGCTTTGGCCCAGGAACTTGGGCTTCAGAGTCTTCGGATGTCGATCAGCTGGCCCAGGATCTTTCCGGAAGGCAACTCGACGCTCAATCAGGCGGGTTTCGATCATTATGATCGGGTTCTGGACTCGCTTGCCGAATGCGGGCTGACTCCCATGATTACGCTCTATCATTGGGATCTGCCCTTGAAGCTGCAGCACGCCGGTGGCTGGTTGAATCGCGAAACCGCGTATCGCTTCGCGGAATACGCCGAGGCGGTTACAAGGCGCTTCGCCGACAGGGTTCCCTACTGGATCACGACGAACGAACCTTGGTCCTGCGCCTTCCTTGGCTACGCCAGGGGACTGCATGCGCCCGGTGTTCGTGACTACAATGCAGCTGGAATCGTCACTCACAATCTCAACCTGGCACACGGGCTCGCCGTTCCCGCAATTCGTGCCAGCGACAGCAGCGCAGCTGTTGGCGTAGTGCATTGCCTTCAGGTCATCGAACCGTTCTCGGACAGTCCGCTGGATGTCCAGGCAGCCCGAACCGTCTCGGGGGAGGCAAACGGGCTGTATCTCGAACCGATGTTCAAGGGCAGCTACCCACAGCACATGTTGCCCTATCTACCCTGCCTCGAAGATCCAAAGGTCGTCAGGGAAGGCGACTTGGAGTGCATTTCGACTCCGATCGACTTTCTCGGATTGAACTACTATGTTCACGAAGTTGTTCGTTTCGATCGAACCATACCTGTCATTGGCGCCTGCAGGATGGCGCCGCTCGGTCCATTGACCACGATTGGCAGTGGACTTCGCCCCGATGGCCTTGAGACAATCTTGTTGATGCCGTTGCAGGACTACGGTTGCCGACTGCCGATCTATGTCACGGAGGTCGGGTATCTGTTCAATGACTATGTAAATCCTGACGGGCGGGTCAACGACACAGCACGCGTAAAGTACTATGACGAAGCGTTTCGAGCTGCGGCGCGCGCCATGGCAAAGGGCGTGGACTTGAGAGGCATATATGTCTGGACGCTGCTTGACGATTTCGAGTGGGATTCAGGATACAGCTCGCGCTACGGCATCGTCTTTGTCGAGTATGGAACGCAGAAGCGTGTACCCAAGGACAGCGCCTATTGGTACAGGGACGTAATTCGTCGCAACGGCCTCGCATGACGGCCAACGCATGGCAAGGCGCGGCTGCAGAATGCTGGCTCGCAATTGCCGACGACTCGGTGCGGCGTCCAACTTCCGCTCCGGCCTCCCATTGTGGTTCGGGTCACCAAGCGCCGAATCCTTGCTCCAAGGCAATTGTCACTTGCGAGAGCAAGATGCGGGGGGTCTTCCTCGCAGCTATGAATATTGCCGGTGCATGCAAATGACGGAGATTTGGCGTCGCAGGCAGGCCTGCCTGCGACCCGGCGTTTTTGTTGAAGCTGCAACTGTACTGCTATCAGGGACGGGACGAAATTCCAGCCGCCCTGCGGCCGAAATACGGGTTTCAAGGCACGGGTCTGGAGGCCAACCAGTCCCAGAAAACTGGCGCCACTACCCAAGAAAGCGTCGTCGCTCTCATGCGACGCGATACAACAATGACACGCGTTGCCTTGGCAGGCCGTGTTGGAATCGCACCCGAAGGCGTCAAGCGCCGTTTAGATCCCGATTGGAAAGTCGGTTTTTGCTCATTTCGGATGGTGATCGGCCCGTCCAGCATGGCATGCAATTTAACGCAATAAGAGAACAATGTTCCGGCGTGAGTGTGCATGAAACAGGGAAATGTGACTTTTGAATCGGGCACTCAGAGAGTTGCAGGGCCAAGCATGACCGTTCTTGCACTCCTGCGGTGGCGGCGAATTGCTGCATCGGGATTGGCCATCGAACTTTGGTTCAACGCGATCTGCCCCTGGAGCATCAAGCCGGTCCCTGCCGAGATCAGCTCCAAACCGCTGTAGCATGGCGTGTTCCCGGATCAGCTTGCGCCCTAACCCTAAATCGTCGTCAACCCTCTCGGTGTCCCAAGGGCAGAGATTCGAATGACTGCCGCAGTTTGATTGTGGCCTCTAGCGGCACTGTTCCGGCATCAACTGCCTTGCCATGCCATCCAGACGAAGGAACAGGCGGGACTGTCTGATCTGCCTTGAGCGACCTGGTTGGCTGCGCAGCAGTCTGTCCTCTGCCGTCCCCAAGAATGCGTCGGTTTCGGTCTCAAGCTCCACGCAGCACGCCGCGATCTCGCAGTGCAGATTGTTTTCGGGGTCGAATTGCGGGATGGGCACCCGTCGCCAAGGATGAAGCAAAAAGTCCCGACCGCTCCGTCTCGACTGCACAAAGGCGGGATTGAGCGCAGGCGTGTTCAGCAGCGCCACGAGATAGGCAGCCTCTTCCGGACTCGCGAATGTGCCATTGAAGACTGTATGTCCCACCACATCCATGCAGGCAGGCAGTCTGCAGGCGCGCATTATGTCGCCAGACGTCGGATAGATCACACGATTGAGCGGCGCGTCTGGCGCGGCGGGTGTCAACGGAAGCTGAGCCGAAGCCTTGCCCATAAAGTTGACATTTTTCAACAAGGAAGGCGGCGTGCTCGCCCCCTTCCCTCGAAGCTCCCGGTAGATGTCGTCAAGCTGGCGCCATCCAGGAACTGCAAGGGCTGTCTCATTGTCCAGGATCCACCCCTTGTCGTCCATCGGCAGAATGGCCAGATCCGGCGCCTCCGGAGCCAACGCAAACGGCAGCAGATGCTCCGAGCGCAAGTGTCGAACCAGCCAGTGTGCGGGAACTTCGACTGTCAGGGGATCGACTGCATTCCACGGCGGCTGAGTTGAACGACGCGTGGTGACAGTTCTGGTTGCGCCGTCATTTGCGACCCGGTCCGCAATGGCCAGAACCTGGGGAACGACGGTTGCACCGTTCCGGAACACGTCTGTGTAGCCGGATTCTCCTTCCGGCAACGGCACCTCCGGCTCCACCCATTCAATGCGGTCGTTCGCCTCCCGCAGCGTTGAACCGGCTGACGGCCGCTCGGACGGGCAGCGTGCCACAAGCATTGGCACATCTCCACCCAGGGAAGTGCGCATGTTGTCAAACAGCACGCAGGACTTCTGCGCATCGCCGCCGCCAAACACCTGCGCCGGAGCCAGATCGAGTGTTTGGCCGGTCAGCGCCTTCCTTGCCCTCCAGTCGCGGAACTTCTGCCAGTTCCCGCTCTTGATTGCCGAATGCTTGACAACCCACGCAGCCGGGTCCTCCCGCCGATCGTTCAGATACTGC
>JAPOOS010000311.1 GCA_026713305.1 Paracoccaceae bacterium
CGGCGTTTCGGCATAGTTCGGCGCCTGCCTGCCCAATTTCCCGTCATTGCAATTCCAGCTCTGGAATGGCCGCGAGGCGCAGGTTCGCGCGACCGGGTCGTTCAGACATCGAAATTGCCGGCGAAACGACTGGAATGAGTTGCACCTGAAAGGATAAAATCACAGTCTCGGGGGCAGCTGCTTGAGAGCGGCGGCGTGGAGAAGGTCATCCGCTCGCTGCGCCACCAGCGCGACCGGGCCAAGAGCGCGACGGCTCGCGAGGTGCTCGAGCGGGTGCTTGGCTACTTTCGAAAGCGCCGTCACCGGATGCGGTATCACGACTTGCGTCAGAAGAAGCTGGCCATAGGATCGGGTGTTGTGGAAGCGGCAAACAAGACGTTGGTAACGAAGCGCATGAAGTGCTCGGGAATGCGCTGGGGCATGGCCGGCGGGCAGGCGGTGCTGACCTTCCGGGCACTGGAGAAGTCGGGTCGTTTCGACGCTGCGTGGGATCTGCTCCGGTCACGCGCAAACCGAAACCGCCCCAGCGAACGACGGCAGGCGACGGCGACCTAGAAAAGCTCGAGTGTGTCACAGCAACCGAATCGCACCCCACTCGAAGCCTGCAAGGCTCGAGTCCACCACGGCATCCATGCAGGAGAGCGAGCAGTTCCGCAACCCTGGCTCGCGCAACGGCCGGACATGAACTCGACATTGGCTAGCGTTGTCTCGCATTCGAATTCGGCTTTGATCATTTGGATGCCTGAATTCACTGGCAAGGTCAGGCGCAGCTGCTGGCCGACGGGTTGAGAGGCGGATTTGGGCGCGCTTCACGGATCGAACCGCTGGCGGGCGACCACGAAATGGCGCGACATTGTGGCGTCGCCTCCTTCCGGAACTGGTTGAACAATGCCCGAAGTTTCAGTGTTCCCTGTTTGGGCGCGCTGCCCAGCACAGGTTTCCACATTGCACACCGCTCGCGGACAAAGACAAGATCCAACGGAATCCTGCCTGGATTTTTGAATTCTGCCCCAAACCTGATATTCAAGGCACATCACTGCGTCCTGCAGACTTTGAACGAATGTCGAGCGAACCGCTCGGTTCGAACGGTGCATCACGGAACAGGCAAGGCCATTTCCTGCTCCATGAGTTTGGCAGCCACGGTTCTTCGAAAGGCTGGAACGGCGAGGCAGGTCTGAATTCCGTCTGTACCGCTTGGTTCGGTTGAAAGCTCGGCAGGGCAGGGCTTTGCAGTTCAAGGCACGAACTGGGAGTCGACGCGCCGATCCGGGAGAATTCGAATGCGCAGAACAATCATCTCAGGCATCCTGCTTCCAACCGGTCTGCTTGCGCTGGCCATCCTCGCCTCGGGAAATGCCTCGGCGCAGGCTTTGGGAGGGAGCCAACTGCATTTCCATGCCGGCTGGATACATGGAACGGCAAAGGAGGTGTCCATTCTGCTGGACAGGGGCATGTCTCCAAACGACACTGATCAGGCAGGACGAACCGCGGTTCATCTCGCTTCGGCAATCGGTGCAATTGAAAGAATGCGTGTCCTGCTGGATGCAGGAGGCGATCCAAATGCCCGAGATCGAGAGGGCAACACACCACTTCACCTCGCTTCCGACGCTTCCTCACCAGTATTGTCAGAAGATGATTCCAAAGCTGCAATTCGACTGCTGTTGTTCTACGGCGCCAGCCCAGCATGGTCGAACTATCTTGGCGACACACCGCTTCACCTTGCGGCGGGGAGTCACCACATGCAGTCTCCAATCGGTGTCAATGCGTTGCTCAGCGCCGGCGCCAAGCCCAACCTGCGAAACTCGCGAGACAACACGCCCTTGCACGCAGCCGTTGAAGGGCATGCCAACACCGAAGTCATTCGAGCCTTGTTGTTTGCCGGCGCCGCGCCGCAGCTGCAAAACCGTGATGGGCTAACGGCTCTGCAGCTTCTTGTTCGCGGCACGACTGACAATGGCGTGGCGGTTAGGGAACTTTTGGGCTCAGGCGCTGATCCCAACCGCAGAGATCCAGAGGGCAACACGCCTTTGCATGCTGCGGTCCGCAGTGGTGACTGGCGCGATAGGACTGAAACCGTGAATGCCCTGCTGGCAGGTGGAGCCGACGCATGCATTGAAGATTCGCAGGGCAATCTTCCGATTGAGACGGCCGTCGGAGGAGGAAGAGTTGAGGAAATGATTGCCCGTGCCGGTGGTCAGAGACAGAATTGCGTTGGTTCCCGGAGGTTGGTCGAGACTGCACCCGAAGAAGGTGAAAATACCTTGTGGGCCGCCGGGCGAACCAATGTGCGAAGTGGCCCGAGCACCGACAACTCGAAGGTAGGCTTGCTCGAACAGGGCGAAGCGGTCATCGTGCACGGCGAAGCTGGAGACTGGTTGCAGATCGAAACATCGCAAGGGAGGCTCGGGTACGTTTACAGGCCCTTGCTGACGGATGTTCCACCAAGGGGGTCGAATGAATCCAGGACCAGTTCAAGCGCGCCCCAGGACACGACGCAGCCCGACCCAGATGGCAAGCGAACAATGTGGGCTGCCGGGCGAACCAATGTGCGAAGCGGCCCGAGTTCCGACAACTCGAAGGTAGGCTTGCTCGAACAGGGCGAGGCAGTCGCCGTAACCGGCGAATCCGGAGAGTGGTTGCAGATCGAAACATCGCAGGGGAGGCTCGGGTACGTCTACAAACCCTTGCTGACGGATGTCTCACCAAGAGCGGCGAATGAAAACAGGACCAGTTCAAGCGCTGCGGTGGTGCCCCAGGACACAGCGCGGCTAGAACTGATCAGAGAAGTCGGACGTCAACGGGTTGCAGCGTACGAAGAGCTGCAGGAGGCTCAGAAGCAACAAAGAGACCCGGTAAGACTGCTTGTGTTGGGAGTGCTTGGAAATACAGGAAGCGACCTGAAAGTGTCATCCAATGAACGTGTCGAGCGCGCCGAAGCGCAGTATAGGGCAGTCGATGAGCGGTTCCAGCAATTGTGCAACTCGCACAGCTGGCAATCAGCTGAGCAAAGGGCAGCAGAAGGCTGCTGACTGATGCTCAACGCCTTGATCGTCAGGTATGGCAGGATTCAATTGGTCGTGGAATTGACCGCGGGGTGCGGTCCAATGTGTGCAATGCCTGTGTCGAATGCACGATGGGGAATGTATGTCGTGCCGCCAGACAAGTGAGCTTCGTCCTTGTGCCGCTTCAAGAGGTCGAGGCGACATTCTTCGGGGCGGCAAATTTGTCGCTGCGGCCGAGATGGAAGGGCGGCATGCTGCGGTTTCGGTCTCGAATGAACCAAAGGAGCGACTCTCTGCTTGTCGTGCCGAAATCGTCATTGCCGAGGCAGCGTTGCCTGTACTCACCGTCATTGCGAATTCCTGCAAGTTTCTTCAAATCGTTGGAACGTCCGACGTTGTGGGCCTGCACGCAGCCACAGGTTGAAGCGACATTGAACGCCAGGCGAACGGGGACTGCGTTGCAGTGGCATTCCGCTCGGTGAAGCAAACTGCCACATTGACCGAATTCATGGGGCCGCCGACTTCCTTTGCAGGTGTTGCAATCCTCATTGCGTCAACTTCTTCCGGTCGACATGGCTTTGTTGAATGAGAATGCCCATCCGGCAGGAACCCTCGGTTTGCGGAACATCGCCAATTGCGGGTGCCGGCACGCCATGGGAAGGATGACGTTGGAACAGCAAGGCAGGCACAAAGTGCGCTCCCGCGTGTCCGTTGTTCGCCACGAAGAACTGCATCATAGTCTCCTTTCGTTGTGGCATTTGCACGCATGTTCGTGAACAATTTGTCTGATGAGCAGTGCATCGGTCCTGTGATGAACAAGGGAAAGGATCATGAATGTGGAAGCTGAATCATTCGGTGTTGACGTGCAAGATTCGATCAATTGCGAAGGCAGGGTGTTGAAAGTGTCCATGCCTCCTGCGAAGGCTGGACGTTTTGCAGCGACCGGTTTCCTCAAACCGTGACAGCGCGCGACATGGCTGCAGCAAACGCATCGATTCAGACCCGCCAAATCGCAAGCTTGCCAATGTACAACATTCCACAGCTTGCAGATGCCAATCGCGCACTGTGGGGTCACATCCGTCGCAAGCTTGAAGACGCAGGCATCGCTGCGCCAGTGAAACTCAGCAACACGATACTTGACGATAGCCTTCATGCCTTGGCAGATCTTTGCTTCACGCAAACCTGTAGAGAGCCCTACAGGAGATTCCTGGCCCCGCACGTTTCGCTTGTTGGGACGCCGGACTACGGAGTTGCCGACTGCCGGCCTGGATACTATCGGAGTGCAATTGTGGTTCGAAGGGACTCGGGAAGGACCCATTCCTGCGAACTCGACGGCGCGGTTGCCGCCGTGAACTGCCGGCATTCCTGGTCGGGCTTCCGAGCATTGAAGCGCTTTGCCAAAAAGGAGGGCATCAGGTTTTCCGACAAGGTGTTCACCGGATCGCACCATGCCTCAGTGAACGCAGTTGTCGCGGGTGTGGCCGACATCGCCGCCGTCGACGTTGTGCTGATGCGATACTCGCTCATGCTGGAACGCGATTCACCGTTCGCCGGCGTTAGACAGTTGGCGCTAACCGAGCGATCGCCCGGCCTGCCGTATGTGGCAATGGCAGGCATTGATCGAAGGACATGGTTCGATGCAGTAAGAGAAGCCATTCATGACTTGCCGAACTCCGCTCAAGCCCGGCTGGGCATTCGTGACCTGGTCTGGATTCCGGAACGTTGCTATCTGGCGGACGACTGACGGGCGCCGATGGGTGACAGGATGCATTTCAGTTGCGCAGCCATCGCCGCAATTCGGCGCAGGAGGACTTCCTGGTTCGAGCCTGAGTTTCGAAGTCAACATGAACAAGGCCAAATCTCTGGCTGTACCCGTGCGACCACTCGAAGTTGTCAAGCATCGACCATATGAAGAAACCCCTTACATCAACGCCATCGGCGATCGCATGCAACGTCTCGTCGAAGTGCAGCCGAAGGAATTCTGTTCTCAATGCGTCGTCGCGGAACGATTTCATTCGTGTCGGAACCTCAGCCATCCCGCATTCGGTGACATAGATGGGCAGGCCGCGCGCATGCTCGTTTTGAATTCGGTTCAGGAAAAACCGCAGTCCAGCCGGATGGATCTCCCAGCCCATGCCGGTCCGTGGCAAGTCACCCTGCACCTCAACCCAATTGGGAAAGCCGGTTTCCTTGCTCGCCGCGATCAGTTTCCGCGTGTAGTAGTTGATGCCAATCCAGTCCAACGGTGCGGCAATCGTGGCCAAGTCCTGCTCCCAGCCGCGCGGAAGGAACTGCTCCAGCTCGGCCAATGCCCTGGCGGGATACCTGCCCTCGCGCATGGCGCAGACAAACCAGCGATTGTACAGGTCGTCGTATAGGGAAGCTGCCTGAATTGACGCCGGACTGTCGTCCGCTGCCTGCGAATGTTCGAGATTCACGATCGTTCCGACGTTCGAAATCCCGTTTGAGCGCAGCGCTTGCACCGCTTTCCCGTGGGCCAGCGGCACATGGTGCATGGCACGCGCAGCTGCGCGCAGATCTCGCAGCCCTGGTGCGTGGACACCTTCCATGTGACCAAGCCAGGCTATGCACCACGGCTCGTTGATGGGAGCCACCGCAAAGACGCGGTCGCCAATCGTGCGTCCAATGAGATCAGCAAATTCGC
Organism: Paracoccaceae bacterium; assembly: GCA_026713305.1. GTDB lineage: Bacteria > Pseudomonadota > Alphaproteobacteria > Rhodobacterales > Rhodobacteraceae > MPNP01. The sequence goes on from JAPOOS010000311.1 coordinate 5,668, forward strand.
CGAACCAGTCGGCGATTTCGGGATTGGCCCATCCACCGACGTCAGCCAGCGCAGAGGGCAACTCCCAGTGATACAGGGTTGGAAATGGCTTGAGGCGGCGTTCCAGCAGCTCGTCGACGAGCCGATCGTAGAAATCCAGCCCCTGCCGGTTGATCCGGCCGCGGCCATCCGGAAGCACGCGAGCCCAGGACGTGGAAAACCTCCAGGCATCCAGACCCAGATCGGCAGCAATGTCAAAGTCCTCGCGAAAGCGATGATAGTGATCGCAGGCAACGCCGCCGTTGGAAGAGTCAACGACGTTTCCCGGGGTCGCGGCGAAGCTGTCCCAATGGGTGGACCCGGCGGTCCCAAAGGAGTGTCCTTCGATCTGGTAGCTCGAGGTGGCGGCCCCAAAGACGAACCCGTCAGGGAATCTGCTTCGACAAGGATCCATGTTCGTGAAGTCGCAGGACTAAAGGCGCTGAAGGTCCGGGTCCGGAATCGCCAGCTTTCCGGTCGACCTGCCGACCACCAGTTCAGCCTCCCACCTCTCCTGAACGGGACCGCTCTTGCCGTCCTCGATCAAGGAAAGAAGTATCTCGGCGCAGCGCCTGCCGGCTTCCCGCACCGAAGACTTCATGGCCGTAAAGGTCGGGGTCGGGCCCGAATTCTTCAGGTAGGACAGATCGTCGTCGTGAATGATCATCCAAACGTCCTCGCCGAGGATCAAGCCCCTTTCCTCCACCGCCCGGCGCGCTCCCAATGCCGAGAGAATTGACGACACGAGCAGCGCAGTTGGCGGTTGTCGGGACTGCAGCATGCGCATTGCGGCCGCGTAGCCGCAAGTCTCGGTCATTTCGTCGGACGAAACGAGATCAGCGTCCAGTTCAATGCCGCTGGCGCGGAGCGCCGAACAGTATCCCTGCTTGCGGCGGTAGGCGAAATCCATGTTGTCCTGACCGTTTATCAGCCCAACGCGTCGGTGTCCGGCCTCGATCAGGAGCGACGTGGCTCTGCAGAACGCGCGGCAGTTGTCGACATCGAGCCACGAATACTCGGAATCCTCGGAGGTCGCCCTGCCGTGCACGACGAACGGAATTGCGATGTCCCTGAGCAGCGGTATCCTGGGCTCGACCACATTGGGCCCCTGGATGATGATGCCGTCCACCGTGTTCTGCTCGACCAGGTTTCGGTAGGCATCGTCGATGGACGTCTCGCGCACCACATTCAGGACCAGGTGGTAGTCGTTGCGGGAATAGGTTTCGCAGGCGCCGGCGATGAAGTCCGCAAATATCGGGTTCACCATCTCGTTCTTCGAAGCGAGCGGGATGACATGGCCAACCGCCTGCGAGCGGCCCGTTGCAAGGCGGGTCGCATTTGGATTGGGCCGGTAGTTGAGGGCCTTCGCCTTCGCCAGCACGCGCTGGCGCGTCGGTTCGCTCACTTCCGGATACCCGTTGAGAGCTCGGCTTACAGTTGTCATCGAGAGTTCGAGAGAATCGGCTATTCTGCGCAGTGTCATGTTCAATTCATCGTGTGTTGACAAATGCAAAGGTTCACCTGGCGGAAATCGGCGTCACGAAACCGATGGCAGAGACAACCGCATTTGCAATCCAAAGCGCTTTGAATATAATGGAACCAAGCATGAATGAAAAACATAGCACAATTGGAGAGAAATCGACATGAATATTCGCATGATGGCGGCAGCCTTGGCACCCGTGGCGGTTGCGGGCGGCGGCCAAGCCCACGAGGAG
>JAPOOS010000185.1 GCA_026713305.1 Paracoccaceae bacterium
AATCCCGCCTTTGTGCAGTCGAGACGCAGCGGTCGGGACTTTTCGCTTCATCCTTGGCGACGGGTGCCCATCCCGCAATTCGACCCCGAAAACAATCTGCATTGCGAGATCGCGGCGTGCTGCGTGGAGCTTGAGACCGAAACCGACGCATTTTTGGGGACGGCAGAGGACAGACTGCTGCGCAGCCAACCAGGTCGCTCAAGGCAGATCAGAGAGTCCCGCCTGTTCCTTCGCCTGGATGACATGGCAAGGCAGTTGATGCCGGAACAGTGCCGATAGAGGCCACAATGAAACTTCGGCGGCCATTCGAATTGGCGCGCCTACGACGCAACGCACAAGCTGAAAACCAGTAACACGCCAGCCTGCAGCGATGTGGATCCAGTTCCCGCAATGACCGGCACGATTCGTCCTCAGCCAACAGCATCAAACCCAAGCTTCGCTGTCACGCCGGGGTAGCCACCATTGAGCCACACCATCACCCGCTTCCGAATTCGTTTGCGACCGGAATCTCCTGGAACAGGCCTGCATCATCGAACCCGGCGTGGACTATGGATGCAACCGCGATTCCCGAAGGCCTGCCCTTGTCATTGAATGCCTTCGGCACTTGGCGGACTGCGGTCGCTGTTCAATCTCCGGGCGCTTTGGCAATTGGTCGAGCCTTGTTGAACTCGCGCAGTCGCGCCAGCACGTCGACACCAATCTGCGAGTAGACGTCGAGCAAGTCGACCAGCACCCAGTTTTCGCGTATCAGCCCGCTTTCGCATCTCCAGAAGTCCAGACTGCGCATGGTAATTCTCTGACCGGATGGAGCAATTCCGAGAAAGCCGTCTCCGCTGACTGTCATGCGCATTCCGGGCCAGGCCGTGAAGCCGACATAGTCTCCCTCGGCGAACAGATTGCCCTTTCCCACCGAGCCGACACGGTCGGGCATGGCATTGAGAAACGGTATCTGATGCCAGTTCCGAAACCCTGCGATGCCGCGGCAGGTGCCGATGCCTGACGGTCCGTACCAACTGCAACGCGGGTGCCAGTACCTGCCGAGCTGCATCGCTTCGACGCCACCGGTCTTATACTCTCCCAATGCCGCCAACATGTCCGAAACCAGCTGCAGACTTCGCTCGCTTCGAAGACAGTCATCGCAACCGATGTCCAGGCCGTCCTGAGTCGCAGGAGCGGGGACAAGCCACTCGCGTCCAAGACTGGGCGACATCGGCCAGGCGCCGGCCTGCATCATGACCTCGGGAATGTCCCACAATGCCTGCATTTCGGCGATTCGACCGTCGACCATGCGAAAGAACTCGTGAAATCGCATCGAAACCTGATGTCCGGTCGGGGGAATGTCCAGAAATGGATGGACGAATGCGCCCGTGTAGTATCCTGCACAGCCGACCCAGTCCTGGCCAACCAGGGATTGATTGGCCAGCACGATGAATTCCCGGCGCTCGAGGTCGGGAATGGCCCGGTTCAATGCGAGAAGCGCCTTTTCAAGGTACTCCTCCTGCCCGTTCATCGTTTCAAATGGATGGGCCAGGTGAAACTGCGCATCCGAATGGCAGAGTTTTGCCAGCCTGTCCGCCACCCTGGCCACATCGAAGTCATACATCGACTGCCGGAGCGGCAGCAGAGCCTGCTTGTTCCTCAAGTGACGCGATTCACCCATTTTCTTTCCAAATTCCCGACGCAGTCTTCAATTCAATCCTCGGCGTTCCCTTGCAGACGCAGCTGAACAACGCCAGAATTCTCCCGACCCACTTGTCCGGTTGATGCCTGCCACATACAGTCCAAGGCCTGCGGATTCCAACGCGAACCGAGAAGCCGAGAAACCCCTGACATTCGACGGCAGAACAGGGGGCGCTCGACTAGCCGAGCAAGTTGAGTCAAAATGATTGCCGCCTCGAAGGCCGAGCCTACGGCAATTCCAATTGGACCAAGCTTCGTTTCAAGCCGAACTGGACGCCCTGCAGCAGGATGCAATATGCGACACACCGAAAAGGAGTTTCTGAAGGGCCTGTTTGACGCCGCGGTTGCGGCGGCCGATCCGGTTCGGGTTCTTCCCGGATTCCTTCCCCAGACTCCGCGGGGTCGAACGGTGGTCGTCGGAGCTGGCAAGGGAGCCGCCCAGTTGGCAGCGGCATTTGAAAGGCTGTGGGGCCGTGAAGTTGCTGGAACCATTGTCACTCCCTACGGGCACGCTGCCGATTGCAGTGGCATCCGTGTGTTGGAGGCGGCCCATCCGGTGCCGGATGAAAACGGCCTGATCGCTTCCCGGGAACTGATCAAGGCGGTCACAGGGCTGGGACCGGATGACTTGGTTGTGGCCTTGATTTGTGGGGGCAGTTCCGCGCTGTTGCCTGCTCCTCCCAAGGGACTGTCCTTGGCAGATGAACAGGACTTGAACATCGCGCTCTTGAATTCCGGAGCGCCGATTGGCGTGATGAACGCCATTCGCAAATGCGCCAGCGAAATCAAGGGAGGCAGGCTGGCAAGAATTGCACATCCGGCCAAGGTTGCAAGTCTGATTGTCTCCGACGTTCCTGGCGACGATCCTTCCGAAGTTGGATCCGGTCCGACGGTTCCCGGAACGACGGGTAGAGCCGAAGCCATTGAATATGTCAGTGCGTATCAAATCCCGATTCCGAAGCGCATTGAACAGCACCTATTGCAAGCTGAAGACGACATTTCTTCGCCCGACGAGAGCTGTTTCGAAGGACATGAGGTGCGGGTCATTGCCTCGGCCGGGATGTCGCTGGAGGCAGCTGCGCAGCTGGCGTCCGACTCCGGATACGCGGCAGTTGTGCTTTCGGATTCCATTGAAGGCGAGGCTGCGCAGGCTGGAACCGTTTTGGCGGCGATTGCACGCGAGATCGCCAACAGAGATCGGCCGTTCAGAAAGCCTGTCGTATTGCTGTCAGGTGGTGAAACAACCGTAACGATTGGCGGCAGAAGCGGTCGGGGAGGGCGCAATGCAGAGTTTCTGCTTTCCTTTGCGCTGGCCATTCAAGGATTCGACGGCATTGCCGCATTGGCCGCCGACACGGACGGCAAGGATGGAACCGAAGACAATGCAGGTGCGTTCGCCGACGGCTCGACGATTGCCCGATTGCGAACCACGGGCATGGATGCGCGAGCCGCACTGGTTGCACACGACGCCTGGTCAGCATTCGACGCACTTGGAGATTTGCTCGTGACCGGTCCGACAGGCACAAACGTCAATGATTTCAGGGCAATGATCATACACTGATTCCGCGCTGTGGCTCAGGTGAACAAGCCCACAAGCAACTGCCAGAAGCGCGGAAAGTTTACCGCGAGGACGCCGGCCACAACAAATGTAATGCCGGTTCCGATTGTGCGTCCGCCATTCTGGGCTGCGGCGTTGAAATGCAGGATGCCTCTCGCAATCGCGATGAAGCCCACGAACTGGATAATTCGAACCATGGCAATCACGAGATTGCGCGCAGGCTCGGAGTTAATTGGGCCCGTGAAACGGCTTCCGTAGCTGAATATGGATTGCGGGTCGGCTATTCGGTTGATCCCGAACATTGTGTCCACGAAGACCGAAGTTGTGCTCGGAAACGCCAAAAGAGCCACGCCGCAGGCAAAGCTGGTTATGGGCCTGACCCACGACGAATGCATGGAGCCCTGTTCGCTGCGCATGACCGCCAGACGCAGGCTCTGGATGATCAGCAGCGCGCCGACCACGAAGAACACGCCGCGCAGCAGCCGCTCGAACTGTGCCAGGTGGCCGGCAAGGTTTTGAAATATCACAAGCAGATCAGGCATGTTTGCAGACTTGCGCTATTCCACTAACACGCCTCCAAGTTCCATAATCAGCAGGCGCCCATTGCCGTCGACGCGAACTTCAAGCACCTCACCAAATCCCTCCACGAAATCGTCCGCGTTGATGGTGGAAAACAGTTCCTGGCTGACTTGCGGCTCTTCCCGATTCGTTTCAACATGCCGACCGTCGGAATCAACCCCGGCTGGGGAGGCCGTCTCATGAACAGGGCCGCCTTCAACCCTTGTCTGGATGCCGGATTGTACTTCGAAACCAAAGGTCAGCGGCAAGTTTCCTTCTCCTGAATCAAGGAAACGGGGCAGGTCGTGGGAATCATCCAGCTTCTCGGAGGATTCAGTTGCCGGTGGTCCATTGGCGAGCGAAGGCGCACCATCGGGTTGCTTCGAAGTCCGGGAAGTCGAGCCATTGTCTGCATTGATGTTCAGATCGCTGGGTGTGGCAGCGGTCTGTTCCACAACAGCCCTCTCAAGGCTGTCGAGCGCATCGGAAATTCTCACAAGCAGCTTTTCCAGGCGAAGTTGCGCTTCAAGAGGCATGGCGGAGTGATCGGCCGGAGGAAGGTTTGAGGCGCTGACCTGTGCCGCGATTGCATCCCTGTTTGATTCCTCTCGCAAGATCTCTTCAGGAACAGATTGTGGCGCTTCCAGTGGCAACTTGCCTTGCAAGGCGCTTTCGTTGCCTGCATCTGTTTGTTCTTGAACCGGATCCATGTCGGAAGCCGCGGCGGAAAAGGCCGGTTCGACCAATTCGAACCGCTCGGACGCTTCGACAAGTCGATTGTCGCCATCCCTCATGACTTCAATCCAGAAATCTCTTGTTGATTGATCAACCGGCGTCAGTTGCCGATTGTCGGGGCCAATGGGCACGATTCGGAGACGAGCGGTCTCTGCCGCCTGATCGTTCGACGGACGTTCAACCATTCGCTCCGGTCTTGGTTCGGAGGGAATCTGCGAGAGCGGTTCGGCGAAGATTGCGGCATCGGCGATGCCTTCCCTGGTCTGGCCGAGCGGTTCGCCAGAAATCGCGTAGGAGTTTTGCAGTTGATCGGACTGGTATTCGGATTGCCAGTTCCCCTTGGAGCCGAATGCCTGCGCAACTATTTCCATGAGACGACTCGTTGACGAAGGCCACAGCAGAAACACGCCGATCGCGGCCGCGATCAGAACCGCCGGCACGATGAAACGCGCTTTGGAGAAAGGTCGTTTTCTGCTCCGGCTCGGCGGCATTTGCGCCTGGGTTGAATTTGAGGTCGCATTGCTGCGAACTGTTGCCTCGGGCATGTCGCTGTCAGCCTGCACATGCGGCGACGAACGTTTGGGGCTCCTTGGCGGAGCATGTGATGCCGCGCCTTGGAAGGTGCTGCCGGCGCTGCGGGTTTGCGGCTCCGTGGCGTCTCCAGCCGTTCCCTCCTGATTCGGAAAGCGCGATTGGTCGTCTGTCCAACCAGCGTTCGGTGTGGATGTGGCTGCCAGACCCTTGGATTGGGAAGGCAGATCATCTACGTTCAAGTCGATGCTTTGCTCAAAATCGACCTCATGAACCTGTTCATCGCTGTACTGCTTGGATTCGACTGAACTTTCAGTGTCTTCAATTGATGCTTGGTCCGATGCCCTGCCGTGCCTGCCGGCACCTCCGCTGGCAGCCGCACCGTCCGCAACCGACTCTGAAGCTTCTCCCTCCGCCTGTCGCCCACCTATGTTGCGATCCTTGAATCTTCTTGCCAGCCGAGCACGGAGATCATTGCCTCCGGATGAGGCGAGATGTTCTTCCGTTTCGCCGATTGTCGGGGATTCGTATGCCTCCCGTGGCTTGCCCCCGTCAATCTCTGTCGGCGCGGCACGAGATGCCGCTTGTCTGTTGTCCTTGAATTCGGGAGGCTGATTTTCAGAATCTGGCGTTGCTGACATGTCTACCGTACGAGCTGAAGGTTACTGCAATGCAGCGGATGAGGTGAACAGTATTCCGAGAGGGTGGCCTGCCGACAGCGTGACTCGAGGACCTTTTGGGCGACTGCTGGTCAGATCTCCGGCAAGAAGGTTTGAGGCGGCGGCAAGGCCGGAGTAGAGACTTTGCCGATGGCTCGGCTGATCGGTCACGAAGACCGGCGAATTGCCGACGCTGGCAATTGAGGTGCGAGGCTGTGCGGCGCTTTCGGCAAGTCCCCTAATGAAGGAAGCTGCCAGGACGGGGCCGTAGCGCGCCAGCAGTCGCCTGTCGATTGTGCTGGCAACCATGGACCTGCCCGTGATCCCGTCAATGGCAAGAGCTTCAACCGGGGTTGTTTGGCCGGTTGGCCTGACAAGGCTGTCGAACTCGACGATCAGTCCCGAATGGTCCTCGGCAACGGAAAACTTGCCGACCAAGCGCCACTCCTTCCAGGGACCTGTGGTGACCTCAACGAGCACTGGCGTCGGGTGGTCGGAATTGACTTCGTTCATGGCCTCTCCGTAAAGGATTGCGCCGGCAGGGATGATTGGCGAAGGCGCCGCGACGATGTCCACGACGCTGCTTGCTTGCTCGGCGCCATTTTCCAGGATCATTGCGGATTGCCGGTCCCCAAGGATTCCACTCGATTCCTGATGCACGCTGGCAGCATCGGAAATGAGCACTCTGCTGGCGGCCGGGCCAATTGCCAGACCCGCGGCGATGGCATTCATTTGGGCAAGCATTGCCTGCCTTAGCGCGGCCACGTCCGCTTCATCCCATGATGTCGACGGTTCGAACGGCGTGGCTTCGCCTGTTCGAAGCGCTCTTGTGCCGGCAGTTGTGCCCGAGGATGGAACAGCCATTTTGGCTATTTCATCGGGAGAAAACTCCCCGGGCGACTCAACCAGCGTGCCGACGTTTGAACCGGTGGGCAGCAGGGTAGTTGCCGTGAATTCGGCGTCATGGGCCGATTTGCCTTCCGAAGCGCTGCGCATGACAGAGTTGGCGTTCACCGTGGGACTGGCGGCTGCTTCGCTGCCAACGCCGGCGGCGCGCTCCAGTGAATCGGCCGAATGTCTCCTGCCCTGGACTTGGTCACCCGGTCTGCCGCCTGTGGCGAGGTCTGGTGTTTCGACTAGCCTGGGTATGGCCTCGGGCACGAGGACAAAGGAATTTCCCTCGCTCCGTGCACGTTCAAGATTCAGGTCGTTGGCTGCCCTCAGCGTGTCCTGATACTGGGCGGACTCGCGCTGACGCTCTCCACCAGGGGTTGCGTCGAGATTGGGCAGTCGAGCGATATGAGACTTCTGTCCCTCTTGCGAGGCAAACCCAAGATAGACCAGTCCGCCGGCGAGGGTCACGAAGATCAGGAGCTTTGCGCGACCCGAAATTCTCCACTTCCCGGCGCTCCTCGTTCGAGTCGAAGCGGGCCTTGAGGAGCCGCTTCGACGGGAGAAACGGTTGGCTGCACTTGAACCAAGTGCCGAAATCCAAGCCGAAAGCGGCTGGCGAACGTTTTGCCTCGGTCCCTTTGCTGACCCGCGGGATTGGGTTGTTTGGTTCAAGGCAGTTCCAGTTCGGCTCTGACAACCCTGTCGTCCACGGCAAGGAGCAATGTCGATTGAAGGGGAAGTCGATAGGCCCGGATGCCTTCCGGTCCCGAAATCGAATCCAACCAGGCAGGGGAGAGCAGTGGATGCCGAGTTCGCAACAGAACGCTTTCCCCTTCCAGCCATGCGTCAACTGGATGGCCCTGGACGTCCAGCTTCGAAGTTGCATCCGGAAAGGAGGTTCCGCTGGCAAGCGCCAAGAGTTCCCGGTCGCCTGCCCTAGCCAGCGGCCAAGGACTTGTGGCATTCGTTGCGGAGGCGTTTGGCCCCAATCGTGTGACGTGGATGTCGCTCCGATAGTGGGCGGACTCTTCAGTGACGAGAAGGTGCAGCACGACCGGCTGCGCTTCGCCGAGCAAGGCGATCACCAGGTTGGACCACCCGAAGCGGCGCAGCGGCGAGATCGTCAACGTGTTGGAATTCTCGCCCAGTTGAACGATCTGATAGCCTTCCCCGTCGCCGACAACGTACTGGCGAATTGGCCAGGGCATTCCGGACGCATCGTAGATCCCCAGGGCGGTGGCAATTCCGGGAGCCAGCATGACCTCCGGAGGCTTGGTTCCCGGGTCAAGCGACACCAGCTGCGCATTGGACAAACTGCGGGGCTCGACCTGTTCCTGCGCGGTGCGCTCAGTTTCCGAAAGATGCCTGCGATAGGTGCGGATCATGTCCGGCGTCATCGGAAAGGCAAGTTCGAGTGCGTCAGTGAAGCCTTGTGTGCGAGGCCCGGAGTCTGCAGCGCCATCTGTTTGCGCAATGGTGGGCGAACTGCCGCCATCGTTTCTGCAAAGTCCAGCATCGACCTTTCCTGCATCCGGCACGGCGGAAGGACTGCCGTCGGCTTCAACGCCACACAACGCCATTTGAGATTGTTGGTCTACTGCGCTTGCCGTCCCAACCTCGGATGGAGATTGCGAACCGGCGTGGGTGGCGCCGAGAAATCCGGCCAGAAATGCGGCAGGGGCCGCCTTCGCAAGGACATGCTTCGGCGCGAAGTTCACGGAGAAGATTCCACGCGGCCAGAGTGAACGACGATGCGTGTTATGCCGACGGCCTCCGGCGCCTCCCAGGCTGGCAGGCGGGAAACCACAACCTCTGCAAGCAGGCTGTCGCGGCTGATTTCGCTCGCCGACTCGTAGGTGATGTTGAGGGGAATCTGGACCTTCCAGCTGAATCGCCTGCCTTCGTCAATGCCCGAACTGACGATGGTGGCGCCGTTGGCAACGACGGTCGAAACCAGGCGATGTTCCCTGATGTAACGCAGCATGCCGGAGCTCTCGACGGCATCGAGAAAGGCGTTCCAGCCGTCCGGCTTCTCGAAATAGCTGGAAGCGGCGGCGAGGTCGCTTCGCCAGTTGGCAAAGTCCAGCGTGAGCGCATGCGTCACCGCGCCAACGGCGAAGTTCGTGACCTGCCCGTCGGACAGAAAGGGTGTGGATATCGGAATGAGCGGAAGTATGCCGCCGTTCTGCCTAGCCGCGAAATAGACGGGGTCAGGCTTGCTTGTCACTCCCCACAATCCCGCGGCGAGCGAGACCAGCGTGATTGCGCTCATCGCCAGCACTGCACGGGACATTCGTTCATGACTGCGAACCCAATGCTCATATCGCATGCGGGCAGTCTCGGCTTCGCCATAGTTGTGCCTGAAACGCTTCATTGGAAACGCTCCTTTCGCCGCCACGGGCAGCATACGGTTTCCGGAAATCGAGGAGGCAGGAATGCCGTGCCTGTCGAACTGCTGTTGGGTGGCAAAAGCTGTGAAGCGCTCAGGGATTGAACACCCACGTCAGAGTCACCAAACCGCCTGACGCATTCTTTGAGCAGAATGTGCCGGCATCGGCCGCGGCGAGTCCATCTGTGTCAGTGGCGGTTCCATCCGAAACCGATGCAATTCCGGTTCCGATGAGGCCGGCTCCCGTCGAGTCGAAGGGCACAATTCTGCTGCACACATCGACCGGGATCCTTGTCAGGGCGATCTTGAACTGGTTGGTTGCGCCGGTTGCCGTGACGGTGCCGCCGAATTCGTTCATGATGGCGTCGGCGTCGCCGTCACTGTCAGTGTCGGCGAGCATGTTGGTTGGAACCGCCTTCGAAGTGATGATCAGATCGGTCAGGTCAGCTGTCCCGAAACTTGTTTGGGACTGGAATATCGATCTGACCTGGTATTGCAGCGACGCCAGCGTACGCACCGACTCGGTTGTCTTCGCGGAGGTTGAGGCTTGTTCGAAGAACACGATGCCTCCAATCACAATGCCAAGCGCTATGACAGTGAAGAGGGCAACTTCAATCAGTGTGGCTCCGCGTTCGTGCATTGCGGCAGGAGCCGGGGAAGGAGGATTCTCAGCGGGTTGTTTCATGACGGCACCGTTCATCGCCTTTCGGAAGAATTGTTCTTTCCGTCGAAACTGGCACGGCCATGCGAAACCTCATGCACCAAGATGTCAATGTACCGCAATTGTCTGTGGAAAACCCCTGCACGTGGGGACGAGCTCGGGC
>JAPOOS010000313.1 GCA_026713305.1 Paracoccaceae bacterium
CACGCAAATCTGCGGAAAGATCATCCATTCCAGCGTCCACATGGAGCCGGACCGTTCCTGTTCGTGCATCAACGCATAGTGCATGCCCGGCAGAAGCAGCGCCGCGAAATGGCCGATCGCAATCATGGTCTCCGCACCAATTGGATTGGACTTGTGAGGCATCGCCGAAGAGGTGCCGCCTCCCTTGAACCCAACGTCGCCAAGTTGTGCCATGAGAGCCAGGTCCTTGCCAATCTTGGCGATGGCGCATGCCAGGGAACTGCATGCGGAAGCAAAGCTTGCCAATGCCGCACGATTGGTTTGCCAGTTTGAGTCGTCGAAGGCGAGCGACAGCGTTCGCGCCAGCTTGCGCCGGATTTCCGGCGCGAACTCTCCCAGTTCCTCACCTGTTCCGACCGGACCTGCGAGTTGGAGTTTCGCCGCCTTGTCGCCGCTGTCGCCAACCAGCGTGCCGTGCTCCGCAAGAAGGGTTCGCCAAACGCCGATGCGATGGTTCAGTGCAATCGGCTTGGCTGCCTGCATTCTCGTGTAGCCGTTGACAGTCACAGAGCCACAGGCTGCATCGAACCTTTCCAGCGACCGGTCAAGCCTTGCCAAGCGCTGCTTCAGCAAGGGCACAAATCGGGCAACAGCCATGGCCATTGCCGTATCGATCAAGTCTTGGCTGGTTAGTCCCAAGTGGAACTCTCGGCCTGCCTGTTCGGACAACGCCTGCCGTACCTGTCTTACAAGTCCCGGCACGACCATTCCGTCACGCGCGACGCTTCGTTCCAGCCTCTGGTCATCCTGTTCAAAGCCGCGGATTGCAGTTGCAATCTCTTCGGCGGAGGAAGGGGAAATCATCCCCAGACTGGCCTGAATGCGCGCAACTGCCGCCTCCATGCGCAGCATGTGCATCAGCATGGTTGCTGCATCGAACAGCTCCTCGACCTCGGGGTCTCCGAGCAGACCCGACATCCATTCGGAACTGTAGGGGTAGCAGTACACGTCAAGCTCGTTTCAGCGCGAGCGACACGCCCTGTCCGACTCCGACGCACATGGTGGCCAAGGCTGTTTGCCGGTTTGAAAGCGACAGCTCCAGCGCTGCCGAGCCAGCAATTCGGGCGCCCGACATCCCAAGCGGGTGGCCTAGAGCGATGGCTCCGCCATTGACGTTCACTCTGGAGCAATCATCGCTGAGGCCAAGCAGACGCATTGTGGCAAGACACTGGCTGGCAAAGGCTTCATTCAATTCGATGACATCAAAGTCTTCAACGTCAAGCTCAATGTGCTGGAGCAACCGGCGCGTGGAATGGGCCGGGCCGATGCCCATGACACGCGGTTCAACACCGGCGGAGCAACCGCCGAGGATGCTGGCAAGCGGTTCAAGTCCAAACTGATCGACGGCTCTGTCCGAAGCGATCAACATTGCTGCCGCGCCATCGTTGATGCCGGAGGCATTGCCCGCCGTTACGGTGCCGTCGGCGGCAAAGGGAGCGGGGAGTGCACTCAACTTGGCAAACGACGTCTCACGCGGGTGTTCGTCATTCGCCACCGTGACCGTAGGGCCTCTGCGCGGACTGATCGTGACGGGAACGATTTCGATCGCCATGCGGCCGTTGGCGATTGCGGCTGCGGCTTTCCGTTGCGATGCCAGTGCAAACTTGTCCTGCGCCTCGCGCGTTACGCCAAAGTCTCTTGCAACGTTTTCAGCGGTTTCCGGCATGGAATCCACTCCATGTTCGGCCTTCAGCCTGGGGTTCACAAAGCGCCAGCCCAGTGTCGTGTCGAACACTTCCTGCTTCCTGGAAAACGCTGTTTCGGCCTTGGCGAACACAAGGGGCGAGCGCGACATGCTTTCGACGCCACCGGCAATGGCCAAATCAGCCTGTCCTACGTTTATTGCCCTGGCCGCGGCAATTACGGCATCCAATCCGGAAGCGCACAATCGGTTGATGGTGACCGCGGGAACCGTGCTTGGCATGCCTGCCAGCAGAACCGCCATGCGGGCAACGTTTCGATTGTCTTCACCAGCCTGGTTGGCGCAGCCGATCCAAACTTCATCAACGCTGCCGCCGGGAACCCCTTCATGACGGCTTAGCAGCGCCTTCATTGTGTGTGCACAAAGATCGTCGGGTCTAACCGCTGACAGGCTCCCTCCATAACGCCCAATTGGAGTGCGGATGTAATCGCAAATGTAGGCTTTGTTCACCAGTGTCGCTCCCTGACCGTTCCGGCGATGTGATGTTCAATCCAAAAGTCCTTAAACCCGACTCTTGGCGAAAATTCCACCCGTTCGCGGATTTAGCAGGCGCCGGGAACGACTTCGGAGGCTTGGGCACGTCCGGTGCATGCGAAGGCGGATGCGATGAAAAAGCTGGAGATTCGAGAGACCTTCGGCAAGACTGTTGCCGGGCTGCTGCCTCCTGCCGCCACCGGGCTGCTCTTGGAGACATGGTTCCGGGACGAGACGCGCCTTGGACGGATTGGCGAGGCTGTCCTCGGCGCTGTGACGTTGCGTCACCGCTCGATGAGGCCATTTCCCGCTCCAGCGCACGCATCGGTTGCAGGGAGTCCAAAAGGAGCCGCACTCCGGCGGGTGCGTCACTCCAGCGCATGCCCTTCTTGTGGACATGAACGATGCCGCTCGAAACCCTCCTGTCACGGATTCTCGCGATACTTCCGGACTTGGAAGCAGTTGCTTGATTCGACTGACATGCTCTTCGGCGACCCAGGGGTTCCTTCATCGCTGCCATCGCGCAGCTGCATCACCATGTGCATCGAACCGGGCAAATCGACGATGTGCAATTAAGTAAAGGGTCCAAACTTTGACCTGTCCCCAATGCATGCAAGCCGTTGGCTGGTGGGAGATTCCCGTTTGCAAGATTTGCATTCAAGTCCTATTGATCGCCGGCCATAGTGTACCACGCTGCCAATGGCAGTGTGTTCAATTCACATAGACAATGAGGAAGAACATGAAGAGAATATTAACCGCCGCCTTGGTGGTGGCAGGGCTGTCGGCGACACCGGCGCTGACTGCTGATATAATCGTGGTGTCTCACGGACAGGCAAACGATGCTTTCTGGTCAGTTGTCAAGAACGGTGTTGACAAGGCAGCCGAACACACAGGCGCCAACGTGTCCTACCGCGCTCCCGAAACCTTTGACATGGTTGCCATGAGCCAGCTCATCGACGCTGCGGTCAACCAGGAACCAGATGGATTGGTGGTTTCCATTCCCGACGCCGATGCACTTGGCCCATCAATTGAAAAGGCCGTTGCAGCCGGCATAGCCGTCATTTCGATGAATTCCGGTTCCGACGTTGCCAAGGAACTTGGCGCTCTTCTCCACGTCGGACAGGACGAGTTTGATGCCGGGTTCGCAGCTGGCGAAGCCCTTGCGGATATGGGTGGCCAGAAGGCGCTTTGCGTCAATCATGAAGTTGGAAACGTCGCGCTCGACCTTCGATGTGCCGGATTTGCAGAGGGATTTGGCGGCGATGTCACAGTTCTTCCCACGACCAACGATCCAGCTGAAATTCAAGCCAAGGTGAGGGCGTCTCTGGATTCCGATCCCGACATCGACACGGTAATGGCGCTTGGCGCAAGCTCATCCGGCGAACATTGTCTGGCAGCGGTCAGGGCATCCGGTCGCTTGGGCGACGTCAACATTGCGACATTCGACCTGTCTGCGAGCTTTCTCGACGCGATCGCTGCTGGAGACGCGGCGTTCGGAATCGACCAGCAACAGTTTCTTCAGGGTTACCTTCCGGTGGTGTTCTTGGCGCTCCATGCGGATTACGGACTTGTGCCCGGTGGCGACGTGCCCTCCGGCCCGAACCTCATAACCCAGGACAAAGCTGCTCAAGTGGTGGAACTCTCCGCACAAGGCATTCGATGATTGCCAAAAGGCACAACTGCAGGGCGCCGTGGAGCGCCCTGCTTGCATCATTAGTAGTCACGTGGTGAAAGAATGACTCAAGATCCAGCACCCGGTGACGAGAGACTCAAGGAAATCTCATTCATGGCCCGGCTGATGAAGCGGCCGGAGCTGGGAGCATTTGCTGGGGTCGTGCTTGTCATCATCTTCTTTGGAATAACTGCGGACGCGTCAATGTTTTCATTGGCCGGATTCATGAACTTCATGTCTCCGGCGGCACAGTTGGGAATACTGGCAATTGGCGCCGCGCTGCTCATGATCGGCGGCGAGTTTGACCTCTCGGTGGGGTCAATGATCGCCTTTGCCGGACTGTTCTTCGGAGCCTGCGTCGTAACCTTTGGGATTCCGCTGTACATCTCCATCCCCTTAACATTTGTTTTTGCCGCGGTGGTGGGCTCCATCAACGGGCAAATCGTCCTCCGAACGGGGCTGCCGTCCTTTATTGTGACGCTGGCCTTCCTGTTTATCTTTCGCGGCCTGTCGCTGGTCGGCCTGAAATGGGCTACCGGAGGCTCCACGCAGCTTCGAGGAGTCCGTGACGCCGTCGAGGGAAGTTTCCTTGCCGGTGTGTTCAGCGGCGACGCGTTCCCGGGAATGTTCCTTTGGTTGGCAGAACGAGACCTGATCGACAAGTTCCAGAACGGAACGCCGAAAGTGCAGGGCATTCCAGTCGAGATCCTTTGGTTTGTCCTGATTGCAATTGCGGCGACCTACGTCCTGCTTCGCACTCCGGTCGGCAACTGGATATTCGCTTCGGGCGGTGACGCCAACGCAGCATCCAATTCCGGTGTGCCCGTACGCAAGGTCAAGCTTAGTCTGTTCATGCTGACGGCATGCTGTGCCGCGCTGGTGGCAATTATCACCGTCCTCGACTCTGGGTCGACCGATGCCCGCCGTGGGACTCAGAAGGAATTTGAAGCCATAATCGCCGCAGTCATTGGCGGCTGCCTGCTTACGGGAGGCTACGGCTCGGCAATCGGGGCCTTTTTCGGGGCAATAATATTCGGCATGGTGTTGATTGGACTCACCTACACCCAGATTGACCAAGACTGGTACCTGGTGTTTCTAGGTGGGATGCTGCTCGTTGCTGTTCTTTTCAACAACATGATCCGCAAGCGCGTTACCGGGGAGCGTTGATGTGTCTACAGAAATCGTAAAAATGGAGAACATTGAAAAGCATTTCGGCAATGTCATTGCATTGGCGGGAGTTTCCTTCAACGTTCGCAGCGCTGAATGTCATTGCCTGCTCGGAGACAACGGTGCAGGCAAGTCAACGTTCATCAAAACCATGGCAGGGGTTCATCAGCCCACACGCGGGCGAATGTTCATCGGCGGCACCGAAACTGTCTTCGACAGCCCGCGGGAGGCGATGAACGCCGGAATTGCAACTGTTTACCAGGACTTGGCGATGATTCCGCTGATGTCGGTCACCCGCAATTTCTTCATGGGACGGGAACCTGCCAAGGGCAAGGGAGTGTTCAAGCGGTACGACACCAAGTTTGCCGCCGAAACCACGATGAGGGAGATGCGCAAAATGGGCATCAACCTCAGGGAGCCGGATCAGGCGGTCGGCACCTTGTCGGGGGGTGAGCGTCAAACTGTCGCCATAGCCCGTGCGGTCTTTTTCGGGGCCAAGGTGCTTATCTTGGACGAACCAACTTCGGCGCTTGGCGTTCGACAGACCGCCAATGTGTTGAAGACGGTGGACAGCGTCCGCAGACAGGGGATTGGCGTTGTGCTGATCACCCACAATGTGCGCCATGCACTGGCGGTGGGCGATCGCTTCACCGTGCTCAACAGGGGAAAGACTCTCGGCACCGCAAAGCGGGGCGAAATCACACCTGAGGAGTTGCAGGACCTCATGGCCGGAGGCCAGGAAATGGCCTCTCTGGCAGATTCCCTGGGTGGCACCGTCTAGCGACCATACCCATGACGGGCGCCACTGGCTTTTTTACGGGGGCCTGCCGCGCCCTCAAAACTTAACCACCGAAACACACCCCCCCGGAGCCGTCGCTCCCCCCAAGAGGGACACCAGCGCAACGTGGTGCTGTGACTCGCCACC